>NZ_JBHXMU010000027.1:56094-108096 GCF_042720685.1 Kitasatospora sp. NPDC058492
GCCCTGAGGGGCGTCTGAGTCGTCCCCCCCGGTGGGCCCACCCCCTAGGGGGTTCGCCCCACGGTCGTCTCCGGAGGCGGCTTTTGCACTGCGTACCGCTACCGGTACGGTCGGTCCCGCCGGGTGACGACCTCCCGGCGGGCGCACCCCGCGCACCCCGCGCACGCGCGACACACCGGAAGGGTCAGCGATGGCGATCGCCAAGGCAGAGCGGCTGATGAATCTCGCCCTGTGCCTGATGAATACCAGACGTCCGCTCTCCAAGAAGGAGCTGCGGGAATCCATCGAGGCGTACCGCGAGGCCTGGCAGAACAGCAGCGAGGACGCCTTCAACCGGATGTTCGAGCGGGACAAGGACGACCTGCGCGAACTCGGCCTGGTGATCGACGTCGACGAGAGCGCCCTGGACGGCGAACTCGGCTACCTGGCCCGCGCCGACCGCAACCGGCTGCCCGAGATCGCGCTGGACGCCGAGGAGGCGGCCGCGCTGACCCTGGCCGCCCGGGTCTGGCAGCAGGCCAAGATGTCCGGCGCGGCCAGCGGCGCGCTGCAGAAGCTGCGCGCCGCCGGGGTGCCGTTCGCCGAGCCCGAGGGCCGGACCGCCCTGGAGCCGCGCATCCCCGCCCGGGAGGCCGCGTTCGAGCCGCTGCTCACCGCCGCCCGGGACCGCCGCCCGGTCGGCTTCGAGTACCGCAAGGCCGGCGCCGCCGTCGGCGAGCTGCGCACCGTCGAGCCGTGGGCGCTGGAGTGCTGGCGCGGGCACTGGTACCTGGCCGGGTGGGACCGCGACCGCGGCGACGCCCGGGTGTTCCGGCTCAGCCGGATCACCGGCAAGGTCCGGGCCAAGGTCGGCGCCTTCCTCGGCACCGTGCCCGAGCACGTCGACGTCCGCGCCACCGTCGCCAAGTTCGCGGGCGAGGGCGCCACCGCCACCGCCACCGTCCGGGTCCGCCGGGGAGCGGGCTTCCCGCTGCGCACCAAGGCGCTGAGCAGCGCGCGGGTGGACGACGGCTGGGACGAGCTGGAGATCCCGTACGGCAACGGGCTGGGCGCCGACCTCGCCGAGTTCGGGCCGGACGTGCTGGTGCTCGGGCCCGAGGAGCTGCGGGCCGACGTGATCGACCGGCTGCGGGCCGTGGCCGGGCTGGACGTGGTGAACGGAAGCGGAGGGGTTCAGGCGTGAGCAACGCGATCGACCAGACGCGGCGGATGCTGTCGCTGGTCACCTACCTGCGCGAGCGCCCCGGCGCCGAGGTGGCCGAGGTGGCCCGCGCGTTCGGGATCTCCGAGCGCGAGCTGATCGGGGACCTCAACGTGCTGCCGATGTGCGGCACCAGCTTCCGCGGCGGCGACCTGCTCGACATCGACACCGACGGCGAGCGGATCTGGTGGCACAACGTCGACGACGTGGCCCAGCCGCTGCGCCTCGCCGCCGACGAGGCCACCGCGCTGCTGGTCGCCGCCCGCGCGGTGGCCGGGCTGCCCGGCCTGCGGGCCGGCGACCGGGAGGCGCTCACCCGGGCCGTCGTCAAGATCGAGAACGCGGCGGGCGAGAGCGCCGCCGGCAGCGCCCGGGTCGGCGTGACCTTCGAGGCGGAGGGCCACGTGTTCGCCGACATCGACCGCGCGCTCAGCGAGGGGCGCCGCCTGTGGCTGCGTTACTACTCGCACGGGCGCGGCGGGATGACCGAGCGCGAGGTCGACCCGATCCGGCTGCTCACCGAGGGCCACACCTACCTCGAGGCCTGGTGCCGTACCTCCGAGGACCACCGGATGTTCCGGCTGGACCGGGTCGCCGAGATCCGGGTGCTGGACGTCCCCGCCGACCCGCCGCGACGCGAGCCGCGCGATCTGAGCGGCGGGCTGGTCAACCCGTCCGCGGACGACCCCGAGGTGGTCGTCGAGGTCTCCTCCGGCGGGCGCTGGGTGGCCGAGTACTACACCCACGACCGGGCCGAGGAACTGCCCGACGGCGGGCTGCGGATCACCCTGCGCAGCGCCGACCCCTCCCAGCTGCGCCCGCTGGCGCTGCGGCTGGGCCGGGACGGCCGGATCGTCTCGCCGCCCGGGCTGGCCGGGCAGGCCCGTGCGGCCGCCCTGGAGGCGCTGGCCGCGTACGGGGAGCAGACCGTTGCCGACGGGGAGGGGCGGGTCTGATCGGTGGAGCCCGGGACCAGATTCAAGGTGTACTGCTCCGAGTGCCGGGAGAAGGTCGAGCTCCCGGCGGAGGAGTTCCGGCTGACCCTCGGTCGCACCCCGGCCCAGGCGCACTACAGCTTCGGCTGCCCGCTCTGCGGGGCGGCGGTGCGCAAGCCGGCCGGGGAGAAGATCGTCGCGGCGCTCGTCGGGGCCGGGGTCCGCACCATGCGGCTCGTCCCGGCCGAGGGGTAGCGGGCGCTCTCCCGCGGACCGGGCCGGGGGGCCGGGCCCGATAGGGTGGGGCGCATGTCCTGGATGCTCGTCGCCGCCGTCCTGCTCGCCACCGCGGGCCTGCTGGTCCTCGGGGTGCTCGCGATCCGGCTCTGGCTGGACGTGCGGGCGCTGGCCAAGGGTGTGGACGCGGCCTCGCGGGCGCTGGCCGAGGCGGCGGGGGAGCTGGCGGAGGCCGTACCGGGGCGGTAGGGCCGTCCGGTGGCACCCCTCGGGTGGTGCCCGCCGGGTGAGGCCGTCCGGTGGTGGCCGTCCGGTTGTTCCCGTTCGGTAGCGCCTGTTCGGTAGCACAGGAGGGCCGTCGGTGGTACGGGGGCTGCTGCGGGGAGGCGGGGGCGGGTTACGCTCTCAGATGGCTCCTGCAGATGGCTCCTGAACTGCGAACCGGGGCCGCTGTCCTGTTCGGGCGGCCGTCGTCGTGGCGTCATCCGCAGCGGTTACCATCCGCGGCGGGGGGCCCGACGGGTCGCCATGAGTGAAGGTTGGTCGCGCAATGCGCATCTCGATGACCGCGATCGTGGTGGTCGTGATTTTCGCCGTCCTGCTGTTCGGCGCCAAGCGGCTGCCCGACCTGGCTCGCTCGCTCGGGCAGTCGATGCGGATCCTGAAGAGCGAAACCAAGGCCATGCGCTCGGACGGCGCCGAGGAGGACGCCGCCGCGACGCCGCCTCCGGCACCCCGGGTCGACGGCGGTTCGGCGACGACCGCGGCCAGGACCATCCAGGCCGCTCCGGGCGCCTCGGGCACCGCCCGCCCGGTGGCCGAGCCCGCCGCCGGGCCGTCCGCGGCCGACGGCGACCGCCCGCGCTGAGCGCGGCGCACGTGACGAACGCGACCACGGAGGCCCGTCGACCGGCGGGCCTCGACGCACGAGTTGAGGACCGGGGTTGAGCAAGCTCTCCAAGGCGTCGAAGGCGTCCAAGGATCCTGAGGGGCGGATGGCCCTCACCGACCACCTGCGGGAACTGCGCAACCGCGTGGTCAAGTCGGTCCTGGCGATCGTGGTGATCACCATCGTGGCGGCGATCTACCACAGGCAGATCGAGAACTTCCTGCTGGAGCCGCTGCCGCGCTGCACACCGGAGACCGCCAACCAGTTCAAGGGCAAGTGCGCCCAGGTCTCCAACATCGGTCTGACCGCCGGTTTCACCTGGATGCTCAAGGTGTCGCTGACGGCCGGTGTGGTCGCGACCGTGCCGATCTGGCTCTACCAGGTCTGGGCCTTCGTGGCACCCGGTCTGCACCGGCACGAGAAGAAGTACGCCGTCATCTTCATGCTGTGCGGGGCGCCGCTCTTCCTGGCCGGTGTGGGCTGCGCCATCCTGGTGCTGCCGACCACCGTCGACGTGCTGATCTCGTTCACCCCGGACAAGACCACGCCGATCCTGCCGCCTGAGGACTACCTCGACATCGCCACCCGGATGGTGCTGGTCTTCGGCCTGGCCTTCGAGTTCCCGCTGCTGCTGGTGATGATGAACATGGTCGGCATGGTCACCGGCAAGCGGCTGCTCGGCTGGTGGCGCGGCATGGTCATGGGCATCACGGTCTTCGCCGCCTTCGCCACCCCGAGCGCCGATCCGGTGAGCATGCTCACGCTGGCCGCGCCGATCTGGGCGTTCTACTTCCTCGCGGTGGGCATCGCGATCTTCAACGACAGGCGCAAGGAGCGCCGCAACCCCGACGCCGGGCTGAGCGACGAGGAGGCCTCGGAGCTGGACCTCTCGGTGCAGCCGGTGGCCGGTACGGAGATGGTCCAGGCCTCGGCCGCGCCGACGGCGGGCGCCCCGGTGCCGGCCGCCCGTCACGAGCAGATCGACGACATCACCTGAGCCGGTAGCGCACCCTGAGGCCCCGGCCCGCCGCACGACGCGGTGGGCCGGGGCCTTTGCGCTGCTCCGGCCCGGTGGGCCGGGGCTTTTGTGCTGCTCCGGCCTGGTGCGGGATTCGGCGGGTGGTCTTGGCAGGGTGGATGGCATGTGACATATTACTGAAGTGCTCAAGACCCAGAGACCTCCCCTGGATGTCGTCGTGGTCGGCGCCGGCGTGGTCGGCGCCGCCTGCGCCTACTACGCGGCCCGCGCCGGGCTCACCGTCGCCGTCGTCGACCGCGGACCGGTGGCCGGCGGCACCACCGGCGCCGGCGAGGGCAACCTGCTGGTCTCCGACAAGGAGCCCGGGCCCGAACTCGACCTCGCCCTGCTCAGCACCCGGCTCTGGCACGACCTCGCCGAACACCTCGGCGCGGCCGTCGAGTACGAGCCCAAGGGCGGCGTGGTGATCGCCTCCACCCCGGCCGGGCAGGACGCCCTGCGGGCCTTCGCCGTCGGCCAGGCCGCCGCCGGCGTCACCGCCGAGGAGATCCCCGCCGAGCGGCTGCACGAGCTGGAGCCGCACCTCGCCCCCGGCCTCGCCGGCGGCTTCCACTACCCGCAGGACGCCCAGGTCCAGCCCGCCCTCGCCGCCGCCCACCTGCTGCGCGAGGCCCGCCGGATGGGTGCCGAGCTGATCACCGGCGAGACCGTGACCGCCGTGCACCGGGGGCCGGACGGCGCCGTGCGCGGAGTACGCACCGACCGCCGCCGCCTCGACGCCCCCGCCGTCGTCAACGCGACCGGCACCTGGGGCGGCGAACTGGCCCGGCTGGCCGGGGTGCACCTGCCGGTGATGCCCCGCCGCGGCTTCGTCCTGGTCACCGAGCCGCTGCCGCGGATCGTCCGGCACAAGGTCTACGCCGCCGACTACGTCGCCGACGTCGCCAGCGGCTCGGCCGGGCTGCAGACCTCCGCCGTGGTCGAGGGCACCCCCGGCGGGCCCGTGCTGATCGGCGCCAGCCGCGAACGGGTCGGCTTCGACCGCACCCTCTCCCAGGAGGTGCTGCGGCGGCTCGCCGCCCAGGCCGCGGCGCTCTTCCCGGTGCTCGCGGACGTCACCGTGATGCGCACCTACCGGGGCTTCCGCCCGTACCTGCCGGACCACCTGCCGGCCATCGGCGAGGACCCCAGGGCGCCCGGGCTCTACCACGCCTGCGGGCACGAGGGCGCCGGCATCGGGCTGGCCCCGGCGACCGGCCTGCTGATCAGCGAGCAGCTGACCGGCAAGCAGCCGGAACTGGACCTCGCGCCGTTCCGCCCGGACCGCTTCCCGGCGGACGCCGGGGCCTGAGCCCGGGACTGCTGCCTGCCTGCCGACTGCCTCGCTCTGTCGATCGCCCTCGTTCGTCGACCAACCCCGGAACGGAGAAGCCGCCGATGCGCCGCACCCCCGCCGACCTGGTCCGGGCCGAACCCGGCCCCGCCCACCACATCGAGTTCGACGGCCGACCCGTCCCGGCCCTGCCCGGACAGTCGATCGCCGCCGCGCTCTGGGCCGACGGCGTGCTCGCCTGGCGCACCACCCGGGTCGGCGGCCGGCCGCGCGGGGTGTTCTGCGGCATCGGCGCCTGCTTCGACTGCCTGGCCACCGTCGACGGCCGCCCCAACCAGCGCACCTGCCTGCTCCCCGCCGAACCCGGCACCACCGTCACCACCCAGGAGGGCAACGGCCGTGCCGACCTCGCCGTCTGACCGGACCGCCGCCGAAGCGGCCCGACGCCCCGACCTCGCGGTGATCGGCGCCGGCCCGGCCGGGCTCGCGGCCGCCGTGACCGCCGCCGACCTCGGGCTGCGCTGCGTCCTGCTGGACGCCGGCCGCAGCACCGGCGGGCAGTACTACCGGCACCCCGCGCCCGGCCTCGGCGCCGCCCGCCCGGACCGGCTCCACCACGGCTGGTCCGTCTATACCGGACTGGCCGACCGGCTCGCCGCGCACGAGCGGGCCGGGCGGGTCCGCTTCCTCGGCGGCCACCAGGTGTGGGCGCTGGAGCGGACCGGCGACGGCTTCGCCGTGCACGTCACGCGCGGACCGGAGGCCACCGACCGGGCCACCGTCACGGCCGCGTCCGTGCTGCTCGCCACCGGTGCGTACGAGCGCCAGCTGCCGTTCCCCGGCTGGACCCTGCCCGGGGTGGTCACTGCGGGCGGCGCCCAGGCGATGCTGAAGGCCGGGCTGGTGCTGCCCGGACGGCGGATCGTGGTGGCCGGCAGCGGGCCGCTGCTGCTCGCGGCGGCGTCCTCGCTGGTCACCGCCGGGGCCGAGGTGCCCGCGGTCGTCGAGGCCACCGACTACCTCGGCTACGCCCGGCGCCCCGGCGCCTTGGCGGCCGTCCCCGCCAAGCTCGTCGAGGGCGCCGGCCACGGGAGCACGCTGCTGCGGCACGGCGTGCGGCTGCGCCCGCGCAGTGCCGTCGTCGAGGCGCACGGGACCGAGCGGGTCACCGCCGTCACGGTGGCCCGGCTGGACGCCGACTGGCGGCCGGTGTCCGGCACCGAACGCCGGATCGCCTGCGACGCCGTCGCCGTGGGCCACGGGCTGCTGCCGCAGATCGACCTGGCCACCGAACTGGGCGCGGCCACCAGGACCGCCCCGGACGGCGCAGCCGGGCTCCAGGTCGACGCCCGGCTGCGCACCACCGTGCCCGGCCTCTGGTCGGCGGGGGAGACCAACGGCGTCGGCGGCGCGGACCTCGCGATCGTGGAGGGCGAACTGGCCGCGCACGCCGTGGCCGACCGGCTGCCGAAGCCCGCACTGCTGCGCCGCCGGGCCCGGCTGCGGAACTTCGCCGACCTGATGGCCGCGGCCCACCGGCCCGGCCCCGGCTGGACCGGCTGGCTGCGCCCGGACACCGACGTCTGCCGGTGCGAGGAGGTGCCGGTCTCGGCGATCCGGGAGGCCGTGGACGAGCTGGGTGCGGGCGATCCGCGCACCGTCAAGCTGCTCACCCGGGCCGGGATGGGCTGGTGCCAGGGCCGGATGTGCGGTCCGGCCGTGGCCTGCCTGGCCGGCTCGGGTGAGCCGGGGCCGGACCGGCGGCCGCTGGCCTGCCCGGTGCCGCTGTCGCAGCTGGCGGCCGGGCCAGCCGGCGAGGACGGCGACACGGCCTAAGGTCCGTCGAACATGCGGGCCGGGGACTCTTGTCTCCGGCCCATCTCCTCTAATAAAATGTCACACCTCACCAAGGAGCTCATCGTGTCCAACACCCCACACGACACCGCCCGGCCCTGGCGCGGCATCATGGTCGCCACCACGATCCCGCTGCGCCCGGACCTCTCCGTCGACTACGACGCGTACGCCGAGCACGTCCGCTGGCTGATCGAGTCCGGCTGCGACGGCGTCGTCCCCAACGGCTCGCTGGGCGAGTACCAGACGCTCACCGCCGAGGAGCGCGCCCGCGTCGTCGAGGTGGCCGTCGAGGCGGCCGGCGACGGCTCCCGGGTGATGCCCGGCGTGGCCGCCTACGGCAGCGCCGAGTCCCGCCGCTGGGCCGAGCAGGCCGCCGAGGCAGGCGCCGGCTCCGTGCTCCTGCTGCCGCCGAACGCCTTCCGGGCCGACCACGCGTCCGTCCGGGCGCACTACGCCGACGTGGCCAAGGCCGGACTGCCCGTCGTCGCGTACAACAACCCGATCGACACCAAGGTCGACCTCGTCCCCGCGCTGCTCGCCCAACTGCACGGCGAGGGCTCGATCGTCGCGGTCAAGGAGTTCAGCGGCGACGTCCGCCGGGCCTACGAGATCGCCGAACTGGCCCCCGGGCTGGACCTGCTGATCGGCGCCGACGACGTGCTGCTGGAACTGGCGCTGGCCGGCGCGGTCGGCTGGATCGCCGGCTACCCGAACGCCCTGCCGGAGGCCAGCGTCGCGCTGTACCGGGCCGCCGTGGCGCACGAGCTGGACACCGCGCTGCCGCTGTACAAGTCGCTGCACTCGCTGCTGCGCTGGGACTCCAAGACCGAGTTCGTCCAGGCCATCAAGCTGTCCATGGACATCGCCGGGCGCCCCGGCGGCCCCGTCCGCCCGCCGCGCCAGCCGCTGACCCCGGACATCGAGGCGGCCGTTCGCGCGGCCACCGAGAAGGCGCTGGCCGAGGGCCTGGCCTAACCGGGAGACTTCGTCACCAGGGCCGGCTGAGGGGGCAGCCGGCCCGGCCCCACCCACCCGATCCGGCGTACGGTCACCACCTCCGTACGCCCACTCCGACGGGAGTCGTCAGAGCCATGCGCAGCCGTCACGTGTTCCACGCCGTCGACTCGCACACCGAGGGCATGCCGACCCGGGTCATCACCGGCGGCTTCGGCGTCATCCCCGGCGCCACCATGGCCGAGCGCCGGGTGCACTTCCAGCAGCACCTGGACCACTTCCGCACCCTGCTGATGTACGAGCCGCGCGGCCACGCCGCGATGAGCGGCGCCATCCTCCAGCCGCCGACCCGGCCCGACGCCGACTTCGGCGTGCTCTACATCGAGGTCTCCGGCCTGCTGCCGATGTGCGGCCACGGCACCATCGGCGTCGCCACCGTGCTGGTCGAGACCGGCATGGTGCCGGTGGTCGAGCCGGTCACCACGGTGCGGCTGGACACGCCCGCCGGACTGGTGATCGCCGAGGTGCGGGTCGAGGACGGCGCCGCCACCGCGGTGACCATCCGCAACGTGCCGTCCTACTCGGCCGCGCTGGACGCCAAGATCGAGGTGCCCGGGTACGGCACGATCGGCTACGACCTGGCGTACGGCGGCAACTTCTACGCCATCCTGCCGCTCGCCGAGTTCGGGCTGCCCTTCGAGCGCGAGCGCAAGCAGGACATCCTGGAGGCCGGACTGGCCCTGATGGCCGCCATCAACGCGAGCCCCGACCGCCCGGTGCACCCGGAGGACCCGTCCATCCACGGCTGCCACCACGTCCAGCTGCTCGCCCCCGGCTCCACCGCCGAACACTCCCGGCACGCGATGGCCATCCACCCCGGCTGGTTCGACCGCTCGCCCTGCGGCACCGGCACCTCGGCCCGGATGGCGCAGCTGCACGCACGCGGCGAACTGCCGCTGGGGCGCGACTTCCGCAACGACTCCTTCATCGGGACGACCTTCATCGGGCGCCTGGTCGAGGAGACCGAGGTGGCCGGGCGGCCAGCCGTGGTGCCCACCGTCACCGGGCGGGCCTGGGTCACCGGCACCGCCCAGTACTTCCTCGACCCGCGTGACCCGTTCCCGGCCGGGTTCCTGCTGTAGAGCTGTCTGAAGCTGTTTGAAGCCGTTTGAAAGAGGAGCCGGCCTCGGGGGAGGGGCCCGCTCAGACGTCCGCTGAACCACCTTCGAAGGGCTGCTGGTCGTGACCATCACCTCGTACAACCCCGCCGACCCCGCGGACCTCGTCGTCGCCGTCGAGGAACCCGGCGCCGAAGCCGTCCGGGCCGCCGTCGCCCGGGCCCGGGCCGCCCAGCCCGGCTGGCTCGCGGCCGGCGCGGGCGCCCGGTCGGCGGCGCTCGGCCGGATCGCCGAAGCGGTCGAGGCGCACGCGGACGAACTGGCCGGGCTGATCGTGCGCGAGGTCGGCAAGCCGCTCGCCGAGGCACGCGGCGAAGTCGCCCGCACCGCGGCGATCTGGCGCTACTACGCGCAGGCGCCGTTCGCGCCGTCCGGGGCGGTGCACGAGACCGCCGCCGGGCCCGGGCTGCTGCTCACCCGGCGCCGCCCGTACGGCGTCGCCGGGCTGATCGCGCCGTGGAACTTCCCGCTGGCGATCCCCACCTGGAAGGCCGCGCCGGCGCTGGCGGTCGGCAACACCGCAGTGCTCAAGCCGGCGCCCGAGGCGACCGCCTGCGCGCTGCGGCTGGCCGAACTGGCCGCCGGGGCCGGGCTGCCGGAGGACGTGTTCACCGTGCTGCCGGGCGGCGCCGAGGAAGGCGCGGCGCTGGTCGACACGGCCGACGTGGTCTCCTTCACCGGCTCGACCGGCGTCGGCCGGGCCGTGGTGCGGGCCGCCACCGAGCGCGGCGTCCCGGTGCAGGCCGAACTCGGCGGGCTGAACGCCGCGCTGGTGCTGCCGGACGCCGACCTCGCGCAGGCCGCCGCCCACCTCGCCGCCGCCATTGCCGGGTACGCGGGGCAGAAGTGCACCGCCACCAGCCGGGTGATCGCGGTCGGCGCCGCGTACGAGCCGCTGCGCGACGCCCTGGTCAAGGCGCTGGAACTGGTCGACGACACGGCCTGCGGGCCGGTCATCAACGCCGCCGCCCGGGACCGGCTGACGGCCGCCGTCGACTCGGCCGTCGCCGCCGGGGCCACCCTGCTCACCGGCGGCCGGGCACCCGAGCGGGACGGCTGGTACCTCGAACCGGCCCTGCTCACCGACGTGCCGGCCGAACACCCGCTGGCCCGCGAGGAGTTCTTCGGACCGATCGCGCTGCTGCACGCCGCCGCCGACCTCGACGAGGCGATCGCGCTCGCCAACGACACCCCGCACAGCCTCTCCACCTCCGTGCACACCCGCAGCCTGGACGTGGCGCTCGCCGCCGCCGACCGGCTGGACGCGGGCATGATCCGGGTCAACGCGCCGTCCAGCGGCGTCGACTTCCACCTGCCGTTCGGCGGCGCCAAGGGCGCCGCCCACGGCGAGCGCGAACAGGGCCAGGCGGCGCTGGACTTCTACACCGTCAGCCGCACGGTCAGCCTGCTGCCGGGCGGGGGCGCCTGATGCTCGTCCGCACCGTCGACTACCACGCGGCCGGTGAGCCGTTCCGGATCGTGCTGGACGGCGTGCCCGCGATCCCCGGCGACAGCGTCGCCGAACGGCGGGCCATCGCACTCGGCGCCGGCGGCAGCGCGACCGCGCCCCGGCCGAGCGCGCTGGACGACGCCCGGCAGCTGCTCAGCCGCGAACCGCGCGGCCACGCCGGGATGTACGGCGGGTTCCTGGTGCCGCCGGACGACGACGAGGCGCACTTCGGGGTGCTGTTCTGGCACAAGGACGGCTACTCGACGGCCTGCGGGCACGGCACCATCGCGCTCGGCGCCTGGGCGGTGGACTCCGGGCGGGTCGCGGCCCCCGCCGACGGCGTGGCCCGGGTGCGGATCGACGTGCCGTCCGGCCGGGTCACCGCGCTGGTGCACCGGGCCGGCGGGCGGACCACCGGCGTCACCTTCCGCAACGTGCCCACCCGGGTCGCCGCCCTGAAGTTGCCGCTGGCCACTTCGCGGGGCACCGTGGAGGTCGCGGTGGCGCACGCGGGCGCCTGCTACGCCTCCGTGCCGGCGGCCGCCCTCGGCCTCGCGGTCGAGCCCGCGCAGCTGCCCGAACTCACCGCCGCCGGGCGGGAGATCAGGGAGCTGCTGGCCGGCGCGGCGGCGGTGGCGCACCCGAGCGACCCGCTGCTGTCGGGCGTGTACGGGGTCATCCTGTTCGACGAACTCGTCTCGGAGGACGGCGTGTTGAACCAACGGAACGTCACCGTCTTCGCGGACGGGCAGATCGACCGCTCGCCCTGCGGCTCCGGGACCTCCGCCCGGCTCGCCGTCCTCGCCGCCGAGGGCCGGCTCGCGCCGGGGGAGGAACTGCGGCACGAGTCCGTCATCGGGACGGTCTTCACCGGCCGCGTCCTGCCCGGCGGCGACCCGCTGGACGGCGGCGTCGTCACCGAGGTGACCGGCAGCGCCCACCGTACCGGCGAGCACGCGTTCGTCCTGGAACCGGACGACGACCTGGGGGCGGGGTTCCTGCTGTGACCGCTCCTGCGAATCCGCCTGCGGACCCTGCTGCGCCGCCTCATGCGTCGTCTCATGTGCCGCCTCTTGTGCCGCCCGGTACGGCGGCTGAGCCGCTCCAGTACGCCGTGCCGGGCGTTGGCGGGGTCGGGCCCGCGGCCGCGGTGGCGGCGATCGAGCGGGTGCTGCTCGACGGGTTCGACCCGGAGCCGGCACCGGCCCGCTCGGCCGTCCCCGTCCCGGCCGGCGAACTGCTGATGATGCCGGCCGCCGCCGGCCCGTACGCCGGGGTGAAGATCGCCGGGGTCGCGCCCGCCAACCCCGGCCGGGGCCTGCCCCGGATCACCGGCAGCTACCTGCTGCTCGACGGGCCCACCCTGCAGCCGCTCGCCCTGCTCGACGGCGCCGCGCTCACCGCGCTGCGCACACCCGCCGTCACCGCCGTCGCGCTGCGCCGGCTGGCCGCGCCGGACGCCGAACACCTGGTGCTGTTCGGCTCCGGGCCGCAGGCGTACGGGCACCTGGACGCGCTGCTGGCCGTCCGGCCGCTGACCAGGCTCACCGTGGTGGCGCGGGACGCCGGACGGGCCGGGGCCCTCGCCGCGTACGGGCGCGGCCTCGGGCTGGCGGCCGGGGTCGGCGGGCCGGAGGCCGTCGCCGAAGCGGACCTGGTGGTCTGCTGCACCACCGCGCGCACGCCGCTGTTCGACGGCGCCCTGGTGCCCGAGCACGCCGCCGTCGCGGCCGTCGGCTCGCACGAGCCCGACGCGCGGGAGGTGGACGAGGTGCTGGTCGGGCGGGCCGAACTGTACGTGGAGGCGCGGACGGTGGCGGCGCGCGAGGCCGGCGACCTGATCATGGCGGGGGTGGCCGGCCGGCAGCTGTGGAACCTGGCCGAGCTGGTGCGCGGCGACGCGCTGGTGCCGGCGGGGCGGCCGCGGTTCTTCAAGAGCGTCGGCATGGCGTGGGAGGACCTGGCGGTCGCGGCGGAGGTGTACCGGCGGGGGTAGGCGCCGGGCGCTCCCGGCTGCCAGGGGCGCTCAGCCGCCGAGGGGGCGGGGCCGGCTGTCCGGGTGGGTGTCCGAATCGCGAAATGTTGCGCACTCAACGTAACGTGACATTGTACGCTGGTGTTCTGCACCCACCCGGAGGAACACCATGGCCGACCTCAAACCCCGCACCCTGATCTCCGTACAGGAGCGGCTTCGCGACCAGGTCGCCCACGCGCTCCGGGCGGCCCTGATCTCCGGCGAACTGCGCCCCGGCGTCGTCTACTCCGCACCCGCGCTCGCCGCCGACTTCGGCGTCTCCGCCACCCCCGTCCGCGAGGCCATGCTCGACCTCGCCCGCGAAGGCCTCGTCGAGGCCGTCCGCAACAAGGGCTTCCGGGTCACCGAGCTCACCGAGCGTGACCTCGACGACTACACCGAGATCCGCGCCCTGATCGAGGTCCCCACCGTCGGCCGGGTGACGCGCACGGCGACCAAGGAGCAGCTGGAGCGGCTGCGCCCGCAGGCCGAGGAGATCGTCGCGGCCGCGCGCAAGCACGACCTCATCGGGTACCTGGAGGCCGACCGGCAGTTCCACCTGGACCTGCTGGGGCTGGCCGGCAACGCCCGGCTGGTCGACGTCGTCAGCGACCTGCGGAAGCGCTCGCGGCTGTACGGCCTCAACCGGCTCGACGAGCGCGGCGAGCTGACCTCCTCGGCGGAGGAGCACCTGGAACTGCTCGACCTCATGCTGGCCGGCGACGCCGAGGCGGCCGAGGCCTGCATGACCCGCCACCTCAGCCACGTCCGCTCGCTGTGGGCGGGGCAGGACGAGGCGGCGGAGGAGGCCCGCCCGGCGCTGAAGCTGCGGGCGCGGTAGGGGCAGCCGGGGCTAAACCGCCCGTTCGGGTGAAGACTGGGGATCGGGCGGCGGAATGTGTTCGCGCCCTACGATGATGTTCTCGACATCGGCAGCCAGGAGGAAATCCATGTCCGCCGCAGCAGTGGAAGAGCCCATCGAGCAGCCGACGCTGCTCGAAGTCGCCGAGCTGATCTCCAACCAGTTCGCCGGGCACCGGGTCGAGATCGTCGGGAGCCAGATCACCGTGACGCCGCCTCCGAATGCTTCGCACGGCAAGTCGCTGAGTCGCCTCATGCGTGCGCTGTTCGCCGCCGGCCTCGACGGGGATGAGGTCGACGTCATTCAGGGCGTTGGCATCTGGCTGCCGGATGGGCCGTCGGACTACGCCGTTCCCGACCTGGCGATCGTCGATGCCGACATCGATGACCACTTGATCGAGTACAACTGTTACGACCCGGCGGTCTTCCGGCTCGTGTTGGAGGTCACGTCGTCCAACATCAGCGACGACCTGAAGCGGAAGCCCTTCGTCTATGCCGCCGCTGGAGTACCCGTCTACGTGATCGTGGACCGGACGAACCAGCGGGTCATGGTGCTCACTGACCCACAGGAGGGCGAGTACCGCGTGCACGCCGTCCACCATCCGGGGCAGTCGTTCACCCTGCCGGAGTCGATCGGGGCGTCGGTGACGCTGTCGGTGGACGACGTGCTGGCGGCGAAGAAGTAGCTCAGGCCGCTGCCGGCACTGTCAGGCGGCCGTCGTGGACTTCGGCGATCTGGTCGACGGCCGTCAGGTGGGTGCGGTCGTGGGTGACCAGGACGGTGGCGGTGGCGCGGCGGTGGGTGAGGTCGGTGATGAGGTCGAGGACGGCGGCGCCGCGTTCGTGGTCGAGGGCGCTGGTGGGTTCGTCGATCAGCAGGACGGTGGGGTCGTTCATCAGCGCGCGGGCGATGTTGACGCGCTGGCGCTGACCGCCGGAGAGCTGGTGCGGGCGGCGGGCGGCCTGGTCGCGCAGGCCGACGGCGCCCAGCAGGTCCAGGGCCCGGGGGAGGGCGGTGCGCGGGGAGCGGCCGTCCAGGTGGGCCATCACCTGGAGCTGTTCGACGGCGGTGAGTGAGGGCAGCAGGTTGGCCTGCTGGAAGACGATGCCGATCCGGGTGCGGCGCAGCGCGGTCAGTTCGGCGCGGCCGAGGCCGGTGGTGTCGGTGCCGTCCACCACGACCTGGCCGGTGTCCGGGGTGATCAGGGTGGCGGCGACCGCCAGCAGGCTGGACTTGCCGGAGCCGGACGGGCCGACGACGGCCGTGATCGAGCCCTTGGGGACGGTCAGCGACACGTCGTCCAGCGCCGTGAGCCGGCCGTCGCCGTCCGGGTAGGTGAGGGTGATGTGGTCGAGGGTCAGGCTCATCGGGCACTCCCCAGGGCGGTCAGCGGGTCGACGGAGGTGATCCGGCGGATGGACAGGGCGGCGCCGACCGCGCCGAGCGCGATCATGACGGCGGCGGGCAGCAGCAGGGTCGGGGCGTCGAGGACGAAGGGGACGGCGGAGCCGATCAGCGCGCCGGCGCCCAGGGCGAGTGCGGTGCCGGCGGCGGTGCCGAGCACCAGCAGCAGGACGGCCTGGCCGAGGGCGTCGCGCAGCAGGTAGCGGGTGGAGGCGCCGAGGGCCTTGAGTACCGCGACGTCGCCGCTGCGCTGGATCGTCCAGACGGTGAAGAAGGCGCCGATCACCAGGGCCGAGATGGCGAACAGGAAGCCGCGCATCAGTTGGAGCGAGCCGTTCTCGGAGGTGTAGGAGCCGATCGCGGCGAGGGCGTCGTCGCGGGTGCGGGTCTCGGTGCCGTGGCGGGCGTCGGCGCCGTGCAGGTCGGCGCCCTTGGCGGTGGTGAGCGCGATGACGGTCGCGTGGCCGGCGCCGCCGGGGGCGGCCTGCTGCCAGTCGGTGAGGCTGGTCCAGATCACCGGGGTGTGGCTGTACGCGGCGTCGCCGTAGACGGCCGCGACCCGGAGGCGGTGGCCGGCCAGGGTGAGGTCGGCGCCGGGGGCGAGGTCGCCCAGGTTCTTGGCGGTGGTCTTCGACAGGACAGCCTGGCCGGGGGCGATCCGGGCGCCCTGCGGGGCCAGCGCGGAGCCGTCCGGGACGCCGAAGGCGGACAGCGCGGTGGTGCGGGTGCCGGCGGCGGCCTTGGTGGTGGTGATGCCCAGGGGCTGGGCGGAGGTGACGCCCGGCTCGGCCGACCAGGCCTGCCACTGCTCGGGGGTGACCTGGGAGTCGGTGAAGGAGAGCTTCTGTCCGTCGGCGGGCTCACCGAACACCAGGTGGTCGGCGGGCAGGCCGGTGATCGCGGAGATGTTCTGCCGGCCGAGTCCGGCGGTCAGTCCGGACAGCAGACCGACCAGTACGGTGATCAGCACGATGACGGTCCCCATCAGGGCGAACCGCCCCTTGGCGAACCCCAGATCCCTCCAGGCGACGAACACGGTGGGCCTTCCTGCTGAACGAGTGCTTCCGACGCTTCCACCGTCCCGGAGAAGGGGTCCCGCGGGCATCGCACTGCGGATTGCATCCTCGGCATCAAAGGGCAGAAGCGGAGTTCAACCTTTTGATTGATGCCGGGGCCCGGTCCGGAACCTAGGCTGGACGGATGGCGACCGAACGATCCCGCACCACCCCCGTCGCCCGCGTCCTCCAGGTCTGCCTGCACCTGCTCGTGGCGGGCCTGCTCGCCCTGGCCGTCGCCCGCGCCGCCGTCGGCCGGGACGGCGACCCGCTGCCCGTCGCCGCCGCGGCCACCGCGATGGCCGCCGTGTACGCCGTCGGCCCCCGGCTGGCCGCCGTCCGCCGCTCGCGCCGGGCCGCCGCGCTGTGGCTGGCGCTGCTCGGCGTCACCTGGGTGGGCGTGCTGATCGCCACCCAGGACGGGGTGTGGCTGGCGTTCCCGCTGTACTTCCTGGAACTGCACCTGCTCGGGCGGCGCGGCGGCCTCGCCGCTGTCGGGCTGACCGCCGCCACCGCCATCGCCGCCTGGTCCTGGCACCAGCACACCTTCAGCCTGCCCGCCGCGATCGGACCCGCGCTCGGCGCGGCCGTCGCCACCGCCACCGTGCTCGGCTACCAGGCGCTGTACCGGGAGAGCGAGGAGCGCCGCCGGCTGATCGACGAACTCACCGCCGCCCGCGCCGACGCCGCGGCCGCCCACCACACCGCCGGGGTGCTCGCCGAACGCGAGCGCCTCGCCCGGGAGATCCACGACACCCTCGCGCAGAGCCTCAGCTCCATCCAGCTGCTGCTGCGGGCCGCCCAGCGGGCCCTGCCGGAACGCACCGAGGCCGCCTCCGGGTACGTCGAGCAGGCCCGGCAGGCCGCCCAGGACAACCTGGACGAGGCCCGGCGGTTCGTCCGCGCGCTCACCCCGCCCGCGCTCGACGGCGACCCGCTGCCGGTCGCGCTGGAACGGCTGTGCGCCACCACGGCGGCGCACAGCGGCCTGCCGGTGAAACTGCACGTCTCCGGGGACCCGGTACGGCTGCCGGTGCCGCAGGAGGTCGCGCTGCTGCGGATCGCGCAGTCCGCGCTCGGCAACACCGTCCGGCACGCGCACGCCTCGCACGCCGAGGTGACGCTCAGCTACATGGAGGGCGAGGTGGCGCTGGACGTGTTCGACGACGGGGCCGGATTCGACCCGGTGGCGGTCGCCGGGCGCAGCGGAGGGGACGGCGGGTTCGGGCTGCCGTCGATGCGGGCCCGGGCGCGGGCGCTCGGCGGCACCTTCACGGTGGAGTCGGCGCCCGGCGGGGGCACGGCGCTCGCGGTGCAGCTGCCGGTGACGGAGGGCGGGGAGTGAACGGGCGGAGTGACGACGGGCGGGGCGAAGGCGGGCGGGGCGTGAACGGGCGGAACGAGGGAGGCCGGGGCGTGAACGAGCACAGTGACGGCGGGCGCGGGAGCGGCGCGGTGATCCGGCTGCTGCTGGCGGACGACCACCCGGTGGTACGGGCCGGGCTGCGGGCCGTCCTGGAGGGCGAGCCGGACTTCACCATCGCCGCCGAGGCCGCGACCGCCGAACGGGCCGTCGAACTGGCCGCGGCGGGCGGGATCGACGTGGTGCTGATGGACCTCCAGTTCGGGCCCGGCTCGGCCATGAACGGCGCCCAGGCGACCGCCGCGATCACCGCCCGGCCGGGCGCGCCCCGGGTCCTCGTCGTCACCACCTACGAAACCGACGCCGACACCCTGCCCGCGCTGGAGGCCGGCGCCACCGGCTACCTGCTCAAGGACGCCCCGCCGGAGGAACTGGCCCAGGCCGTCCGGGCGGCCGCCGCGGGCCGCTCGGCGCTGGCGCCGAGCGTCGCCGACCGGCTGCTGGAACGGATGCGGACGCCGTCGGCGGCGCTCAGCGTGCGGGAGACCGAGGTGCTGGGGCTGGTCGCGGACGGGCTGACCAACCAGCAGATCAGCCAGCGGCTGCACCTGAGCCAGGCCACGGTGAAGTCCCATCTGGTGCACGTCTACACCAAGTTGGCGGTGGACTCGCGGACGGCGGCGGTGCGGGCGGCGCGCGGGCGGGGGCTGATCCGCTGAGCGTAGGGTGGGCCGGGTCCGAACCGTATCCCGGAGTGGAGGACCCCGATGGCCGTCCGTCTCGATGAACTTTCCGTGCCGGTGATCGGCGCGCCGATGGCGGGCGGGGCGTCCACCCCGGAACTGGTGGCGGCGGTGAACCGGGCCGGCGGGCTGGGGTTCCTCGCCGCCGGGTACCGGAGCGCCGCCGCGATGGCCGAACAGGTCGCGCTGGTCAGGGAGTTGACCGGTGGGCCGTTCGGCGTGAACCTGTTCGTCCCGGCCCCGCCCGGCGATCCGGCGGCCGTCGCCACCTACCGGGAGCGGCTGCGGCCCGAGGCCGAGCGGTGGGGCGTGGTGCTGCCCGAGGAGATCGGGCCGGACCGGGACGACTGGGAGGCCAAGCTCGCCGTGCTGCTGGCGGACCCGGTCCCGGTGGTCTCGTACACCTTCGGCCTGCCGACGCCGCAGGAGGCGGCGGCGGTCCGCGCGGCCGGGTCGTTCCAGGTCGGCACCGTCACCACGCCCGCGGAGGCGCGGGCGGCGGAGGCGGTCGGGATGGACGCGCTGTGCGTGCAGGGCCCGGAGGCCGGCGGGCACCGCGCCACCCACCGGATCGGGGACGAGCCCGGCGACGCCCCGCTGCTGGAGCTGCTGCCCGCCGTCCGGGCGGTGACGGCGCTGCCGCTGATCGCGGCCGGCGGGCTGGGCGACGGACCGGCGGTGGCGGCGGCGCTGCGGGCCGGGGCGGCGGCGGTGCAGCTGGGGACGGCCCTGCTGCGCGCCGACGAGTCCGGCACCTCGGCCGCGCACCGGGCGGCGCTCACCGAACTCCCGGAGACGGCCGTCACCAGGGCCTTCACCGGCCGCCCGGCCCGCGGTCTGCGCAACGCCTTCATCGACCGCCACGGCCCGTACGCCCCGCCCGCCTACCCCGAGGTGCATCACCTCACCCAGCCGCTGCGCGCCGCCGCGACCCGCCGCGCCGACCTCCGGTCCATGCACCTCTGGGCCGGCACCGCCCACCGGAAGACCCGCACGGGCCCGGCGGCGGACCTGATCGCGGAGCTGTGGCGCTCCGCGCGGGGGTAGTGCGCCCGGCGCGCGCGGTCGGGGCGTGTCGTCCCTCGCAAGGGTGGATTAGGCCGGAAAACGCGCGGTAACGTATAAGGGACAACTTAATTTTGCCCCATGTGGGAGATCACACTCGTTGGTCCGGTGAACGACTGGTTCCTGGACATCTGCGTCAAGGATCCGGACACCGCCAACCAGATTGCTGATGCGGTCACGCTGCTCGCCCGGAGAGGGCCGCTGCTCAGGCGCCCGATGGTCGACAGGATCCAGGGGAGCAAACTGCACAACCTCAAGGAACTCAGGCCCGGCTCGGCCGGGCAGTCCGAGATTCGGATGCTCTTCGTCTTCGACGCCGAGCGGGAGGCGATCATCCTGGTCGCCGGCGACAAGAACGGGGAGTGGTCCCGGTGGTACGACGTCAACATCCCGCTGGCAGAGGCCCGCTATGAGCAGTACGTCAACGAGAAGGACGAGGGAGCGCGCGCATGAAAGGCCGTAGTTGGACCGAGGTGTGGGCCGAGGCGCAGCGTCTCAACCCCGCGTTGGCGACGCCGGAGGCGGAGGCTGAGCGGGCGCGGATCCGGCAGGAGACGCTGGCGCGGATCCGTGGGTACGAGCTGGCTGAGCTGCGGAAGGGGGCCGGGCTGACGCAGAAGGAGGTGGCCGCGCTGATGGGCGTGAGCCAGGCGCGGGTGTCGCAGATCGAGCACGGGCAGGTGGACAGCCTGGACAACCTGCGGGCGTACGCCGCCGCGATCGGCGGGGAGGTCGAGGTGGCCGTTCGGCAGGGGGAGCGGACGATCAAGGTGGCTTGATCGTCCGCCCGGTTCGCACGGTTCAATCCAGCAGGCTCGCCATCCAGGATTCGATGGCGGGGGCGGTGCGGGGGAGGGCGTGGGACATGAGGTGGGCGCCGTCGGGGGTGATGACGAGGTCGTCCTCGATGCGGATGCCGAGGCCGCGGAGTTCGAGGGGGAGGGTTTCGTCGTCGGGCTGGAGGTAGAGGCCGGGTTCGACGGTGAGGACCATGCCGGCTTCCAGGGTGCCGTCGAGGTAGCGGTCGGCGCGGGCCCTGGCGCAGTCGTGGTAGTCGAGGCCGAGCATGTGGCCGCTGCCGCAGAGGGTGTAGCGGCGGTGGAGGCCGTTGTCCTCGGCGAGGGACTGTTCGGCGGGGATGCGCAGGACGCCCCAGTCGGCGAGGCCTTCGGCGATGACCCGCATGGCGGCGTTGTGGAAGTCGCGGAAGCGGGCGCCGGGTCGTAGCGCGGCGATGCCGGCGCTCTGGGCGGCGAGGACGAGGTCGTAGGCCTGCCGTTGGATGGGGGTGAAGGTGCCGCTGAGCGGGAGGGTGCGGGTGATGTCGGCGGCGTAGAGGGTGTCGGTTTCGACGCCGGCGTCCAGCAGGAGCAGGGAGTTCGGGTCGAGGGCGCCGTCGTTGCGGATCCAGTGCAGGACGCAGGCGTGGGCGCCGGAGGCGGCGATGGTGGTGTAGCTGGTGCCGTTGCCCTCGGCGCGGGCGCGCAGGTCGAAGACGCCCTCGATCCAGCGTTCGCCGCGGGGGTGGCGCAGGGCGGTGGGCAGGGCGCGGACGACGTCCTGGAAGCCGGTGACGGTGTGGTCGACGGCGAGTTGTAGCTGGTCGATCTCCCAGGTGTCCTTGACCAGGCGCAACTCGGCGAGGACGGCGTCGAGTTCGCCGTCCCGTGCGGTGTGGGCGCCGGGGCGTCCGGTGCTTTCGTCGACGAGGGGGTCGGTGCCGGCGAGGACGCGGGTGGGCGGCTGGGGGCCGGTGAGGAGTTTGTCGAGGTCGTCGAGGTGTTCGGTGCGCAGTCCGGTGAGCGCGGCGGCTTCGGCGAGGTCGGGGCGGCGGCCGACCCAGAACTCGCCGTAGCGGCGGTCGCGGTAGAACTCGGCGCCGTTGGCGTGCCCCCCGCGGGGGGAGCGGGGGCGCAGGTACAGGACCGGCTCGTGGCCGTGGGGGCCGGTCGGTTCGAGGACGAGGACGTGGTCGGCCTGGTCCTCGCCGGTGAGGCCGGTGAGCCAGGCGTAGGCGCTGTGCGGGCGGAAGCGGTGGTCGAGGTCGTTGCAGCGGACCTTGAGCCGGCCGGCGGGGACGATCAGCCGTTCGCCGGGGAAGGCGGCGGAGAGGCGGGCGTGGCGGCCGGGGAGGCGGTCGTGGCCGGGGGCGCGCTGGTCGGCGGGGAGGGGGGTGGCGGCCCAGCGGGTGCCCATGAAGGCGTCGAGGGCGGGGGAGACGGGGAGGTCGTGGCTCCCGGTGTTGAGGCCGGTCTGGCGGTGGGTCACCGGTGAACTCCTAGGAGGGGTGGGGGTGGTGTGGCCCGGACACAGCTCGGTAACGGGAGGCGTCACCTCTTGTGCAGTGCAATTTCACATTACTATGTTACGGGTCACACCGCGGAGCGGCCAGACCTCGAAGGTCGCCTCCCGGTCGGGTCCCGGATCACCTCCCGGGGCGGACCACGGGCTTCACGGCAGGCCCCCCACAGCGGAGTTGCACATGACCAGGCGCACCCACGCCGCCCTCGCGGCGGCCCTCGCGGCGACCCTCACCCTCGGCCTCGGGGCCTGCAAGAACGACAAGAGCGACAGCGGCGCCGACGCGGCGGCGGGCAGCACCAAGGGCCCGGGGGCGGCGTCCGGTTCGATCGTCGGCGGCACCCCGGTCAAGGGCGGCACCCTCACCGTCCTGTCCAACCAGGACTTCGCCCACCTCGACCCGGCCCGCAACTGGACCATGCCGAACATGGACTTCGGCATCCGGCTGCTCTACCGCACCCTGGTCACCTTCAAGGCCGAGCCGGGCGCCGCCGGCAGCGAGCTCGTCCCCGACCTCGCCACCGACCTCGGCCGCTCCTCCGACGGCGGGAAGACCTGGACCTTCACCCTCAAGGACGGCGTCAAGTACGAGGACGGGACGCCGATCAAGTCCGCCGACGTCAAGTACAACGTCGAGCGCTCCTTCGCCCCGGACCTCACCGGCGGCCCCGACTACGCCCAGCAGTACCTGGCCGGCGGCGAGAACTACAAGGGCCCGCTGAACGGCGAGCACCTGGCCAGCATCGAGACCCCGGACGAGAAGACCGTCGTCTTCCACCTGAAGCGCCCGGTCGCCGAGTTCTCCTCCACCGCGACGCTGCCGACCTTCGCCCCGGTGCCGCAAGCCCAGGACAAGGGCACCCAGTACGACCTGCGCCCGTTCTCCTCCGGCCCGTACAAGATCGAGACCTACGACCGCGGCAAGCAGCTGACGCTGGTCCGCAACACCAACTGGGACCAGTCCACCGACCCCGTCCGCAAGGCCTACCCGGACAGGATCGTCGTCGTCGAGGGGCTCAAGGCCGGTCAGATCGACGACCGGATCATCGCGAGCGAGGGCGAGGACGCCTCCACGATCGAGTGGGCGACGCTGCGCCCGGAGTCCATCTCCAAGGTGCTGCCCAAGCCGGACGTGAAATCCCGGCTGATCGCCGAGCAGCAGGGCTGCACCGACATGCTCTACCCCAACACCTCCAAGGCGCCGTTCGACGACCCCAAGGTGCGCGAGGCCCTGATGTACGCGGTGGACCGGGACGCCCAGGTCACGGCGTTCGGCGGCCCGGCGACGGCCGACGTGGCCACCTCCTACCTGCCGCCCGCGCTGACCGGCGGCACCAAGCAGGACACCCTGAAGATCGCCCCGACCGGCGACCCGGAGAAGGCCAAGCAACTGCTCAAGGACGCCGGCAAGACCGACCTCAAGGTCTCGCTGACCGTCTCCTCCGGTGACAAGACCCGGGCCGAGGCGCTCCAGCAGTCGCTGGCCAAGGTCGGCATCCAGGTCACCATCACCACCGCCGACCCGTCGGTCTACTACGACACCATCGGCGACACCAAGAACGCGCCCGACCTCGCCATCCTCGGCTGGTGCCCGGACTACCCGTCGGGTGCCACCTTCCTGCCCCAGGTCTTCGACGGCCGCACCATCAAGGAGAAGGGCAACCAGGGCAACGTCGAGCAGTTCCGCGACCAGGCCACCTCGGACCGGATCGACCAGATCAACGCGATGGGCGACGTCACCGAGGCCAACAAGGCCTGGATGCAGCTCAGTGACGACCTGCTGAAGAAGGCGCCCACCGTGCCGCTGCTCTGGCTGCGCCGCCCGCTGCTGGCCGGCACCAACGTGGCCGGCGCCTTCGGCCACCCGGTCTGGACCGGCCAGTGGGACTTCGCCACCATCGGCCTCAAGGACCCCTCGAAGAGCAAGGGCTGAGGGGCCGTCCGCGATGAGCACACGCACTGAGCCCGCCGCCGCGCCGGTCGCGGCGGCGGGCCCCGCGAAGGCCGCCGGCCGCGGGCCGTGGCGGCTGGTCTGGGACCAGCTGTGGGCCAGGGGCTCGGCCCGCTTCGGCCTGGTCACGGTCGCCCTGCTGATCCTGCTGACCGCCCTGGCCGGACCGCTGAGCGCGCTCGGCGGCTGGACCCCCGACGAGTTCGACAAACGCGCGATCGACCCTTACCTCGGCGGCCTGCCGATCGGCGACTTCGGCGGGATCGGCACCCGGCACTGGCTGGGCGTCGAACCCGCGACCGGGCGCGACCTGTTCGCCCGGGTCCTGCACGGCGGCCAGACCTCGCTGCTGATCGCGTTCACCGCCACCGTGCTGGTCGTGGTCGCCGGCACCCTGACCGGCATCGCCGCCGGCTACTTCGGCGGCCGCACCGACGCCGTGCTCTCCCGGCTGATGGACCTCACCATGTCCTTCCCGTCCCTGATCTTCATGATCTCGATGATGTCGGTGGCCAAGGACGTCAACCGGATCCTGCTGATGACCCTGGTGATCGGCCTGTTCGGCTGGCCCGGCATCGCCCGCGTGGTCCGCGGCCAGACCCTCTCGCTCAAGCACCGCGAGTACGTCGACGCGGCCAAGGTCGGCGGCGCCCGCTCCTGGCGGATCCTCACCCGGGAGATCCTGCCGAACGTCTCCGGGCCGATCATCGCCTACACCACGCTGCTCGTCCCCGGCATGATCGCCACCGAGGCCGCGCTCAGCTACCTCGGCGTGGGCGTGCGCCCGCCGACCCCGTCCTGGGGCCAGATGATCGCCGAGAGCATCGTCCACTACGAGACCGACCCGACGTACTTCCTGATCCCGACGGTCTTCCTGTTCCTCGCCGTGCTCGCCTTCACCCTGCTCGGCGACGCGCTGCGCGACATCCTCGACCCCCGAGGAGGCCGGTCGTGATCCTCTCCCCCGACCCCCGAGGAGGCCGGCCGTGATCCTCTACCTCGGGCGCCGACTGCTCGCCGCTGCCGGCATCCTGCTGGCCGTCTGCGCGATCACCTTCACCATCTTCTACCTGCTGCCCTCCGACCCGGCGGTGGCCGCCTGCGGCAAGACCTGCAGCCCCGAACGGGTCGCCGAGGTCAAGGCGGCGATGGGCCTGGACAAGCCGGTCTGGGAGCAGTTCGCCACCTACCTCACCGGCATCGTCGCCGGGCGCGACTACGGCAGCGGCGCCAGCGCCACCCACTGCGGCTTCCCCTGCCTCGGCTACTCCTACGAGTACTCGCTGCCGGTCTGGGACCTGCTCACCGACCGCCTGCCGGTCTCCGTCTCGCTCGCCATCGGCGCGGCCGTGCTCTGGCTGGTCCTCGGCCTGGGCGCCGGCGTCACCTCGGCGCTGCGCAAGGGCGGGCTCACCGACCGGACGCTGATGGTGGCGTCGGTCGGCGCCGCGTCGCTGCCGGTCTACTTCACCTCGATCATGCTGATCTGGGGCGTCGTCCGGACGGCCGGCCTGCTGCCGTACCCCGCGTACCACGCGTTCACCGACGACCCGGTCGCCTGGGCCTCCAACCTGCTGCTGCCGTGGATCGCCCTGGCCCTGCTGTACGCGGCCATGTACGCCCGGCAGAGCCGCAACTCGATGATCGAGGCGATGGCCGAGCCGTACATCCGCACCGCCCGGGCCAAGGGCCTGCCGCCCGGCACCGTCGCCGTCAAGCACGGGCTGCGCTCCGGGATGACGCCGATCCTCACCATCTTCGGCATGGACCTCGGCGGCCTGCTGGCCGGCGCCGTCATCACCGAGTCCATCTTCGGCCTGCCCGGCGTCGGGCGGCTGTTCTACGACGCGCTGGTCCGCTCCGACCAGCCCGTCATCCTCGGCGTCACCCTGCTCGCGGCCTCCTTCATCGTCGCCGCGAACCTGCTGGTCGACCTGCTCTACGCGTACGTCGACCCGAGAGTGAGGTACTGATGACTCTGTTGGAGGTCGACGACCTCAGGGTCTCCTTCGACACGCCCCGGGGCGTCGTCCGGGCGGTGGACGGCATCTCCTTCGCCGTCGAGGCCGGGCGGACCCTCGGCCTGGTCGGCGAGTCCGGCAGCGGCAAGTCCGTCACCTCGCTCGCCGTCATGGGCCTGCACCGCGGCGCCGCCGTCACCGGCTCGATCCGGCTCGACGGGATGGAGCTCAACGGGCTCGGTGAACGGGCGTTGGGCGCCGTCCGGGGCCGCCGGATCGCGATGATCTTCCAGGACCCGCTGTCCAGCCTGCACCCCTTCTACACCGTCGGCGAGCAGATCGCCGAGCACTACCGGGTGCACTTCAAGGCCAACCGCAGGGCGGGCCGCGCGCGGGCGCTCGAAATGCTGGCCGAGGTCGGCATCCCGGAGCCGGCCCGGCGGGTCGACGAGTACCCGCACCAGTTCTCCGGCGGCATGCGCCAGCGCGTCATGATCGCCATGGCCCTCGCCTGCGAGCCCGAACTGCTGATCGCCGACGAACCCACCACGGCCCTCGACGTCACCGTCCAGGCGCAGATCCTCGACCTGATCGCCCGCATCCAGCAGGAGCGCGGCCTCGGCGTCGTCATGATCACCCACGACCTCGGCGTGGTCGCCCGGGTCGCCCACGAGGTGCTGGTCATGTACGGCGGCCGGGCCGCCGAACAGGCCTCGGTGGACCGGCTGTTCGCCGCCCCCGGGCACCCGTACACCCGCGGCCTGCTGGACTCGCTGCCGCGCCTGGACGACACCGACGACGCCCCGCTGCGGGCCATCCCCGGCAGCCCGCCGTCGCTGATCGCCCCCGCCCCCGGCTGCTCCTTCGCCCCGCGCTGCGCCCGCACCGACGCCGCCACCGCCGAGGAACACGCCCGCTGCCTGGCCGAACGACCAGAGCTCGGCCCGCTCGCCCCCGGCCACCAGGCCGCCTGCCACCTGCCACTGGTGCCGGAAGGAGCCCGGCCATGACCGAAACCCTGCTGTCCGTGAGGGACTTGGTGAAGACCTTCCCCGGTCGACGAGGGCGCACCGGCCGCCCCGGCGCCCCGGTCCGGGCCGTCGACGGCGTCAGCTTCGACGTCGGCAAGGGCGAGACGCTCGGCCTGGTCGGCGAGTCCGGCTGCGGCAAGTCCACCACCGGGCGGATGATCGTCCGCCTGCTCGACCCGACCTCCGGCACCGTCACCTTCGACGGCACCGAGATCGGCGGGCTCTCCCAGGCCCGGCTGCGACCGCACCGGCGGCACCTGCAGATGGTCTTCCAGGACCCGTACTCCTCGCTCAACCCCCGGCAGACGGTGGCCCGGATCATCTCCGAGCCGCTGCTGCTCCAGGGGTTCGGCGCGGCCGACGCGCGCCGGCGGGCCGGCGAGCTGATGGAACTGGTCGGGCTGATCCCCGAGCAGATCGACCGCTACCCGCACGAGTTCTCCGGCGGCCAGGCGCAGCGCATCGGCATCGCCCGCTCGCTCGCAACCTCGCCGAAGCTGGTCATCGCCGACGAGCCGGTCTCCGCGCTCGACGTCTCCATCCAGGCCCAGGTGGTCAACCTGATGGAGCGGCTCCAGCAGGAGCTCGGCCTGGCGTACGTGTTCATCGCGCACGACCTCTCGGTGGTCAAGCGGGTCTGCGACCGGGTCGCGGTGATGTACCTCGGGCGGATCGTCGAGATCGGCGACAAGGCCGAGGTGTACGGCAGCCCGGCGCACCCGTACACCAGGGCGCTGCTGTCCGCCGTCCCGCTGCCCGACCCGGCGGCGGAGCGCGCGCGGGAGCGGATCGTGCTGCTCGGCGACCCGCCGAGCCCGGCGAACCCGCCGTCCGGCTGCACCTTCCACCCGCGCTGCCCCAAGGCGCAGGAGATCTGTCGCACGGACCGTCCGCTGCTGCGGATCGCCGGGCCGGGCGGCCGGGAGGCGGCCTGCCACTTCCCGGAGGCCTGATTCCCGGAGGCCTTCGGGGGCCTTCGCTGGCCTTCGAGGGCCTTCATGAGCCGGCTGAGGCCGGCTGACCAGAGCCGCCGTACCGCCCAGTTGCCCCCACGCCGGGCGGTACGGCACCCAACGGGCGAGGGACGCGATCCCTCGCCGCAGACGCCCGGTCGGGCGCGGCGGGGAACCTCACGAGGGCCGCGTCCGACCGGGTTCCACCGTGTTCACGGTCAGGCCGTTCTCATGGTCCGACCGTGTTCACGGTTCGGTCGTTCTCAGGGCCCGGCCGTTTTCATGGCCCGGCCGTCTTCACGGTCCGGACGGCCCGCCCGCCTCGCCCGCCGTGCCCGGCAGCAGCCGGCGCGGGCCGGGCCCCTCGGCGGCCAGTTCGTCCCCGGGGTTGAGCACCCGGCAGCGGCGCAGTGATACGCAGCCGCAGCCGATGCAGCCGGTCAGCTCCTCCTCCAGTCGCTCCAACTCGGCCCGCCGGGCACGCAGTTGTTCGGCCCAGCGCCGCGAGATGCGGTCCCAGTCGTGCTTGCCCGGCATCCGGTCCTCGGGGAGCCCGGTGAACACCTCGGCCACCTCGGAGAGCGGGATGCCCAGCCGTTTGGCGACCAGGATGAGCGAGATCCGGCGCAGCACGTGCCGCCGGTAGCGGCGCTGGTTGCCTGGCGACCGCTCGGAGGAGATCAGCCCCTGGTCCTCGTAGAAGCGCACCGCCGAGGTGGCGATCCCGGCCCGCCGGGCCACCTCGCCGACGCTCAGCAGGTCGACCGGTCCGGTGTCCATGCCTGCTCCTCGACTCCTCGACTTCTTGACTTCTTGACTTCAAGTCCTGTTGAAGATCCAGCGTACCGGACGTGGTCGTACCAGTCGCTGCGCAGAGCGTTACTGCCCTTTCTGAGCAGGACAGTTACCCACTGGAGTCGGTGCCGAACGGCCTCGTCGGAGGTCGGCGTGAACCGTTCTCCGGGTGTGGCGAGACCCATGAGCCGGCCCCGGGCCCCTTTCCGTCGGAGGGGGGCCCAGGGCCTTTGCTGTGGGTTCCTACGAGGCCGGGCCGACCCGGACGGTGGTGATCCGCCCGCCCTGGGACTCCCGGACGACCTCGATCCTGGTGTTGGTGTCCGGCACCTTCACCGCGAGCTGCGGGAGGGCCGGGTCGGTGTACGTGCCGGTGTGGTCGTTGAAGACCGGGACGGCCGGCTCGGACGGGATCCGCACCGCGACGCCGCCCTTGTGCAGGGTGAACGCCGTGGTCGGCCTGAGCGAGAACGGCGCGTCGTAGGTCTGCGCCCGTCCGTTGACCAGGGTGCCGTCGGCGAAGCGGACCGCCGCCGGGTGGGCGTCGATCGGCAGGATCAGCCCGCCGCCGGGGTGGTCCTTGGTGTTGTTGTCGCCGTACGCGGTGTCCCACAGCCAGAGCAGGACGCCCTCCTGGTACGGGTAGGTGTCGACGACGTCGGCCTTGCCCGCGACGCCGCTGTACCCGAAGTTGTACGGGCCGGTCTTCAGGAACGCGCCGTAGCCGGTGTAGCGGCGGTTCTCGGCGAGGTAGGCGCGCGGGTGCTGCTTGACGGCGGTGCGGCCGGTGATGACGGTGAAGCCGGTGGCGGTCCAGCCGTTGGCGCCGTTCTCGGCGCCGTCGGCGAAGAGCTCGGTGCCGCCGGCGGTGATCTTCACGGCGTCGACGAGCACGCCCCGGCCGTGGGTGTTGCCGTCGGAGGTGGCGTGGAAGCGCAGCCGGACCTGCTGGCCGAGGTAGCCGTCCAGCGGGAGGTGCAGCTTCCGGTAGGTGCCCGAACTGCCGCTGAGCCCCGGAGTGTTTGCGCTGGTGTTGCCGATCGGCGCGCCGTCGACGGTGCCGCCCAGGGCCGTCCAGTGCTTGCCCTGGTCGGTGGAGGCCTCGACGGTGAGGAAGTCGTAGTCCTGCTCGGTGTCGTACCAGGCGGCGGCGTCCAGGGCGGCCGGGCCGGTGGCGGTGCGCAGGTCGACGTCCCGGCTGAGGGAGTTGTCGAGGTTGTCGCCGGTGTCGCTCCACCACTGCCTGGCGCCCTCGTACGGGTCGGCGAGGTCGGTGCTGGTGGTGCTGTCCGGCAGGTGGACGAGCAGCGCCTGGGCCTGGTCGGTGTTGTAGCCGCTCACCCCGAGGGCGTGGCTGGAGCGGGTGGCGGCCTGCGCCTCGTCGTAGTCGAGCCAGCCGAACTGGAGCTTGCTCCAGGCGTCGAGGTCGCCGGGGTAGCCGCCGGTGGTGTTCGGCCCCTTGCCGAGGTAGGAGCCGGAGGACATCAGCGACCAGAAGTTGACGCTGTTGTCGCCGCCGTTGGTGCTGTACAGGTCGGGCAGGCCGAGGTTGTGGCCGTACTCGTGGGCGAACAGGCCGACGCCGCTGTTCTCGCCGGCCTGGACGTAGTCGTAGACGTAGAGGCCGGTGTCGCCGACCGGCGCGCCGCCGATCTTGTTGCCCTCCGGGCCGGTCCGGCCGGTCGCGTCGGGGAAGGTCCAACTGCGGTGCGCCCACAGCGCGTCGGCCCCCTGGGCGCCGCCGCCCCAGGTCTCGTCGACGCCGGCGTGCACCACGATGACGTTGTCGAGGTAGCCGTCGGGCTGGTTGAACTCGCCGGTCTTGGTGTGGTCGTAGCGGTCGTAGACGTCGTACTGGGCGAGCTGCGCCTTGATGTCGGCCACGCTGCGGCCCTTGGCGATCTCGCCGTCGTACCAGGCCTTGACGGCGTCCCGGATGAACTCCTGGCCCTGGGTCCAGGCGCCGGAGCCCTGCGGGCCCTTGTTGCTGCCGTAGCGGGCCTCGTTGTACGGGACGGTGACCCAGTCGCTGACGGTGCCCTGGACGTCGTAGCGGCCGGAGGACTGGGTGCGGTAGTAGTTGCGCATGGACACGGTGCCGGGCGTGTCGTCGAAGAACATCTTCTGGTAGTAGTCGCGGCTGAAGTCCGGCTCCCACAGCGTGTGGTTGTCGCCCTTGCCCGGCTTGGGGATCTGGTCGTGGCGCGGGCCGGGGGTGCCGCCGTAGCGGGGCTGGCCGTTGTACTGGGTGGTGTTGTCGACCTCGTCGCCGAACTGGGCGAGGATCACGAAGACCTTGTCCGTGCGCTGGTGCGCCAGTTGGACGTAGTCGTTGCCGACCTTCACCTTGGCGGGGGCCCGCTTGCCGGCGGTCTTGGCGACGGCGCCCTGGTTGAGCTGTTCCAGGGCCTTGGTGCGGAGCGCCTGGCGCTCGCGCTCCTGGGGGGCGAGCGGTGCGGGCGGGGCTTCGGCGCCGCCTGCCTCGGTGCCGCGTTCGGCCGCGGCGATCGTGGCGGGGGCAGGGGGAGCGGCCTGGGCGGGGGTGCCCAGCAGGGTGGCGGCTATCGCGCTCGTGGTGAGCGCGGCCGCAAGAGCGGCGGACAGTCTGCGCAACTGACCGGTCCTTTCCGGGGGATGGGGTTTGGGGGTGGAGTAATCGTTCGGTGAAGCGCAGGTAATATTTCACATGTCACGGGTCACGTGGAAGAGGTGCGGGCAAGGCGAAGGGCGCCGCACCACCGGTGCGACGCCCCTGCCCGCGAATCCGGCGGCTCAGCCCAAGGACGCCCGCAGGAAGGCGAGTTCGGCCTGGGTGACCTGCTCGTTCACCCCGCCCGGGGTCATGTGGGTGACGCCCGGCAGCGGCAGCACGCTGTGCGGGCGGCCGGCCTTGGTGAGTGCCTCGGAGAGCAGCAGGGTGTGCGAGGGGTGGACGTTGTCGTCGGCCAGCCCGTGGATCAGCAGCAGCGGCCGGGTCAGCCCGGGCGCGTCGGTGACCAGGCAGTCGTCGGCGTAGCCCTCCGGGTTGTCCTGCGGCAGCGCGAGGTAGCGCTCGGTGTACGCGGTGTCGTAGTGCCGGAAGTCGGTGGGCGGGGCGCCCGCGCAGGCGGCGTGGAAGACGTCCGGGCGGCGCAGCACGGCGAGCGCCGCGAAGTACCCGCCGTACGACCAGCCGCGCACGCCGACCCGGCCGAGGTCGAGGTCGTGGTGCTGCCCTGCGAGTGCCTGCAGGGCGTTCACCTGGTCGTCCAGCGCCACCTGGGAGAAGCGGCGGAAGATCGCCCGGGTGAACTCCGGCGAGACGAACGGGGTGCCGCGGTTGTCGGTGGTGACGACGGCGAAGCCCTGGTCGGCCCACCACTGGCGGAGCTGCCAGCGGCGCGGCTCGGCCGCCACGGCCTGGAAGCCGGGCCCGCCGTAGACGTCCAGCAGCACCGGCAGCCGGCGGCCGGGGACGTGGTTGCGCGGGTACACCACGGCGGTGGGCAGGCCGAGTTCGGTGACCCGGGCGAGCCGTGGCCGCACCCGGTAGGGCAGGGCGGCGCTCAGGTCGGTGAGCGGCAGTGTGGGGCCGTCGGGCGAGGCGTCGAGCGAGCCGTCGCGCAGCAGTCGGCGCCGGATGCCGTCGGCGTCGGCGGTGGTGAGCAGCAGGGTGCGGCCGGCGGCGAGTGCGGAGTGCACGCCGGGGCCGGTGGTGACGGGTTCGGGTGTGCCGCCGTCCGGGTCGACCAGGTGGACGTACTGGTCGGCCGGGTCGCCCTGGCCGGTCTCGCAGAGCAGCCGGCCGTCCAGGTGCCCGACCACCCGGCGGATCTGGAGCCCGGTGGTGTCCAGCGGCTTGCCGTCCAGGGCGAGGCCGCGGGCCTGCGGGGTGTCGTGGGCGGTGAGCAGCCGGCCGTCGGCCAGCCGGGCGGGGGTGCCGGGCAGGTCGTCGACCCAGAACTCGTCGGTGGTGCGGGAGAGTTCGCGGGTCTCTCCGGTGGCCGGGTCGGCGGTCAGCAGCAGGATGTGCTGCTGGAGCCGGTCGGCGACGGTGAGCAGCAGTTCCTGGTCGGAGGCCCAGGTGGCGGCGCAGAGGTACGGGAACGCGGCGGCGTCCCAGCGGAGCCGTACCCGGCTGCGGTCGAGGCCGAGGACCCAGAGCTGGACGTCCGCGTTGGGGCCGCCGGCCTGCGGGTAGGCGAAGTCCTCGGCGGGCTCGCCGGGGTGGGCGGGGTCGGCGAAGTAGCGCCGGGGGAGGGCGGATTCGTCCACCCGGGCGGCCAGCAGCGCGCCGCCGTCGGGGCGCCACCAGTGGCCGCGGGAGCGGCCGAGCTCCTCGGCGGCGGCGAACTCGGCGACGCCCCAGCGGGCGCCGTCGGCGGGGGAGAGCGGTTCGAGGTCGGGGGTGGCGTACAGGGCGTCGTCGGCGACGTAGGCGACGCGTTCGCCGGCGGCGTCCGGCCGGGGGTCGAACGCGGGCCCGGCGACGGGCAGTTCGGTGCCGGCGCCGGTGGCGGTGTCGATCCGGAACAGCCGGCCGTCGAGGACGAGGACGGCGGTCGCGAGGTCGGCGGTGGCCGCGTACGTGCCGATGCCGGCGGCGACCAGGCGGGTGCGTTCGCGCAGCCGTCGTTCGACGGCGGGCAGGTCGTCGCGGCGGCCGGTGCGCCCGGGGGCGAGGACGGCCGGGTCGGCGACCAGTCGTTCCTCGCCGGTGGCGGCGTCGAGCAGGTGCAGGCGGTCGACCGGATCCTCGGAACCGGTCGAGCGGAGCAGCAGCAGCCGGGTACCGTCCTCGGCGAGGGTGAACGCGCGCGGCGCACCGAAGGTGAACCGGCCGGTGCGGGCGCTGAGCGACAGGAAGGGGTCGGTGATGGTCACGGCCCGATCGTCGTATCGGAGCGCGCCACCCGACCAGTACCCTGTCATGTGAAATGTCACACACCACAATGGGGAGGATGCCGTGATCGAGGACCTGTGGACCGTCGAACCCCCGGCCCCGCTGCCCGCGGCCGACGGGCTGTTCGGCATCTCGCCGGACGCGGCGCACCTGAACCACGGTTCGTACGGCGCGGTGCCCGTCCCCGTGCAGCGCGCGCAGCAGCGGCTGCGCGCCGAACACGAGCTGGACCCGGACGGCTTCTTCGCCGACCTGCCTGCCCGGGTCGGCGCGGCGCGCACCAGGATCGCCGCCGACCTGGCCGTCGACCCGGACCGGCTCGCCCTGGTCTCCAACGTCACCGAGGCGGTCGCGATCGCCCTGGACACCATCCCGTTCGCGCCCGGCGACCGGATCCTGGTCACCGACCACGGTTACGGCGTGGTCACCCGGGCCGCCGAGCGCCGGGCCGCCGAGACCGGCGCCGAGGTGGTCGAGGTCGAACTGCCGCTGGACACCCCCGACGAGCAGGCCGTCCGGGAGGCGGTGCTCGCCGCCGTCGACGAGCGCGTCACCGTCGCGGTGCTGGACCAGATCACCTCGCCCACCGCCCGCCTGATCGCAGGCCCGGGCCTGCTCGCCGACCTGCGCGAACGCGGCGTGACCACCGTCGTGGACGGCGCCCACGCCCCCGGCATGCTGCCCGCCCCGGCCGACCCGAACGCCGACTTCTGGTTCGGCAACCTGCACAAGTGGGCCTTCGCCCCGCGCGGCACCGGCGTGCTCGCCGTCCGCCCGGAGTGGGTGGACCGGGTGCGCCCGCTGACCTTCTCCTGGGAGCACGACCGGGGCTTCCCGTGGAACGTCGAATGGCGCGGCACCTGCGACTACACGGGCTGGCTCGCCGCCCCGGCCGGCTTCGAGCTGCTGCGCGAGCTCGGCCCCGAGGCGGTGACCGCGCACAACGCCGCACTCGCCGGGTACGGCCAGCGGGTGCTCGCCGAGCGGGCCGGCCTGTCGCCGCTGCCCGCGACGCCCGGGGTCTGGATGCGCTCCGTCCGGCTGCCGGCCGGGTGCGTCGAGGCGGAGCAGGACGTGAAACCGCTGCGGGACGAGGTGTGGCAGCGGCTCGGCACCCGGATCGCGATCCGGCCGTGGGCCGGCGGCGGGGTGCTGCGGGTCAGCGCGCAGCTGTACAACCGGCCGCGGGAGTACGAGCGGCTGGCGGACGGGCTGGCCGACCTGCTGAAGGGCTGACCGGCGCGCGGGGGCCGGCCTGCGCGCGCGGTTATTCCGGGCCGGCTCCGGGCGGTTCCCGGTCCGCACGCGGCTACTCCGGGCCGGCCCGCTCGGAGCTGCCTCGGTCGGATCCGGCTCGCTCGGAGCCGGCCCGTTCGGAGCTGGCCCGCAGCTCGGCGAGCAGCAGGTTCTGGTCGGCGAGCAGCCCGGTGAGGATCCGCCGGGCCGCTCGCAGCAGGTCGGCGACGTCGCCGCCGGCCAGCGCGTACACCACCGTGCTGCCCTCCCGGGTGGCGGTGACGATGCCGGACCGGCGCAGTACCGCGAGCTGCTGGGAGAGGCTGGAGGGTTCGACCTCCAGCTCGGCGAGCAGCCCGCGGACGGGCGTCGGTCCGGCCTGGAGCAGTTCCAGCACCCGGATCCGGACGGGATGGCCGAGCATCCGGAAGAACTCGGCCTTGGCCTGGTAGAGCGCTACCGCCACGAGTCCCCCCTTCCCTGGGGTCGGTCCGCTCAGATCTCCAGCGAGAGTTCGATCCGCTTGAGCTGGTGGCGGGCCATCGCGAGGTTGGAGCGGCCGCGGTTGAGCGCCAGGAAGAGGAAGAGGCCGCGCCCGGTGGGCGTGGTGATCGGTCGGACCAGGTGGTACTGGTTGGTGAGGCTGATCAGGATGTCCTCGATCTCGTTGTCGTGCAGGTTGAGCATCTCCATCGCCCGCATCTTGGCGCGGACCACGTCGGTGTTCCCGGCGGCGGCGACGTTGAGGTCCAGTTCGCCGCCGTCGCCGAGGCTGCCGAGCGCCATGCCGCTGCCGTAGTCGACCAGGGCGACGCCGATCGCGCCGTCGATCCCCATGGCCTCTTTGAGGGACGTCTCCAGGTTCGCCATCGTCGGTGTCCTCCCGTGAGTTGGTGGCGGTGGCTCCGCCGTGGCAACGACGGTAGGGAGACCGGCGGCCGTCCACCGAGGATGACCGGAGACGTCCGAAGCTGGTCGGACTCTGATCACTTGAAGATGTTTGCAACTATGGATGTGAGAGGGAAGCGATCCCGGAATGATCCCGCGGCCGATCCTGCGGCCGATCCCGACGCAGGGAAGCCGCGGGGAAAGCCGTACGGAAGCCCTACGGAAAGTCGCACGGAAAAACGGTGCTATCGATGTCAGTGCCGCCGGGTAACCTCTCGCTGAGATGCGAGATCACACCAACCACACCCGGACGGCGATGAACACCCCTGAGCCCCAGCCCCACGACGACCAGGAGCTCAGCCCCGCCGAGGCGTACGCGGCCAGCCGCCGCCGGGCCAAGGAGCAGGCGACCGCGCTCCACGGCTTCCAGCAGCTGTACGACTTCCCGCTGGACGACTTCCAGCTGGAGGCCTGCGAGGCGCTGGAGGCCGGCTCGGGCGTCCTGGTCGCCGCGCCCACCGGCTCGGGCAAGACCATCGTCGGCGAGTTCGCCGTGCACCTGGCCCTCCTGGGCGGCCGCAAGTGCTTCTACACCACGCCCATCAAGGCGCTGTCCAACCAGAAGTACGGCGACCTGGTCAAGCGCTACGGCGCCGCCAAGGTCGGCCTGCTCACCGGCGACAACACCGTCAACGGCGACGCCCCCGTGGTGGTCATGACCACCGAGGTGCTGCGCAACATGCTCTACGCGGGCTCCAGCACCCTCGACGGCCTCGGCTACGTCGTCATGGACGAGGTGCACTACCTCGCCGACCGCTTCCGCGGCGCCGTCTGGGAGGAGGTCATCATCCACCTCCCCGAGTCGGTCACCCTCGTCTCGCTCTCCGCGACCGTCTCCAACGCCGAGGAGTTCGGCGACTGGCTGGACACCGTGCGCGGCGGCACCCGGGTGATCGTCTCCGAGACCAGGCCCGTGCCGCTGTGGCAGCACGTGATGGCCGGCAACCGGATGTACGACCTGTTCGCCAACCCCGACCGGGACGGCCGCCCCAAGGACGGCCCGCGCAACCCCGGCAAGGCCGTCAACCCCGAGCTGGTCCGGCTCGCCCGCTCCGAGCTGGACCGCAACCCGCGCGACCGGTTCGGCCGCGGCCGGGGCCGCAGCATGCCCAACGGGCGCCCCGGCCGGGTCTGGACGCCGGGCCGGGTGGACGTCATCGACCGGCTCGACGCCGAGGGCCTGCTGCCCGCGATCACCTTCATCTTCAGCCGGGCCGGCTGCGAGGCCGCCGTCCAGCAGTGCCTCAGCTCCGGCCTGCGGCTCAACAAGGACGCCGACCGCGCCGTCGTCCGGGCCTTCGTCGAGGAGCGCTGCGCCGACATCCCCGACGAGGACCTGCACGTCCTCGGCTACTTCGAGTGGCTGGACGGGCTGGAGCGCGGCATCGCCGCCCACCACGCCGGGATGCTGCCGCGGTTCAAGGAGGTGGTCGAGGAGCTGTTCGTGAAGGGCCTGGTCAAGGCCGTCTTCGCGACCGAGACCCTGGCGCTCGGCATCAACATGCCCGCCCGCTCGGTGGTCATGGAGAAGCTGGTCAAGTGGAACGGCGAGACCCACGCCGACATCACCCCCGGCGAGTACACCCAGCTCACCGGCCGGGCCGGGCGCCGGGGCATCGACGTCGAGGGCCACGCCGTGGTGCTCTGGCAGCGCGGCCTCGACCCGGAGGCGCTGGCCGGCCTGGCCGGCACCCGCACCTACCCGCTCAAGTCCTCGTTCCGGCCGTCCTACAACATGGCCGTCAACCTGGTCTCCCAGTTCGGCCGGCACCGCTCGCGTGAACTGCTGGAAACCTCCTTCGCCCAGTTCCAGGCCGACCGCTCGGTGGTCGGCATCGCCCGCCAGGTCCAGCGCAACGAAGAGGGGCTGGAGGGCTACCGCGAGTCGATGACCTGCCACCTCGGCGACTTCGATGCGTACATGGACCTGCGCCGCCGACTCAAGGACCGGGAGAACGAACTCGCCCGCGAGGGCAGCGGCCAGCGCCGCGCGGCCGCCGTCGAGTCGATCGAGCAGCTCAAGCCGGGTGACGTCATCCACGTCCCCACCGGCAAGTTCGCCGGCCTCGCACTGGTCCTCGACCCGGGCCTGCCGCCGGTCAGCCGCAACGGCCGGGTCGGCCGCCACCCCGACTTCCAGGACGGGCCCCGCCCGGTGGTGCTCACCGCCGAGCGGCAGGTCAAGCGGCTCGCCATGATCGACTTCCCGTACCCGGTCGCCGCCGTCGAGCGGGTGCGCATCCCCAAGTCCTTCAACCCGCGCAGCCCGCAGTCCCGCCGGGACCTCGCCTCCGCGCTGCGCACCAAGGCCGGCCACCTCGAACCCGAGCGGTTCCGCCGGGGCCGCGCGGCCGCCGCCGACGACCAGGAGATCACCCGGCTGCGCACCGAACTGCGCCAGCACCCCTGCCACGGCTGCGACGAGCGCGAGGACCACGCCCGCTGGGCCGAGCGCTACCACCGCCTGCACCGCGACACCGAGGCGCTGGAACGCCGGATGCGCTCCCGCACCCACACCATCGCCCGCACCTTCGACCGCGTCTGCGGGCTGCTCACCGACCTCGGCTACCTGAGCGGCGACACCGTCACCGACGACGGCAAGCGCCTCGGCCGGCTCTACGGCGAACTCGACCTGCTCGCCTCCGAGTGCATCCGCGAAGGCGTCTGGAGCGGCCTGGACGCCGCCGAACTCGCCGCCTGCGCCTCGGCGTTGGTCTACGAGGCGCGCCAGTCCGACGACGCCACCGCCCCCCGGGTGCCGGAGGGCGGGGCCAAGGAGGCGCTCGGCCAGATGGTCCGGATCTGGGGCCACCTGGACGCCCTGGAGGAGCAGCACCGGATCAACACCGCCGAGGGCGTCGGCCAGCGCGAGCCCGACCTCGGCTTCGCCTGGGCCGCCCACCGCTGGGCCCTCGGCCACAGCCTGGACCAGGTGTTGCGCGACGCCGACATGCCGGCCGGCGACTTCGTCCGCTGGACCAAGCAACTGATCGACGTCCTCGGCCAGATCCAGGACGCGGCCGGCGAGGACGCCGAACTGCGCCGGACGGCCCGCAAGGCCGTCGACGGCCTGCGCCGCGGCATCATCGCCTACTCCTCGGTGGGCTGACCGCCGAACGCCAGGGGCCCGCCCGTTCACCCCGAACGTGCGGGCCCCTGGCGTATCCGGTGGCTTCCTACCCCCCACCCCCGTGCGGCCTCGGCGGGCCGGAGCGGCACCGGAATTGTGAGCGGCTGCACGAGAAGTCGATCAGGTCGACTTCTCGTGGAGAAGGGGCAGCCGAAACGGGCGAGGCGATACCGATGGTCAGGGCGCGGCAGGCGCCGGGGCGAAGTAGTCGCGGAGCATCTCCGTGGTCCACGCGGGCTGGCGCACTTCTCCGCGCGGTCCGAACTCCTCGAACCAGGGCTTCACTTCGAGGACCGGGGTGCCGTCGATGGCGTCCAGGTCCTCGACGTGCAGGTCCAGGCCGTCGACCTTGAGGAGGCGGCAGCGGGAGGACCCGAGCCAGTTGATGCGCCGCATGTTCCGGTGGCCGAACACGCCGACCTCGGGCCAGTCCGGGTTGTCCCGGGGGCGGCGGGCACCGAAGTTCAGATCGGTCGGGTCGGTCCTGTGGAACCGGAAGATCACGTCGAGGTGGGAGAACTCCTCCAGTCCCTTCGTCGCGTCGGGCGGAAACCTGTCGCCGTCCAGCCGGATGATGGCGCGGGTCCCTCCCCAGTGGTCGTCGGTCGGTTCCGTACGACCTCCCACAACATGACCGAGTGCTTCCACGCTGAAGACGTCACCCACGTGTTTCCCCTCCTGTGAACGGACCGCGCCAGAACGGCGGGTCAGATGGTGGCTGCCAGATAGTCGGCGGCGCGCCTGTCGACGGCGTCGATGTGCTGCACCTTCCGTCCGCGATAGGGCGAAAGCGCACTGCGAATTTGTAGAGCGACCTCGCGGGTGCGGGCGGAGCGGACGGTCTGCATGGCGTCGAGCGACTGGGACCAGATGGTGCAGGCTTCCTCGATGGAGTGCTGCCCGGCCTTCACGAGGCCCAGGTGGCCGAGGGTGACCGCGTGGGTCCTGGTGAACGTGGAAGCCTTACGGGTCGCGACGCTGCGCTCGAACTCCCTTGCTGCACCTTCCAGGTCGCCTAGGTCGCGTAGCACCGACGCGGTCTCGTGCGCCAAGGAAGCCTCGCCGAAGAAGAACACCCGGGGTGGTTCGTCGTCACCGGGCGAGGCTGCCGACAGATCGCGTTCGGCCTGGAGCAGCGCGGCGTTCGCCTCAGCAGTGCGCCTCGCAGAGGCCAGGGCCCGTGCGTGGACGACGCCGAGCAGGGACCGTTCGCGAGGGCCGGCGAGCCGGTACCGGTCGTCGGCCATCGATGCCTCGGCGACCCTGACGGCATGGTGCGGTTTCCGGAGGTCGACCGCTTGGTGAGCCATGGCGCGCAGAATGTGCCCGGCCATCGCGGGGTCGTCGGCCTCGGCCGCCAGTTTCACGGCGACGGTGTAGTAGTGCTGGGCGGCGGGGTGCTCGCCGTTGTCGAACGCCGTCCACCCGGCCAGGTAGGCGAGTTCGGATGCTGCGGAGAACATGTCCCGCCGAATCAGGTCGGAGGAGAAGGTTCCTTGGAGGAACTCTCCGACGTCTGTGAGGAGGTACTGCGCGACCGCCGTGCGCCCGTGCCCGCCGCCACGGCGCTGGTCGAGCTGGGAGAACAGCCTTGCCACGTCCCGGACGGCATCCACATCGGCCTGACCGGCACGGCGTTGTGTGATGCCGCGACTCTCCGTTCGGGCCATCTGCTCCCACCAGTTGTCGGGCGGGATGCTCAGCGTCCCGAGCGAGTACGTGAGCGTGCGGAGGAGCTGTCTGCGTTCCACGTCAACGTCGATCTGTCCGAGAGCCGCCAGGGCCTTCAGCGTATCCAAACCCCAGTCACACAAGTCCGGTTGCTCGTTCCCGAGCCCCGTCGTCGCCAGGGCGACATCCCGGTTCAGCCAGCTGGTGAGCACCTCGGCGGGGTACTGCGGGATGTTCCCGGAAGGCTTCACGCCCTGGCGGACCCACTGCGCGTGGCGGTCGAATTCGCCAGCCTCGATTGTCTGAAGCGGGTCGGCAACGGCGGAAACCCACGCAGAGGTCACAGGGCCCGATGCCGTTCTTCGAGGACCTCGAAGAACGGCATCACCCGCCAGACCGAGTCGGGGAGTAGGCCGTGCGGGATGTGCCAGTCGCGCATTTCGTTCGCCCCGAACTCTCGGCAGGGGGAATCGGCTCGACCATTGCGGAGCTGGCAGTCGGGTTCTTGTGGTCAGCGGCGCTGCAACGGGCACGGTGGGGGTGTCTCGTCGGTCGGGTTGAAGGTTCGGGGGCACGACACGGCCGAGACCGCTCGGAGTTGCTGGCCTGGGGTCCAGTACGTCCACACCACGTCGTGTGGGAACGTGTCGAGCGAGGTCCGGGCTCGTTCCAGCCGGGTCGTCGGGTCAAGGTCGGTCTCCAGCGCCGGGGAGTCGGCGAGTTGCTGGCCCAGCCACTCCAGCGCCTCGGCCGGGTCGTTCGTCGTGAGCTTGATCTGTGCCGTCGACTTGGCGAGCCAGTGCATGACCTCCAACGGCGGAAGGGGGCTCGACCACTCGGGTCTCACGCCGTTCTGCCCTGTGGCGGGTCGTCGTTCGGAGTCGTCCGGTCGTTTGTTGCCTGCCCAGGCGTAGCAATGCCAGTGCAGGCCGGGCCTGTTCCAGTGATCCATGAGCGCCCTGCCATGATGAGGAGCGGGCCCCGTTCCCAGTTGCGTTGGGAGCGGGGCCCGCCTGTTCGGTGTGCGTCAGGCGGCGGTGGTGGTGAAGCGGGCCGGGTCGATGCCCGCCGCGCCCAACTCCGCCGTGGTGAAGCGGAGCTCCCGGTTGGGGGCCTTGGTGTCGCCCATGATCCAGAGGCCGCCGGCCACGCCGGGCACTTCGCGGAGGGTCATGCACGACTCGCCGTCGTCGCCCCCGCCCTGGTTCCCACCGCAGGCTTTGTGGGTGGCGGATCCGACCGGGATGTCGATCTCGTACAGGTCGCTCATGGCGCTGCCTTCCTGTTCGACGTTTGCGGGGAATCCGTCCCCGCGCGGTGGTGCACCCGCAACCGGCCGGACTCCGAACGGCCGGCTGTGGGGGTCTCGGGCCCGCCCTGCGTCAGCGGTACGGGGGGTTGGTCGCGCACGCCCGGGCCGTCAGCCCCGTTCGCTGACGACGATTCCCGGGGCGTCACTCAGCACCCGGCACCATCCGGGTTCAGGCACTCTCCGGATGCCTCGTGCCGTAGGCGCAGGACCCGCGCGTTCGTCAGCTTGGAGCGGTCCACGCTCTCCGGAGCTTTGCAGGCCTCCCGCTCCATGGCGTCGAACCACTGGCAGGACGGGCACTTGTCTGCATCAACGGTGGGTCGGCCGGGCTCGCGTAGAGCGATTTCACGCAAGGACATCGCCGACCGCCTTCCAGTGCTGCTGGTCGGTATCGACGCTCACACCGAGGTGTGGACCAGCCGCCAACCGCTGCGAGTTCGTGATCATCGCTCAACTCCCGTGCCGATCGGAGCCATCGGCAGGACGTTAAGCGGCCGAGATTCGCCGGCGGGAGCATGATTCTCGAATATTCCAGCTCCGGCAGCTGGGGTGCGTGGGAATTCTCAGGTAGAACCGAGTGCTCTGCGGCACCGCGTGATGATGCGGTGGGCGTCCGGTCCGTAGACGGCCGCGCCGGCCAGCGTCTCCCACACACGCAGGTACAGCGATACGTTGTCGGGCTGGTCCAACCACAGCTCCGCGTGCCAGTCCTCGACGATGACAAGCCGTTCGTCGTGAATCCAAAATCCGTTGGCAGGAGGCAACCCGAGTGAGGCTTCGAACGGCACGATGCCCAAGGAGACGGTATCCAGTCCGACCACACCGTTGAGTCGGTCAAGTTGCGCGGCTAGCACGGCCGGTGGGCACACCAGGGCGCGTAGTGCGGATTCCCACATGACGATGTGGTATCGCTTGCCTGGCCGGTACAGGCTTTCCTGTCGCTGGACGCGGGCTCGAACGGCGTCCTCTACATCGCGCGGCGACTGGTGGAGGCTGACGTACGCGCTGAAGATGTGCCGGGCGTAGTCGGCCGTCTGGAGCATGCCGACGATCATGGAATTCTGCCACGCGCGCATGACGCGTGAACGCTCGTGCTCGGCGGTCAGCGTGTCCTGCACCGGTTTGTGTCCGGCGGCCAACTGCCGTCGCCAGGTGCGGGTCCCCGACTCGAAGGCCCGTAGCCTGGCCGACAGTTCGGGCGCTGTGTGGGGTTGTCCGACGCCCTCGGCCCAGGCCTTGAGGTCCTCGTGGGTGGCCGTCTGTCGGCCGGTCTCCAGCTTGCTGACCTTGGATTGCGTCCAGCCCAGACGGTCGGCCAGTTGCCTGCCTGTGAGACCGCCCTCGGTGCGCAGCTCACGGAGCCGCAGACCGAGGGCGATTCGTGCTTGTTGGAAGTCGGTGCTCACATGGCGGACGGTACCTCAGCGCCGAATTCGCGGCTCGGCGTGGCGAAGTGCCAGGCAGCGTCCCGTACCTGGCAGGCGCGGGCCACCTGCACCGGGTCGGTGATCAGTTCGATGTCGGTCAGGTCGTCGTCGGCGTCGAAGTGCAGCAGGGCGATGACGCGCGAGTCGAACAGCCAGGCGTCCTCCTGCGGAAGACCCAGGCGTTCGGCGTCGGCCCGCCAGAGGTACCGGGTGTCCTCGCCGACGGCGTTGTTCCGTTCGGCGTTGTCGAGCAGGTACCGCTGCCCCAGGGTGGGCGGGTTGTCCATGATCCGCACCCGCTCGAACCGCTTGCCCAGGGCCGCCTGTTCGCGGCGCGAGCGGCACCAGGGGTCGTCCAGGTCCCATCCGGGCGCCAGCCCGGCAGCGAACCGGCGGTAGGTTTCGGTCTGCTCGTCGGAGCGATACCGGCGGCGGGTCTCCAGCCGGAAGGCCGTGTGCTGGAGGGTCCTGAACATGTTCTCGAACTTGTCGTAGCTGATCAGCACGCGTTCCCGGTCCACGTCGCGCGGCGCGAAGTCGGCGAGCAGCGCGCGGGGCACGATCACGAACCCTTCGCCGGGCTTGATGTTGCGGAGTTGGGTGATCTCGTCGGGGTCGGTCACGACATCGCCCTGCACCAGCACCTCCCCGGTTTCGACGTCCTCGTAGAGCGTCGGGCATCCGTCGCTCCCTGAGGTGCTTCCGATGTACCGCAGTCGTCGGCTCACAGCCGCTCCCCTCGCCGTCGGTCAGGCTGAATCAGGATGCCCGGGGACCGGCCCGAGGGGAGTGCCGATTCGCGAATATTCTCCTGGGGCGGCGGAAAGGCCCCACTGTGTGGTGCTCAGCGGGTGGCGAGGGACTCCAGGAGGCGGTCCAGGGAGGTGCCGAGGCCCCAGCGGGTGGCGAGGTCTTCGAGGGTCATCGGGTCGAGCGGCTCGTGGGGGAGGGCCGGGTCGAAGGCGGGGAGGGGGGCGTCGGGGGCGACGCGGACGACGGTGGGGGCGACGTCGAGGTAGGCGGCGCCTTCGACGAGGTTGCGGCGGCGGGCGGGGGTGAGCTTGGAGGAGAGGTCGAGGGCGGCGGCGCGGATGGTGGTGAGGTCGCCGTACTCGTTGATGAGTTGGGCGGCGGTCTTCTCGCCGATGCCCTTGACGCCGGGCAGGCCGTCGCTCGGGTCCCCGCGCAGGGCGGCCATGTCGGCGTACTGGGCGCCGCGCACGCCGTACTTCTCCAGGAGCAGCGCGTCGTCGGTGATCTGCAGGTTGCCCATGCCCTTGACCGGGTAGAGCACGGTGATCTCGCGGGCGTCGTCGACCAGTTGGAACAGGTCGCGGTCGCCGGTGACGATCTGTACGGGCCCCTGGGCGCGGGCGGTGAGGGTGCCGATCACGTCGTCGGCCTCGTAGCCGGGGGAGCCGACGCGGGCGATGCCGAGCGCGTCCAGCACCTGTTCGATCACCGGGACCTGCGGGGCCAGCGTGTCCGGCACCTCCTCCTCGCCGTCCTGGGCCGCCTCGGCGACCCGGTGGGTCTTGTACGAGGGGAGGAGGTCCACCCGCCACTGCGGGCGCCAGTCGGCGTCCATGCAGGCGACGAGCTGGTCGGGGCGGTGGTCGTGGACCAGCCGGGCGATGAAGTCCAGCAGGCCGCGGACGGCGTTGACCGGTTCGCCCTGCGGGGAGCGCAGGGTGTCCGGCACGCCGTAGTAGGCCCGGAAGTACAGGCTGGCGGAGTCGAGGAGCATCAGTCGCGGTGCGGTCACGTGTCAGATCATGCCGCACCGCGACGACAGGAGGGCGGCTTCAGTGCTCGTGCGGGCCGGCGCGGTGGACCGGGCCGTGCGCGTCGGCGCAGTGTTCGGTGGACTGTTCGCCGGGGGCGGCGATCTGGAGCAGGGCGCCGGCCGCGTCTTCGCCGACGTGGTCGACCTGGAGCGTGCTGTGGGTGATGCCGTACTCGTCGGCCAGTCCGCGCTGGAGCTCGCGCCGGACGGCGTGGCAGTCGCCGCCGGGGGTGACGAGGATGTGTGCGGACAGGGCGGGCTGGTTGGAGGTGATCTCCCAGATGTGCAGGTCGTGGATCTCCTCGACCAGCGGCTGGGCGACCATCCGGTCGGCCACCGCGTCCGGGTCGATGCCGGCCGGGGCGGCCTCCAGGAAGATCCGCCCGGAGTCGCGGACCAGGCCGATGCCGGCCTTGAGCATCAGCGCGACCACGACCAGCGAGGCGATCGCGTCGGCCCGGACGAAGCCGGTGGTCAGCATGACGGCGCCGGCGACGGCGGTGGCGATGAACGCGTACAGGTCGGTGAGCACGTGCTGGAAGGCGCCCTCGACGTTGAGCGAGCTGCGGTTGGCCTTCGACATGCACCAGGCGGCGGCCAGGTTGACGACGATCCCGATCAGCGCGGTGACCAGCACCAGCGAGCCGGCGACCTCCGGCGGTTCGAACAGCCGGGTGACGGCCTCGTAGCCCAGCCAGGCGGACAGCACCAGCAGGGTGACGCCGTTGGCCTGGGCGGACAGGATCTCGGCGCGCTTGAGGCCGTACGTGTAGCCGCCGCGGGCCGGGCGGGCGGCGAGGCGCATCGCGACCAGCGCGAGGACGATCGAGGCGGCGTCGGTGAGCATGTGCGCCGCGTCGGAGATCAGGGCCAGTGACTTCGCGGCGAAGCCGACGACGACCTCGCCGGCCATGAAGACGACGATGAGTGTGAGGGCGCTGAGCAGCCAGCGGCGGTCGGCGTCGGCGGCGACACCGTGCGAGTGGCCGCCGTGGCCGCCGAGTCCGCCGTGCCGGTGTCCGCCGTGGTCGTGCGCGTGCTTGTGGTCATGCGCATGATCAGTGTGGGAATGCTCGTGCCCGGCCATCGAAGTCCTCTCTGGACGCACGGGTGGGGAGGGGAGGGGCGCGATCGCCCTGCACCCGAAGTGAACCGCAGAACGGACAAAGATCCAAAGGCTGTACTGGTGACCGTTGTCGTTGCCGTTGAGCGGTCCGTTCCGCCCGGGCGGGCGGGCCCCGGCTACCCGATCAGCGCGGTGTCCAACTGCGCCGCGGTGGCCGCCCGCACCAGGGCCCGCATCACCCGCAGGTCCTCCCCCTGCTCCGGGTGCCACTGCACGCCCAGGGCGAACCCCGGGCCCTCGACCGCCTCGACCGTCCCGTCCGGCGCGTGGGCCGAGACCCGCAGGCCCGCCCCGACCCGGTCGACGGCCTGGTGGTGGAAGGTCGGCACCTCCACCTCGCTCTCCGGGAGCAGCCCGCCGAGCAGCGTCCCCGGCACCGGCCGCACCAGGTGTGTCCCGTAGCCGCCGTCCGCGCCGCCGTGGACGTCCACCGGCACGACGTCCGGCAGGTGCTGGACGAGGGTCCCGCCGCAGACGACGTTGAGCACCTGCATGCCCCGGCAGATCCCCAGCAGCGGCATCCCGGCCGCCAGGGCCGCCCGCAGCAGGGCCGACTCCCACCGGTCCCGTTCGGGGGAGTCGACCTCGGTGCGCGGGTGGGCGGGCTGACCGTAGTAGGCGGGGTCGATGTCGGGCCCGCCCGCGATGACGAGGGCGTCGAGCCGGGCGAGCACCTCGGGTGCGCGGTCGGGGGAGTCGGGCGGGAGCAGCACCGCGATCCCGCCGGACTCCTGGACGTATGCGGTGTACCGCTCGGGCACCAGGGCCACCCGGCGGCCCTGCCAGTTGCTCCAACTCGCGTCGACCAGGTAGGTGCTGACGCCGATGAAAGGCCTGCGATCCATGGCGGGCATTCTCCCCCCGCACCGCCTGATCCCCCGTCAACCACGCATGTCGGCGCGCCACACCTGTCCGCCCTCTTCCGCGCCGTCCGCCGCAGGCCGTACGGTTCGCTGTGACCGCTTGAACTCGAAGAGTGATCGTGGAGGGTTCCGTCATGCCCGAGAACGCCGCCGCGGGCGTGCCGCCCCGGGCGCCGCTGACCCTGGACGAACTGCGCACGCTGGTGGACACCGGCGAGGTCCACACCGTGGCGCTGGCGTTCACGGACATGCAGGGGCGCCTGCAGGGCAAGCGCTTCGCCGCCCGCTTCTTCCTGGACGAGGTGGTCGAGCACGGCGCCGAGGCCTGCGACTACCTGCTCGCCGTGGACGTCGACCTGAACACCGTCGACGGCTACGCCTTCTCCTCCTGGGCCACCGGCTACGGCGACTTCGCGATGCGCCCCGACCTCGGCACCCTGCGGCTGACCCCCTGGCAGCCGGGCACCGCGCAGGTGACCGCGGACCTGGCCCGGCACGGCGGCCACCCGGTGGACGCGGCCCCCCGCCAACTGCTGCGCCGCCAGATCGCGCGCCTGGCGGAGTACGGGCTGGCGGCCGACATCGGGACCGAGCTGGAGTTCCTGGTGTTCCGGGACACCTACGAGCAGGCCTGGCTGGGCGGTTACCGCGGCCTGACGCCGGCGAACCTGTACAACGTGGACTACTCGATGCTGGGCACCGCCCGGGTCGAGCCGCTGCTGTCCCGGATCCGCAACGAGATGGCGGGCGCCGGGCTGGTGGTGGAGTCGGCCAAGGGCGAGTGCAACCTCGGCCAGCACGAGATCGCCTTCCGCTACGCGGACGCGCTGACCACCTGCGACCAGCACAGCGTCTACAAGACGGGCGCGAAGGAGATCGCCGCGCAGCAGGGGTGCGCGCTGACCTTCATGGCCAAGTACAACGAGCGCGAGGGCAACAGCTGCCACATCCACCTGTCGCTGCGGGACGCGGTGGGCGCGCCGGCCTTCGCCGACCGGGACGGCCGGATGACCGACACCATGCGGCACTTCCTGGCCGGCCAGCTGACGGCGCTGCGCGAGTTCAGCCTGCTGTACGCGCCGAACATCAACTCCTACAAGCGCTACCGCCAGGGCTCGTTCGCCCCGACGGCGGTGGCCTGGGGCCGGGACAACCGGACCTGCGCCTACCGGGTGGTCGGCCACGGCCAGGGCCTGCGGATGGAGAACCGGGTGCCGGGCGGGGACGTCAACCCGTACCTGGCGGTGGCCGGGATGATCGCGGCCGGCCTGCACGGGCTGCAGCGGAAACTGGAGCTGCCGGCGCCGTGCCTGGGCAACGCCTACGCCGTCGAGGAGTACGCCCGGGTGCCCGGTTCGCTGCGCGAGGCCGCGGAGTTGTGGGGCGACAGCGAGCTGGCCCGGGTGGCCTTCGGCGACGACGTGGTCGAGCACTACCTGAACATGGCCCGGGTGGAGCAGTGCGCCTTCGACGGCACCGTCACCGACTGGGAGCGCTACCGATCCTTCGAACGGATGTGAGGCCGATGACCGACCCCACCGACCCCACCGTCAGCACCGTCCGCAATCCCGCCACCGGCGAGGTGCTCGCCACCGTCCCGGACACCACCGCGGGGCAGGTGGACGCGGCGGTCCAGCGCGCGTCGAAGGCCCAGCCGGCCTGGGCGGCGCTGGCACCGGGCGAACGGGCCCGGCTGCTGCGCCGGTTCGCCGACCAGGTCGAGGTGCACGTTCCGGAACTGGCCGCACTGGAGGTGCGCGAGGCCGGCCACACCGTGGGCAACGCCCGCTGGGAGGCCGGCAACGTCCGGGACCTGCTGGAGTACGCGGCCGGGGGAGTGGAACGCCTGACCGGCCGCCAGATCCCGGTGGCCGGCGGCCTGGACGTGACCTTCCACGAGCCGGTCGGCGTGGTCGGGGTGATCGCGCCGTGGAACTTCCCGATGCCGATCGCCGCCTGGGGCTTCGCGCCGGCCCTGGCGGCGGGCAACGCCGTCCTGCTCAAGCCCGCCGAGGCGACCCCGCTCACCGCGCTGCGGCTGGCCGAACTCGCCCTGGCGGCAGGGCTGCCGGAGGGCCTGTTCCAGGTGCTGCCGGGCCCGGGCACGACGACCGGCCGGGCCCTGGTGGACCACCCGGCGGTCCGCAAGATCGTCTTCACCGGCTCGACCGTGGTCGGCAAGGAGGTGTCCGCCCGCTGCGCGGCCCGGGCCAAGCGGGTCACCCTGGAGCTGGGCGGCAAGAGCCCCAGCATCGTCTTCGCCGACGCCGACCTGGCCCGCGCCGCGGACCCGATGTCCTTCGCCGACAACAGCGGCCAGGACTGCTGCGCCCGCAGCCGGATCCTGGTCCAACGCGAGGCGTACGACGACTTCCTGGCGCTGCTGCTGCCCGCCGTCGAGGCGCTGCGCACCGGCGACCCGGCGGACCCGGAGACCCGGCTGGGCCCGCTGATCTCGGCCGCCCAGGTGCGCCGGGTCGCCTCCTACGTCACCCCGGACCTGCCGGTGCTGGCCCGCGGCGCGGTGCCGGACGGGCCCGGCTACTGGTACCCGCCGACGGTGATCGCGCCGGCCGACCCGGAGGTGCCGGCCGTCACCGAGGAGATCTTCGGCCCGGTCGCCGCCGTCCTGCCGTTCACCGACGAGGCGGACGCGCTGCGGCTGGCCAACGGCACCCGCTACGGCCTGTCCGGCTCGATCTGGACCAGGGACCTCGGCCGGGCGCTGCGGCTGGCCCGCGGCGTCGCGGCGGGCAACCTGTCGGTCAACTCGCACTCCTCGGTGCGGTACTGGACGCCGTTCGGCGGCTACGGCGAGTCCGGGGTCGGCCGGGAGCTGGGGCCGGACGCGCTGCGCCACTTCACCGAGACCAAGAACGTCTTCATCCACAGCGAGGAGTAGCAGCCGATGACGGAGAACGACGCCCCGGTGTGCCGCCGCCTGGTCGGCCGCATCGCCGTGATCACCGGGGCCGGCAGCGGGATCGGCCTGGCGGCCGCCCGCCGGCTCGCCTCGGAGGGCGCGAAGGTGGTCTGCGCGGACCTGGACGAGCAGTCCGGGCGGGCGGCCGCCAAGGAGGTCGGCGGCCTGTTCGTGCACACCGACGTCACCGACCCGTACATGGTCGAGGCGCTGTTCGACGAGGCGTACGAGACGTACGGGAGCGTGGACGTCGCGTTCAACAACGCGGGCATCTCGCCGCCGGAGGACGACTCGATCCTGACCACCGGCCTGGACGCCTGGCGCAAGGTCCAGGAGGTCAACCTGACCTCGGTGTACCTGTGCTGCAAGGCCGCGCTGCCGTACATGCGGCGGCACGGGCGGGGCTCGATCATCAACACGGCCAGCTTCGTGGCCCGGATGGGCGCGGCCACCTCGCAGATCTCGTACACCGCCTCCAAGGGCGGGGTGCTGGCGATGTCCCGGGAACTGGGCGTGCAGTTCGCCCGGGAGGGGATCCGGGTGAACGCGCTGTCGCCGGGGCCGGTGGACACCCCGCTGCTGCGGGAGCTGTTCGCCACGGACCCGGAGCGGGCGGCCCGCCGACTGGTGCACATCCCGCTGGGCCGGTTCGCCCGGGCCGAGGAGATCGCCGCCGCGGTGGCCTTCCTGGCGAGCGACGACTCGTCCTTCATCACGGCGAGCGAGTTCCTGGTGGACGGCGGCATCTCGGGCGCCTACGTGACCCCGCTGTAGCCCTGGGCGTGCCCGACGGTCCTGAGAGTGCCCGTCGCGCCCCTTCTCACCGTAATCTCATCGAAAACCACCGGAATTCGAGGCCGCGCTGATTTCGCGCTTATCCGCGTGCCTTTAGATTCTCTGTTGTGAGCGAGCAGATTCCCGCCGGGTGGTACCCGGACCCGAAGGACACCGGCGGCGACCCGAGGCCGCAGCGCTGGTGGGACGGCAGGGGTTGGACGGCCAGCACCCGGCCCGCACCCTCGGACGCCCCGGAGCCGGTGCCCCCGGCGACCGGGGCTCCGGGGCCGGGGCCGGCCGGCGACCCCACGGTGCTGCAGGGCGAGGTGCTGGACAGCGGGCCGACCGTCCGCTACCCGGAGCCGCCGCCCTTCGGCACCGCCTACGGCTCCGAGGCACCGCCGCCGCGCAAGCCCCGGCGCCGGCCGTCCCCGATGATGATCGCCGCCACCGTCGCGGCGCTGCTCGGCCTGGGCACCGGCTCCGGGATCACCTTCCTGGCGATGGACGGCCAGAGCGACAACCGCCCGCAGCGCAGCGCCCGGCAGGCCGTGCCGAACGGCGAGAACGGCCCCTGGAACGGCTTCCCGGGCCTCGGCGGCAACGGGAACGGCGGCAGCGGGAACGGCGGGAACGGGAACGGCGGGAACGGGAACGGCAACAACGGTAACGGCGGGAACAACAACGGCGGTAGCGGCGACGGCAGCAACGGGACCGGTGGCAACGGCGGGCCCGGTGGAAACGGCGGGAGCGGCGGGAACGGGAACGGCGGCAGCGGCAAGGCCAGGCCCGGCGCCGGCAACGCGATCGACCTGGTGAACGGGCTCACCCTGCCCGTCCCCTCCGGCTGGCAGGGCGGCTACACCAACGACGGCTACGCCTCGGTCGTCGTCGGCTCGTACCAGTGTCCGGACGGCAACGGCTTGTGCAGCCTCGGCGGGGTGACCACCGGCCGGATCGACGGCGGCGGCACCGACGCCCAGGCGGCCGCCAAGGCCGACATCGAGAAGGCGGCCAAGGACTCGTACGGCGCCATCACCGGGCACCAGGAGCTGAAGTCCGAGGCGGTCAAGGTCAACGGCCAGGACGGCTACCTGGTCCGCTGGAAGGTCGACGCGCCCAAGGGCAACAACGGCTACGTGCAGACGGTGGTCTTCCCGTCCACCGACGGCAAGTCGCTGATCTCCGTGCACTTCGGTTTCGACATCGCCGACAAGGCGCCGGACGTCGGCCTGATGGACACCATCGTCAATGGCATCGCCGACTTCAAGGGCAAGCTGCCGTCCCTCCCGGGCGGCGGGCTCCCCGGCGGCGCCACCGGTGGCACCGGAGGCACCAGCACCTGAGCGGCACCAGCACCTGAGCCACCCGCTCCTCACACGGCGGCGGCCCACCCGGAGAGCACTCTCCGGG
>NZ_JBHXMU010000028.1:0-107807 GCF_042720685.1 Kitasatospora sp. NPDC058492
TGGCACGCTGTTGAGTTCTCAAGGAACGGACACTTCCTTCGGACCGCCTTCCAGCGGGCCCTCCGGGCGCTTCGTTCTTTCGTGTTTCAAGCTTACCAGATGTTTTCCGCTCCGTTTCCGGCGCTTCGTTCATCCAACTCGCTGATGTCTTCTGCGGCTTGACGCCCCGTCCGACGTTTCAAACTCTAGCCGATCCCCGCTCCGAAAAGCGAATCGGCCGCAATCCAATAAAACGAACACACCGAATAAGAACCAAGCCGCGACAAGACGCGACCCAGCCCGAACCAGGAAATGGTGTTTCAAAAGGATTGGCCGCCCCGGGACCGTCCGCGCCGATGCGTGTCCGGTGCTCCCTGCCGAGCGACTAGAGAACACTACCCCTGGCCGGCGTCACGGGCAAGCCGCTGCCGGGGACGGTCCGGGTGCAGAGGGCGCGGCCGGCTTTCACGTACTCGCCGTTGGGGTGGTCGTTGCCGGTCACCCAGTGGCGGGCGGTGGCCTCGTCGCGGCCACCGTCGCGGTGGCGGCGGAGCAGGCGCTCCTCGCGGAGGGCGTCGTCGGTGTCCACGTACCAGAGTTCGCGCAGCAGGCGGCGGGCCTCCGGCCACGGGGTGTCGGTGGAGGCGAGGTAGTTGCCCTCGGTGATGACGAGGCGGGTGTGCGGGCGGACGACGTGGCGGGCGGCGACCGGTTCGTCGAGGATGCGGTCGAAGTCGGGGACGTAGATGTCCTGGAAGCGGTCGGCGGCGATGCGGCGCAGCAGGGCGACGTACCCGTGGGCGTCGAACGTGGCGGGGGCGCCCTTGCGGTGGGTCAGGGCGAGGCGGTCCAGCTGGGCGGCGGACAGGTGGAAGCCGTCGAGCGGGACGTACGCGGCGCTGCCGGGGCCTTCGGCGCGTTCGATCTCGGCGACCAGGTGCCGGGCCAGGGTGGACTTGCCGGCGGCGGGCGGGCCGGCAAGTCCGAGGATCGTACGGGCGTTGCTGCCCGGGCCCCGGAGGAAGCCGAGGGCGAGGGCGGTGAGGCGGTCCTCGTTCATGGCCGCACCCTACTCACCGCCGGCCCGGGCCTCACCGCTCGGCGAGGGCGGGCACTTCCAGGGTGAGGGTGCCGGCGTCGGCGTCGAGGACGGCGGGGACGCCGAGCGGGACGGTCAGGGTGGAGGGGCAGTGGCCGAAGCCGAGTTCCCAGATGACGGGTATGCCGAGCGGGCCGAGGCGGTCGAGCATGACGTCCCGGACGCGGTCGAGCCGTCCGCAGCCGTCCCAGGAGCCGAGCGCGATGCCGGCGACCCCGTCGAACGCGCCGGAGCGCAGGAACTGGGTGAGGAGCCGATCGAGCTGGTACGGGTGCTCGTTGACGTCCTCCAGGATCAGGATGCCGCCGGCGTAGGAGGGCCGGGCGGCGGGCGTGCCGCGCTCGGCCGCGAGGACGTGGACGCAGCCGCCCGCGGTGACGCCCCTGGCGCGGCCGGGGACGAGGGCGGTGGCGGTCGGTGAGGTGAGCACGGTGGTGGCCGTGGGCTCGAAGAGGGTGCGGCGCAGGTGCTCGGCGGTCGGTCCGTCGGAGATGAAGGAGCCGGCCGCGCTCATCGGCCCGTAGAGGGTGGCGATGCCGAGCCGCTGGGCGAAGGCCTCCTGGAGGGAGGAGACGTCGCTGAAGCCGATGAACGGCTTGGGCGGGGCGGCGCGCATGGCGTCCCAGTCGAGCAGGTCGACCATGCGGTGGACGCCGTAGCCTCCGCGGGCGCAGATGACGGCGTCGACGGTGGGGTCGAGCCAGGCGGACTGGAGGTCGGCGGCGCGGTCGGCGTCGGTGCCGGCGAGGTAGCCGAGGGTGGGGTGGGCGTCGAGGACGTGCGGGGCGACGGTGACTCGCAGGCCCCAGGAGCGGAGGATCGCGCAGCCGTCGGTGAGTCGCTGGGAGTCGATCGGGCCGCTGGGGGCAACGACGGCGATGTGGTCGCCGGGGCGCAGGTGCGGCGGGCGGGTCAGACCCTGGCCGGACGTGGTCGGGTGCTGGTCCATGGGCCGGGACGCCTTTCGGGGGAGGCCGGGTACGGGCGGCCTCGGTGTGGTCGAGGCCGCCCGGTGACGATATGCCCCCGTTTCGACGGGCCGATGTCCGCGAGCCGACGTCTTCGGGCCGAAGGTGCGCCGGAGGTACGCCGGAGGTGCCCCGACGGTGCGGGGCGGTTCTTCAGATCGCCCCCATCACCTTCCTGACCTCGTCGAGGGTGGCGTCGGCGACGGCGTTGGCGCGTTCGGCCCCGTCGCGCAGGACCTGGCGCAGGTGGCCTCGGTCGGCGGCGAGTTCGGCACGGCGGGCGCGCAGGGGGCGGAGGTACTCGTTGACGGAGTCGGTGACGGTGCGCTTGAGCGCGGCGGCCCCGCCGTCGCCGAGTTCCTCGGCGATCTCCTCGGGTGCGCGGTCCTGGCAGAGCGCGGCGAGCAGGACGAGGCTGGAGACCTCGGGCCGGTTGGCCGGGTCGTAGTCGATCCGGCGGTCGGCATCGGTCCTGGCGCCGCGGATGATCCGGGCGGTCTCGTCCTCGGTGGCGCCGAGGGGGACGGAGTTGCCCCGGCTCTTGCTCATCTTGCCGCCGTCGGTGCCGAGCAGCAGCGGGGCGTCGGAGAGCAGTGCGCGGGGGGTGGGGAAGACGGCGCCGCCGTCGGCGTGCGGGTAGCGCTCGTTGAAGCGGCGGGCGATGGTGCGGGCGACTTCGAGGTGGGGCAGTTGGTCCTGGCCGACCGGGACGAGGTTCGCCTTGCAGAAAAGGATGTCGGCGGCCTGGTGGGCGGGGTAGGTGAACATCAGCCCGTTGACGGCGGACTGGCGGGAGTGCGCGATCTCGTCCTTGACGGTGGGGTTGCGGTTCAGTTCGGCGACGCTGACCAGGCTGAGGAAGGGCAGCAGCAGCTGGTTGAGGGCGGGGACGGCGCTGTGCGCGAAGATCGTGGCGCGGTCGGGGTCGAGGCCGGCCGCGAGGTAGTCGAGGACGAGGTTCTCGGTGTGCTCGGCGAGCCGGTCGGCGATGTCCCGGTCGGTGATGACCTGGTAGTCGGCGATCACGACGAACATCTCGACGCCCTGGTTCTGGAGCTGGACGCGGTTGTGCAGGGTGCCGAAGTAGTGGCCGAGGTGCAGCGGTCCGGTGGGGCGGTCCCCGGTGAGGACGCGGTGGCCGGCCGGGTCGGCGGTGAAGGTGGCGGTGGTGGCCACGGACGGGGTCGTCGAGGTCGTCGGGGTCGTCGCGTTGGTCGCGGTCGTCGCGGTGGTCATCGGGTTTCTCCTCGGTACGGCGGCGGTGGCGGCCGTCCGGGGCGGGGGCCCGTTCCGTGGGAAACGCGAAAGGGCCGTCCATTCCGGACGGCCCTGGTCGAGCGGGTGGGGTGGCCGTCCCTCAGGACGGCCACCAGCACTGGCCCGCGTAAAGCTTCATGCGGTCGAGGATAGCGTCGATGCCCGGCGGCGTGGTCGGTTTTCGGCGCTCCCGGTCCCCTCGGTCCTCCCGGTCCTCCCGGTCCTCTCAGTCCTCGACGACCAGCGCGGGGGTGTCCTTGCGCAGCGTCTCGCCGCGGAAGAACTCCGGCCGGGCCAGCCCGTAGCAGGTCATCAGGACGGCGCCGAGCAGCAGGATGCCGACGCCGATGACGAACACCGAGCCGATGCCGAAGACGGCGCCGCTGCCGTAGTCCGGGCTCCAGGCGTCGGTGAGGGTCTGCAGGAAGACCCCGCTCAGCAGCACGCCGCCGAGCAGCGGGGCGATGCCCTTGAGGAACAGGTCGCGGGGGCCGGTGCGCAGCGAGCGGCGGAAGTACCAGACGCAGGCGAACGCGGTCAGCGCGTAGTAGAAGCAGATCATCAGGCCGAGCGCCAGGATGGTGTCCTGGACGACGTTCTCGCTGATCAGGCTCATGCCGACGTAGAAGACGGCGGTGGCGATGCCGGCCGCGACGGTGGCGTACCCGGGGGTGCGGAAGCGCGGGTGGACGGCGCCGAAACGCGGCGGCACGGCGCGGTAGGCGCTCATCGCGAGCAGGGTGCGGGCCACCGGGATGAAGGTGGTCTGGAGGCTGGCGGCGGCGCTGGCGACGACGGCCAGGAAGAGCAGGACGCTCCACGGCGAGCCGAGGACCGGGCGGGCGAGCGCGGCGAAGACGTTGTCGGAGGTCTCCGGGTTGCTGAGGCCGGAGCCGGTGGAGCCGACGCCCGCGAACATCTGGGCGGAGATCGCGACCAGCAGGTACGAGCCGACCAGGGTGACCATGGAGACCATCGCGGCGCGGCCGGGGGTCTTGGTGCTGCCGAGGGTCTCCTCGTTCATGGTGAGGCAGGTGTCCCAGCCCCAGTACATGAAGATCGACAGCGACAGGCCGGCGGTGAAGGCGCTGAAGGAGCTGACCTGGAGCGGGTTGAGCCAGGAGAACGAGAAGCCGATCGAGTCGGGCAGGTCGCCGGCGGCGGCCTTGCCGATGGCGATGGCCGAGAAGAGCACCAGCACGGCGAGTTGGAGGCCGACCAGGCTGTACTGGAACCACTTGGTGGCGGTCATCCCCCGGTAGCTCATCGCGGTGGCGCCGGCGATCAGCAGGACGACGGTGAGCAGGTGGACGGCCTGGTTCTGGTCGAGTTCGGCGACCCAGCTCCTGCCGGTCATCTCGCCGAGCATCAGGTAGAGGAAGTCGGTCGCGACCCCGGCCAGGTTGGACAGCACGATGATGGTCGCGACGGTCAGGCCCCAGCCGGCCATCCAGCCGACCCGGGGGCCGAAGGCCTTGACCGTCCAGGTGAAGGACGTGCCGCAGTCCGGGAAGTCCTTGTTCAGCTCCTTGTAGGCGAACGCGACGAGCAGCATCGGCAGGAAGCCGGCCAGGAACACGGCGGGCATCTGGACGCCGACCGCGGTGACGGTCGGCCCGAGTGTCGCGGTCAGGCAGTAGACCGGGGCGACCGTGGAAACGCCCAGGACCACACTGCCCAGCAGGCCCACCGAGTTGCCCCGTAGACCCTTGTCCCCCGCTCCCCCAGCTGTCCCCTGGTCGGGGACTCCACCACTGATGCCACTGACCGGGGCACCCTGCGGAGCGTCGGGCGCCATTGCCCGGCCGCTGCTTCCGTGCTCTGAGAGCTGCTGATCAAACACCAGCGCACCCTAGGCGCGAGCATGGAAGGTTGAGTAGACCAACCCTTGGTGATCTAAACCACTTGCTTCGATTCGTTCTCGGCGAAGGCCGTCAAGGTGCAGCATTAACGGCGCGTTAAGCGGTGTACCTTGGTTTCAAAGGATCAGGGTCAAGAGAATTTCTCCCTTATGTCAAGGTTTGAGATGGTTCGCCCTCGGCTCGGACGGGCCACTACGCCCCCCTCGAGTGCTTCGGATAGGTTTGCCTCACCTAACCTCGATTCGAAGGAGCGTCGCGTGGCCCCCCACCCCGACGACCTGGTCCTCGTCCCCCGCACCCCCTCCCGCCGCAGGTTCCTCTCCGCCGGGATCGCCGGTGGGGCGGCCCTCGGCCTCGGCGGAATGCTCACCGCCTGCGGCAGCTCCGGCGGCTCGGGCGGCAACGGCGGCTCAGGCGGCGCGACCCCCGGCGCCGGCGGCGCATCGCCCGACCAGAAGTCGGTCAAGCAGGGCGGCGACGACTACGCCACCGTGATCGAGAAGATGAAGGGCTTCGGCACCGACGCCGCCCCCGGCGTCTACCCGCGCACCGTCAAGCACGCCATGGGCGAGACCGTCATCCCCGCCAAGCCCACCCGGGTCGTGGTGCTGGACACCGGCGAACTCGACAACGTCGTCGCACTCGGCATCCAGCCGGTCGGCATCGTCTACACCGACGGCTCCAAGTCCCTGCCGTCCTACCTCAAGGACAAGGCCGGCAACCCGGCCAACGTCGGCACCATCAACAGCCTCAACCTGGAGGCCATCGCCGCGCTCAAGCCCGACCTGATCCTCGGCAGCCAGCTGCGCGCCCAGGACCAGTACGCGCAGCTGTCCAAGATCGCGCCGACCGTCTTCTCGCTGCGCCCCGGCTACCCCTGGAAGCAGAACTTCCAGCTCAACGCCAGCCCGTTCGGCCTGGAGGCCGAGGCCAAGACCCAGCTCGACGCGTACCAGGCGGCCGCCACCGCGATCGGCGCCAAGCTCGGCGACAAGCGGCCCACCATCACGCCGCTGCGCTTCATGCCCGGCCGGACCCGGCTGTACGCCGAGCTGTCCTTCATCGGCACCATCCTCACCGACATCCCGCTGCCGCAGCCCAAGATCGAACAGGTCAAGGAACTCGCGGTGGAGGTCAGCCCGGAACAGATCGACAAGGCCGACGCCGACTGGATCTTCTACGGCGTGTACGGCAGCCCCAGCTCCACCAACCAGGACGCGGTGCTCGGCGGCGCGCTCTGGAAGACCCTCGGCGCGGTCAAGTCCGGTCAGGCCCGGCCGGTTTCGGACGAGACCTGGTTCCTCGGGCTCGGTGTCATGGCGGCCAACGTGGTGCTCGCCGACCTCAAGGGCTTCGTCGCGCCCGGCACTTGAGCCGACACGGGGTGTAGGGGCGGGCAGTGGTCTCGCGCACACCCCCGGAATTGATGCTTGGAGCTGGTCGCGCGGTGCGGGAGGATCATCCGGACCGTCCGCCGAAGGGCCCGTGCCGATGACCTCGCTCCACCCCGCCGCAACCGACCCGTCCCTGCCCGACCCGCCCGGGGACAGCGCCGGATCCGCGCCCCCGCACGCCGCACGCTGCTCCATCACGACGGCCGCCGAGACCGGCCCGGCCGGCACTCCGGGCGCCGCCCCGTCCGGCACCGCCGGCGGGCCGCGCCAGGCCGGCGGCTCACGCCACGACTCGGTGCCGCAGCCACGCGGACGGGAGGACGGCGCGGGGGACGGCGGACTCGCGGCGGCGAGGGGCGAGGCGGCTGCGGACGATCCGACCACCTCGCGGCTGCGGGCGGCGCTCGCCGACCGGCTGCGGGCCGCCCGCGCCCAAGGCCGCTCGGTCGCCGACCTGGCGGCCGCGTGCCGGCGATCGGCTACGGAAGTCCGGGCGCTGCTGGGCGAGAGCGCCGAGGACGGGGACGGCGAGGACGGCGAGGTCCGTGAAGGCGGCGCGGGCGGCGCGGATGTTGAGCACCGTGGAGACGTTCCGGGTGGCGGGGCCGAGGCCGTGGGCGGGCGGACCGGGACCGGGACCGGGACCGGGGCTGGCAGGTTCGGCCGGCCGGCCGTCACGCCCGAGGGCGACCGGGCCGTGCCCGTGCTGCGCGCGGCGCGCGAGGAACTCCGGGCCGCCGGCTCCCGGCGCCCCGCGCCCTCGCGCCGGCTGCGCCGGATGCACCCGCAGGCCGACGCGACCGGGCAGGGAGCGGCCGCACGGGAGACGGCCGCGACCGAACCGATCGGGACAGCACCTACGACACCCGTGACCTCCGCCGCTCTCCCGGCCGAGGTCTGGGCGGCAGCCGCACCCGGTTCAGGTGAACTCATCGGAGGCACCGGGGCGGTGACGGCTCCGTCGGCCGCCGCCCCCGAGGCGGCGTGGGCCGAAACACCACTCGGCATCCTGATCGGCGGCAGCCCGAACCAGCCCGAGGCCGTCGGCCGCCCGGAGGAGCGGGCGCCGGTCCGGGTGACGGCGGAACCGGTCCGGATCGGCCGCGGCACCAGCCTGATCGTGCTGCCCTCCTGGCGCGCCGCCATCGCCGTCTCGGTGCCGACCGAGCAGCTGCTGTCCGCCACCGGGCTCGCCTTCGAGCAGTTGGCCGACGCGCAGCTGACCGTGCTGATGAACCCCTGCGCGCTGCACGACCGGGAGCTGGACCTGCACGGTTGGGAATCCGGCCCGGGCGGGCGGGCGCGACGCGGCGGGCGCCCGTAGGGGCGTGCGCTTGTAGCAGCGTGTGGCCGTAGCAGCGCACTTTTGGGGCCCGCAGGTGACGGTCAGGAGACGGCGGTCAGGAGATCGCGGTCGGCCGTGCGTCGGGGAACGGTCAGCGGGTGGCCGTCAGCGGGTGGCCGGGGCGTTCGGGATGAAGCCGAGGTCGACGGGTACCGGGGGGCGCCCATCGACGGCCCAGCCCTCGCGGACGGCGGCCAGCAGCTCCGGCAGCCGGGGCGGCCAGAGCGCGTCGGCGTGCTCGTCCGCCAGGTCGGCCGGGGTCCACCAGCGCCAGTCGAGGATCCGGTCCTCGGCGTGCACCGCGCTGACGTCACCGACCGGGCCGCGGTGCGGTCCGCCCGTGAGGTAGATGTGCTCGTGCTGACGGACCGGGGTGCCGTGCCAGGTGAAGTCGTGTTCCCAGGTGCAGAGCAGCGGGCCCGGTTCGAGGTCGCTCCAGCCCGTCTCCTCCCAGAGTTCGCGCCGGGCGCCGGTCCACGGGGTCTCGCCGGGTTCCAGCCCGCCGCCCGGCATGGTCCAGTGGACGCCGACCTCGTCGTTGTCCGAACGGAGCAGGAAGACCGAGCCGTCCTCGTCCAGGACCACCGTGCGAGCCGCCTGCCGGGGGACACGTGTACGGAGTCTCAGCAGATTTCGCATCGGATCACTCTCCCAGCACCCGGCCGGGCCGTCGAGCGGGTTTGACGCGCCGAAAGCCGCCGACGCCGCCCCGCCCGGGCCTTACCCTGACGGCCATGCCCGTACCCGCGATCCTCTTCCCCGCCGACCCGCTCAACCCGCGCCGGCCCGACCCGCACTTCGCCTGGGAGGCCAGGCTGCTGCGGGAGTTGGGCGGCGAGCACCACCTGGTCGACCACGACGCGCTGCTCGCCGGGCACGCCGGGCACGCCGAGCAGGCGGTCCGGCGGGTGCCGCAGGACCGGGGTCCGCTCTGGTACCGGGGCTGGATGCTTCCGTCCGCCCGCTACACCGGCTTCGCCACCGCGCTCGCCGCGCGCGGCTGCGCCCTGCTGACCAGCCCGGCCGGCTATGCGACGGCACACGAACTGCCGGGCTGGTACGACGTGTTCGAGGGGGCGACTCCGCCCAGCACGTGGATCCCCACCGCCGCTTCCTCGGTGCCCGGGCCGGAAGAGCTGGCGGCCGCCGTGGCCCGGCTCGGCGGGAGCGGGCCGGCGATCGTCAAGGACTACGTGAAGTCGCGCAAGCACGAGTGGCACGAGGCCTGCTACATCCCCGAGTTGGCCGATCTGGCGAGCGTCGGGCGGGTGGTGGCGCGGTTCGTCGAGCTCCAGGGCGAGTTCCTGACCGGCGGGGTGGTGCTGCGGCGGTACGAGGAGTTCGAGCGGCCGGCCGACGGGCCGGGCGGCAGCTCGGGCGACGACTTCGGCGAAGGATCGGGGGAAGGATCGGATGTCCGTTCGGGCCGTGGGAGCGGGCGGGCCGTGGAGGCGCGGGTGTGGTGGCTGGACGGCGAACCCGTCCTGGTCGGGCCGCACCCCGACGCACCCCACCACGATGTCGAACCCGACCTCACCGGCGTCCGCCCCCTGGTCCGGATGCTCGGCTGCCGCTTCGTCACCACCGACCTCGCCAGCCGGGCCGACGGCTCCGGCTGGCGCGTGGTCGAGGTCGGGGACGGACAGGTCAGCGACCTGCCGCACGGGATCGACGCCACCGGCCTGCTGGCCTCGCTGATCGCCGCCTGACGATCAGTCTGGCGGGCCGCCGGCGACGGTCCGCCAGACTGATCGCGGGCAGTCGGCTACCCCGCGGCGACGGCCTCGACCGCCGGGTGGCCGTCCGCGATGAACGCCTGCCAGAGCCGGGCGTACGTGCCGCCCCGGGCGAGCAACTCGGTGTGCGTACCGTCCTCGACCACCCGGCCGTGGTCCAGCACGACGACCCGGTCGGCGCGCTCGGCGGTGGTCAGCCGGTGGGCGATGACCAGCGTGGTGCGGCCGCCACTGAGCCGGTCCGCGGCCTGGTTGACCACCGCCTCGGTGGCCAGGTCGAGCGCCGCGGTCGCCTCGTCGAGCAGCAGGACGTCCGGATCGACCAGTTCGGCCCGGGCCAGCGCGATCAACTGCCGCTGGCCCGCCGAGAGGTTGCGGCCGCGACCCGCGACCTCGTGGTCGTAGCCGCCGGACAGCCGGACGATCATGTCGTGCGCGCCGACCGCCCGGGCCGCCGCCTCCACCTCGGCCGGCGAGGCGTCGGGCCGGCCGTACGCGATCGCCTCGCGCACCGTGCCCGCGAACAGGTACGCCTCCTGCGGCACCACGCCCAGCCGGTGGCGGTACTGCGCCAGGTCGAAGCGGGTGAGGTCGACCCCGTCCACCCGCACGGTGCCCTCCGTCGCGTCGTAGAACCGGGCGACCAGCTTCACCAGCGTCGACTTGCCGGCGCCGGTCTCGCCCACCAGCGCCACCGTCTGCCCGGCCGGAATGTGCAGGTCCACACCGGTCAGCACGTTCGGGGCGCCGTCCGCACCGCCGTTGTAGGCGAAGCCGACACCCTCGAAGGAGATCTCGCCGCGCAGCCCCTCGGGCACCGGCACGGGGTCGGCCGCCTCGGCCGTGGCGGTCGGGGTGCGCAGCAGCTCCCGGATCCGGCCGAGGCCCACCGAAGCCTGCTGGTAGCCGTCGAACACCTGGGACAGCTGGTTGACCGGCGCGAAGAACAGATCGATGTACAGCAGGTACGCGACCAGCGCGCCGACCGTCAGCGTCCCGGCGTCGACCCGGGCCGCGCCCACGATCAGCACCAGCGCGGCGGCCACGCTGGAGAGGAACTGGACGAACGGGAAGTACAGCGAGATGTACAGCTGCGCGCGCACCCGGGCCTCGCGGTAGGCGACGCCCCGGGCGACGAAGCGGTCCGTGTTGGTGTCCAGGCGGCGGAAGGCCTGGACGATCCGCATGCCCGCCACGTTCTCCTGGAGGTCGGCGTTGACGGTGCTGATGAGGTCCCGGGACAGCTCGTACTGGTCCCTGGACTTCCGTCGGAACACCAGCGTCGCGATCACCAGCAGGGGCAGCACCGCGAAGACCACCAGAGCCAGGCCGGCGTCGATGATCAGCAGCGCGGCGAAGATCCCGCCGAAGGTCAGCAGGCTGACCACGGCGGTGACCACGCCGGTCTGCAGGAAGGACGTCAGCGAGTCCAGGTCGGTGGTCATCCGGGTCATGATCCGGCCGGACAGCTCGCGCTCGTAGTAGTCCAGGCCGAGCCGGTTGAGGTGGGCGAAGATCTTGAGGCGGAGCATGTAGAGCACCCGCTCACCGGTACGGCCGCTGACCCGGTTCTCGGCGCTCTGGACCAACCAGTCCAGCAGCACCACCACCAGCGCGGCGAGCGCGGCCACGGCGACCCCGGACATCAGGGCCTTGCTGACGCCCTGGTCGATGCCGTGCCGGATCAGCACCGGCAGCACCAGGCCGGAAGCCGCGTCGAGCGCGACGAGCAGCAGGGCCAGGGCGAGCGGGACGCGGAAGGGGCGCAGCAGGCGGCGGAGGGTGAAGTCCGGGTCACCGGCCTCGGCCTCGGCGCGCGGGACCGCCGGGGAGTCGGCGGCCGGCGGGAGGGCCGCGACCCTGGCCAGCAGGTCGGGGTCGGCGGTGCGGGCCGCCTTGACCAGGGCGGGGGTGGGGAGGTCGGGGGCAGCCGGGGCAGCGGGTTGCGAGGCGACGGGTTCCGGGGCAACGGGTTCCGGGGCCGGGGCCTGCGTGGGGGTCGGTCCGTCGACCTGCTCGGAGGCGGACCGCGCCTCGGTCTGCTCGGCGGCCTGCTCAGCGGTCTGCTGCTCGGGGGTCTGCTGCCCAGCGGGCCGCTCGGGGGTCTGCGGAGAGGTCTGCTCGACAGTCTGCGGGGCCTCGGACGACCGGGGTGTGCGGCCGGCCTCGGGGTCGGTGATCAGAGCCCGGTACTGGGGACATCGGGCGTCGAGTTCCTCGTGCGTGCCGATGTCCAGCAGCCGGCCGTGATCCAGGACGGCTATCCGGTCGGCAAGCTGCAGGGTCGAGCGGCGGTGGGCGATCAGCAGCGTGGTGCGGCCGGTCATCACCGAACGCAGCGCGTCGTGGATCTCCGCCTCGACCTGCGGGTCCACCGCCGAGGTGGCATCGTCCAGCAGCAGGATCCGGGGGTCGGTGAGGATCGCCCGGGCCAGCGCGATCCGCTGGCGCTGGCCTCCGGAGAGGGTCAGGCCCTGCTCGCCGACCTTGGTCTCGTAGCCGTCCGGCAGCGCGCGGACGAACTCGTCGGCCTGGGCGGCCCGCGCGGCCGCCACGACCTGCTCGTCCGTGGCGTCCGGACGGCCGTAGGCGATGTTGGTGCGGACCGACTCGGAGAACAGGAAGCTCTCCTCGGGGACGATGCCGACCGCCGACCGGACCGAGTCCAGGGTGAGGTCGCGCAGGTCGTGGCCGTAGAGGCGGACGGCGCCGGCCGCCGGGTCGTAGAAGCGCGGCACCAGCTGCGCCACCGTCGACTTGCCGGAGCCGGAAGCCCCGACCAGGGCGAGGGTCTCGCCGGGGGCCAGCTTCAGGCTGAGGCCGTGCAGGACGGGGGCGGGGTGCTCGGGGTCGTAGCGGAACTCGACCTGGTCGAACTCCAGGGCGACATCGGAGGCTCGGGGGCCTGCGGTGGCACGGGGGCTTGCAGCGACGCGGGGGCCTGCGGTGCTGCCTTCGCGGGTGCCGTCCCCGGTGGAGTCCAGGGTGAGGTCCAGGGTGAGCGCGTCCGGGCGCTCCTGGACCAGCGGGCGCTCGTCGATCAGCTGGAGGACGCGCTCCACACCGGCCCGGGCCTGCTGGCCGACCGTGATGACCATGGTGAGCATCCGCACCGGTCCGGTCATCTGCGCGACGTAGGTGGAGAAGGCCACGAAGGTCCCGAGCGACACCTGGCCGTCGACGGCCAGCCAGCCGCCGAAGGCCAGCACCGCGACCTGCGCGAGCGCCGGGACGGCCTGCATCGCCGGGTTGTAGCGGGCGTTGAGCCGGATCGACCGGAGCCGGGCCGCGAACAGGTTGCGGGAGGCCCGCTCCAGCTTGTCCAGCTCCTGCGCCTCCTGGCCGAAGCCCTTGACCACCCGGACACCGCCGATCGCGCCGTCCACCACACCCGCGACGGCGGCCGCCTCCTGCTGGGCGGCCCAGGTGGCGGGGAAGAGTCGCTTCCGACTGAGGACGGTGATCCACCACAGCGCGGGGGCCATCACCAGGGCTATCAGGGTGAGCGGCGGGGAGAGCCAGACCATCACGGCCAGCGACATGACGAACATCAGCAGGTAGCCGGTCATCATCGGCAGCATCGAGAGCAGGCCGTTGATCAGCTGGAGGTCGGAGGTCGCACGCCCGACCACCTGGCCGGTGTCCAGCCGGTCCTGGCGGTGGCCGTCGAGCCGGCCGAGCGAGCGGAACAGGTCGCTGCGCATGTCGTGCTGGACGTCCAGGGCGAGCTGGCCGCCGTAGTAGCGGCGGACCTGGGTGCACCCGAAGACGACGACGGCGGCGAGCAGCAGCACCACCGCCCAGGGGACCAGCGAACGGGTGTGCGCGGTGATGACGTCGTCGATGATCAGCTTGGTGACCAGCGGCACCAGCGAGGTGACGGCCATGCCGACGAGCGAGGCGCCGAAGGCGAGCAGCACGCTGCGACGGGAGCGCCAGCAGTAGCCGACCAGGCGGCGCAGCCAGCCGACGGCCTGCGGGTCGTTGCCGTCCGGCTGCGGGTGGGCGCCGTCCGGCTGCGGGCTCGCGCCGGGGGCCGGTGAGCCGCTCGGGGATTGCTCCACCGTGGATCCGTGAGTCTCAGGCATATTTAGGGATGCTAACCATTTCGTCGGGTGGCCGCCATGGCGTTTCCGGCCCGGATGGGGCCGGAGCGGGCCGGGGCGGCCCGGATCGTCCGGTCCGGCGGACTGGCCAACAGCCTGCGGCCTGCGGTGATTCCCGGCCGAACGAACGCACGGCCCGCCGACCCGCCCGCCTCCAGGGTCGCCCGCCTCCGGGGTCGCCTGCCTCCAGGGTCGCGGACGGGCCGCCGAAGGCCCAGCGGCCCGGGGCGGGCGGGCGCCGTCCTTTGGTCCTAGACCTCCGGCCTCGGAGCCGGAGCGCCAACCTTGGGCCTGGACTGCCGAGCGGGCCGTCCGGGTGCGCAGGACTCAGGCCTGCGCGGACACCGACTCGGCCGCCGCCGCGAAGGCGCCGTGGGCGAGGGCGTGCAGCAGGACGGCCATGCCGTCGCGCTGGAGGCCGGAGCGCTCGTCCTGGGCGGGGCCCGGGCCGAGGCTGTGCGGGGTCGAGTTGATCAGGCCGAAGACGGCGTGGACGGCGGCCCTGGCCACCGGTTCGGCGGCGGGGCCCGTCAGCTGCGGATAGACCTGCCGGACCACGTCCACCCACAGCTCGACGTAGCCGCGCTGGAGCCGGCGGACGGTGCGCCGGTCCTCCTCCTTGAGGTTCAGCAGCTCGCGGTCGTGGAGGGTGATCAGGTCGCGGTCGTCGAGGGCGAAGTCGACGTGGCCGCCGATCAGCGCGTCCAGCGCGGCAGCCGGACCGTCGCCGCCCCCCGCCCGGCGCCGCCCCTCCTCCAGCAGGCGCTCGCTGATGCCGATCAGCAGATCGGCGAGCATCGCGTCCTTTCCGGCGAAGTGGCGGTAGAGCCCGGGGCCGCTGATGCCGACGGCCTTGCCGATCTCGTCCACACCCACCCCGAGGAAACCCCGGGCCGCGAAGAGTCGCGCGGCCTCCCGACGGATCTGGTCGCGGCGTGGGAGCGCGGAGGCTGCGGGGACGTTCGGCATGCTGCCCATCGTAGACAGTGGGGTTATCGGCCGTTAACCTGGGCGCGTAAGTTAACGTTAATTAACGTGGGGTCCATGGGCGCACCGCATCCGGCCGCCCGCCTGGTGCCGAGGGCAAGGGAGCTCTTGGGAATGGTCATCTCAACCGCCGGTGTACCCACCGGCGTCCATGGCAGCACAGCGGCCGGCACCACGGCGGCGCCAGGTGCCGTACCGCCGGGAGCCGCTGCTCCCGCGCCCCGGCTCGGCACTGCGGTCGACCCGGGCTCCACCGCCTACCGCGCCAACACCGAGGCACACCGGGCCCTGGTCGCCGAGCTGCGCGAGAAGCTCGACGCGGCGGCCCTCGGCGGCGGCGCCAGGGCCCGCGCCCGGCACACGGCGCGCGGCAAGCTGCTCCCCCGCGACCGGGTGGACGCCCTGCTCGACCCGGCCTCGCCCTTCCTGGAACTGGCCCCGCTGGCCGCCGACGGAATGTACGACGGGGCGGCGCCCGCGGCCGGGGTGATCGCGGGCATCGGCCGGGTCGCCGGGCGCGAGGTGGTGGTGGTCGCCAACGACGCCACCGTCAAGGGCGGCACCTACTACCCGATGACCGTGAAGAAGCACCTGCGCGCCCAGGAGGTCGCGCTGGAGAACCGGCTGCCCTGCGTCTACCTGGTGGACTCCGGCGGCGCCTTCCTCCCCATGCAGGACGAGGTCTTCCCGGACCGCGACCACTTCGGCCGGATCTTCTACAACCAGGCCAGGCTCTCCGCCGCGGGCATCCCGCAGATCGCCGCCGTGCTCGGCTCCTGCACGGCCGGCGGGGCGTACGTCCCGGCGATGAGCGACCAGGCCGTGATCGTCCGCAACCAGGGCACGATCTTCCTGGGCGGGCCGCCGCTGGTGAAGGCCGCCACCGGAGAGGTGGTCACCGCCGAGGAACTGGGCGGCGGTGACCTGCACTCCCGCACCTCGGGGGTGACGGACCACCTGGCCGAGGACGACGCCCACGCCCTCTCCATCGTCCGCACGATCGTGGCCGGGCTCGGCCCGCGCTCGGCCAGGCCGTGGCCGCTCACCCCGGTCGAGCCGCCGGCCGTGGACCCGGCCGGCCTGTACGGGGCCGTCCCGGTCGACCCGCGCACGCCCTACGACGTGCGCGAGGTGATCGCCCGGCTGGTCGACGGCAGCCGGTTCGCCGAGTTCAAGGCCGAGTACGGCGCGACCCTGGTCACCGGCTTCGCCCGGATCCACGGCCACCCCGTCGGCATCGTCGCCAACAACGGCGTGCTGTTCTCCGAGTCGGCCCTCAAGGGCGCCCACTTCATCGAGTTGTGCGACCAGCGCGGCATCCCCCTCCTCTTCCTGCAGAACATCACCGGGTTCATGGTCGGCCGGCAGTACGAGGCGGGCGGCATCGCCAAGCACGGCGCCAAGATGGTCAACGCCGTCGCCAGCACCCGCGTCCCGAAGCTGACCGTGGTGATCGGCGGCTCGTACGGAGCCGGCAACTACTCGATGTGCGGCCGGGCCTACTCACCTCGCTTCCTGTGGATGTGGCCGGGCTCGAAGATCTCCGTGATGGGCGGCGAGCAGGCGGCGTCCGTCCTCGCCACCGTCCGCCGCGACCAGTTGGAGGCCCACGGCGAGCAGTGGCCGGCCGAGGCGGAGGAGGAGTTCAAGCGCCCCGTCCGCGAGCAGTACGAGCGCCAGGGCAACGCCTACTACGCCACCGCCCGCCTCTGGGATGACGGCGTGATCGACCCGATGGACACCCGCACCGTCGTCGGCCTCGCCCTCACCGCCTGCGCCAACGCCCCGCTCCCGCCGCCCGGCCCGTACGGGGTCTTCCGGATGTGACCCCGCCCCGGCGGGTGTGACCCGCCCCCTCCCACGCGACCTCTCCTCTCCTGTCGGTGTGACCCCGCTCCTGCGGGCGTGACTCCCGCGGCGCCGGCGCACCCGGGCCGGCGCCCTCCTCTCCACCGCCGCCACCCCGCCGCCACCTCCTTCGTACGGCTCCCCTCGACCCGGAGGAACGCCTCCCATGTTCGACACAGTTCTGGTCGCCAACCGCGGCGAGATCGCCCTCCGGGTGATCCGCACCCTGCGGCGGCTCGGCGTGCGCTCGGTCGCCGTGTTCAGCGACGCCGACGCCGACGCGCCGCACGTCCGCGAGGCCGACGTCGCCGTCCGGCTCGGCCCGGCCGACCGCAGCGACAGCTCGGCGGCCGAGACCTACCTGCGCACCGACCAGATCCTCGCCGCCGCCCGCCGCACCGGGGCCCAGGCCGTCCACCCCGGTTACGGCTTCCTCGCCGAGAACGCCGGCTTCGCCCGCGCCTGCGCCGACGCCGGCCTCGTCTTCATCGGACCTCCTCCCGGTGCGGTCGAGCTGATGGGTGACAAGATCAACGCCAAGGAAGCCGTCCGAACCGCCGGCGTTCCGGTGGTCCCCGGCAGCCAGGCCACCGCGCCCACCGACGGGGATCTCCTCGCCGCCGCCGAGGAGATCGGCTACCCCGTCCTGCTCAAGCCGTCCGCCGGAGGCGGTGGCAAGGGCATGCGCCTCGTGCGGGACCGCGCCGACCTGCCCACCGAGATCGCCGCCGCCCGCCGCGTCGCCCGGACCGCCTTCGGTGACGACACCCTGCTGCTGGAACGCTGGGTCGACCGGCCGCGCCACATCGAGGTGCAGGTGCTCGCCGACGCCCACGGCACCACCGTCCACCTCGGCGAGCGCGAATGCAGCCTCCAGCGCCGCCATCAGAAACTGATCGAAGAGGCTCCCTCCGTTCTGCTCAATGCCGAGACCCGCGCCGCGATGGGCGCCGCGGCCGTCCGCGCCGCGGAGTCCTGCGGCTACACCGGGGCCGGCACCGTGGAATTCATCGTTCCCGGCATCGACCCGGACTCCCCCGCCACCGCCTCCACCGAGGGGGTGCGGGACTTCTTCTTCATGGAGATGAACACCCGCCTCCAGGTCGAACACCCCGTCACCGAACTCGCCGTCGCCGTCGGCGACGATTCAGCCCGACTCGACCTGGTCGAGTGGCAGCTGCGGATCGCCTCGGGCGAACGGCTCTCCTTCGATCAGTCCGACATCTCCTTCCTGGGCCACGCCATCGAGGCCCGGATCTGCGCCGAGGACCCGGAACGGGACTTCCTGCCCACCGGCGGCCGCATCCTCGTCCTGGACGAGCCCCAGGGCGAGGGCGTGCGCGTCGACTCCGGAGTCGCCCCCGGATCCGTCGTCACCAGCGCCTACGACCCGATGCTCGCCAAGGTCATCGCGTACGGGCCCGACCGCCCGACCGCGCTGCGCCGGCTCCGCGCCGCGCTGGCCGACACCCGCATCCTGGGCGTCACCACCAACACCGGCTTCCTGCGACGGCTGCTCGCACACCCCGAGGTCGTCGCCGGCCGGCTGGACACCGGCCTGGTGGAACAGACGGCCCAACAGCAGCCCGCCCTGCTCGCCTCGCCGTACTCCCCGGCGAACGCGCCGAACGGCGCGAACGAGACCGGCGAGGCCGACAAGGCCAACGAGGCCGATGACGCGCACGAGGCCGACGCCACAACTGCCGACCCGCTGACGGCCGAGACGCCACCACCTGCCCACCTCCTCTACTACGCGGCCGCGCTGGCGCGGCACCTGGACCTCACCCCGGCCGCCGACCCCGGCGGCTGGACCGACCCCTTCTCCCTTCCCTCCGGCTGGCGCCTGAGCGGCACCCCCGCCTGGACCACCCACCGACTCCGTACCCCCGGCCAGGATCCGGTCTCGGTGCGCATCCGTTCGATCACTGCGGGCAACGTAGCCGATGCCACTGACAATCCCGCCGAGCTCACCCGCGAGGTCGAGCTCCGGCTCGGCGCCGGGCCCGTCCACCGGGCCCGCGCGACCCGGACCGCCGACCGGCTGCACCTGACCGTCGACGGCCTGCAGACCACGTTCGCGCTGGCCACCGACGCCGCTCCCGGCCTCGCCGCCGGCCCGGTGACCTGGCTCGGCATCGAGGGCGACGCCTGGTCGCTGCACGCCCACGACCCGGTGGGCGAGCGCGCCGCCGGAACCGCCGCCCACCACGGCGCCCTGACCGCCCCGATGCCCGGAACCGTCACCGTCGTCAAGACCACGACGGGCGAGACGGTCCGCAAGGGCCAGCCCCTGCTCGTGCTGGAGGCCATGAAGATGGAACACGTGATCGCCGCCCCGCACGACGGCGTGGTGGCCGAGCTGCGGGCCACCGCGGGCGCCACCGTCGCGATGGAGGAACTGCTGGTCGTGGTCGCCCCGGCCGGGGACGGCGCCGACGAGCAGGCCGCCCCCGCGCCCGCCGGGGTGCGGTCATGACCGCACCCGCCCGCGAGCCCGACGCGCTGGACCTGGGCCTGCCCGACCCCGTCCGCGCCCCCGGCCTGCCCGAGGAGGTCCGGATCCACGAGGTCGGACCGCGCGACGGGCTGCAGAACGAGGGCTCCCTGGTGCCCGTGGAGGTCAAGGCGGAGTTCATCGCCCGGCTCGCGGCCGCCGGGCTGCGCACCGTCGAGGCGACCAGCTTCGTCCACCCGAAATGGGTCCCGCAGCTGGCCGACGCCGAAGAACTGATGCCCCGGCTCGCCGGCCTGCCGGAGCGCAACCCCGGCCTGCGGCTGCCGGTGCTGGTGCCCAACGAACGCGGCCTCGACCGGGCGCTCGCCCACCACGCCACCGACGTCGCGGTGTTCGCCAGCGCCACCGAGACCTTCGCCCGCCGCAACCTCAACCGCTCGGCGGACGAGGCGATGGCGATGTTCCGCCCGGTCGTGACGCGGGCGACCGAGGCCGGGCTGGCGGTCCGCGGCTACCTCTCGATGTGCTTCGGAGACCCCTGGGAAGGTCCGGTCCCGGTCTCCCAGGTGGTCGGATACGGCGTGCGGCTGCTGGAGATGGGCTGCGCGGAGCTGAGCCTCGGCGACACCATCGGCGTGGCCACCCCCGGGCAGGTCGGCGCCCTCCTGGCCGGCTTCGCGCGGGCCGGGGTGCCGGCCGGCCGGCTCGCCGTGCACTTCCACGACACCTACGGCCAGGCGCTCAGCAACACCCTGGCGGCCCTGCGCGAGGGGGTCACCACGGTGGACGCGTCGGCGGGCGGCCTCGGCGGCTGCCCGTACGCGAAGAGCGCCACCGGCAACCTGGCCACCGAGGACCTGGTGTGGATGCTGCACGGGCTCGGCATCCGGACCGGGGTCGACCTGCGCGCGCTGGTCGCCACCAGCGGGTGGATGGCCGAGCGGCTGGGCCGTCCGAGCCCGTCCCGCACCGTCCAGGCGCTGCTCGGCGCCGCCCGGGGCTGACCCCGCCCCACCACCGCTCCCCGGTGCCGGCCGCGCGGAATCCCGGCCGCGGCCGGCACCAGGCACCAGGCACCAGGCACCAGGCACCAGGCACCACGTTCATCGTCCAACCACACCGTGCGACCGTCACACCGTCAGACGGACGCCGGTCGTCCCGCTCACGCCCGCGGCCACCCCGGCCGGGCTCCAGGAGGATCACCGTGTTCGACCACCGGCTCAGCAGCGAGTACGAGGAACTGCGGCGCACCGTCGCCGAGTTCGCCCAGGACGTGGTGGCGCCGAAGATCGGCGGGTTCTACGAGCGGGAGGAGTTCCCGTACGAGATCGTCCGCGAGATGGGGCGCATGGGCCTGTTCGGCCTGCCCTTCCCGGAGGAGTACGGCGGCATGGGCGGCGACTACTTCGCGCTGGGCATCGCCCTGGAGGAACTCGCCCGGGTCGACTCCTCGGTGGCGATCACCCTGGAGGCGGCCGTCTCGCTCGGCGCGATGCCGATCCACCGGTTCGGGACGGAGGAGCAGAAGCGCGAGTGGCTGCCCCGGCTGACCTCCGGCGAACTCCTCGGTGCCTTCGGCCTGACCGAGCCCGAGGGCGGCTCGGACGCCGGCGCGACCCGCACGACCGCGCGGTACGACGAGACCACCGACGAGTGGGTCATCAACGGCACCAAGTGCTTCATCACCAACTCCGGCACGGACATCACCGGTCTGGTCACCGTCACCGCACTCACGGAACCGATCGCTCGTTCGAGTGAAGAAGGCGAATTCCGCTCGCCAACGCGCGAAATCTCTTCCATCATCGTGCCCACCGGGACCCCGGGGTTCCAGGTATCGAAGAAGTACTCGAAGGTCGGGTGGAACGCATCCGACACCCGCGAACTGTCCTTTACCGACTGCCGCGTCCCCGCGGCCAACCTGCTGGGCGAGCGTGGCCGAGGCTACGCCCAGTTCCTGCGGATCCTCGACGAGGGCCGCATCGCGATCGCGGCCCTGGCCACCGGCCTGGCCCAGGGATGCGTCGACGAGTCCGTCAAGTACGCCGGCATGCGCCGGGCCTTCGGCCGGCCGATCGGCGCCAACCAGGCCATCCAGTTCAAGCTCGCCGACATGGAGCTGCGCGCCCACACCTCCCGCCTGGCCTGGCGGGACGCCGCCTCCCGGCTGCTGCACGGCGAACCGTTCAAGAAGGAGGCCGCGATCGCGAAGCTGTACTCGTCCGAGGCCGCCGTCGACAACGCCCGCGAGGCGACCCAGATCCACGGCGGGTACGGCTTCATGAACGAGTTCCCGGTCGCCCGTTTCTGGCGCGACTGCAAGATCCTGGAAATCGGGGAGGGCACATCGGAGGTTCAGCGCATGCTCATCGCCCGGGAGATCGGCGCCGGGTTCTGATCCGGCCCCACCGGAGCAACACCCCGCTCCTCAGGCGGCGTTGAGGAGCGCCCGACGCAGAGGAGCGGGCCGACGCCGACGGGGCGGTCGACACCATCGGCGGCCGACACCAGCGGCCGACAACGGGGAGACGCCTCCGGGGCGCGGAAACGCGGCGCCCGACTGAGCGTCAGGGAATCACGATCACCGGGCGGTTGGCCCGCCGCGCCAGCCGTCCGGAGACCGAGCCGAAGATCTTGCCGAGCAGGCCGTGCGTCGTGCCGACGACGATCGCGTCGGCGGCGTACTCGCGGCCGACCTCCTCGATCTCGTGGCAGATGTCGCCGCCCCGCTCGATCAGGATCCACGGCACCCCGGTGAGGAAGTCCGCGCAGGCGAGCTCCAGACCCAGGACCTCGGTCCGGTGGTCGGGGAGGTCGACGAAGACGGGAGGTTCACAGCCTGCCCAGACAGTGGCGGGCAGGCGATTGGCGACGTGCACGATCACCAGGCCGCACTGCGAACGGCGCGCCATGCCCACCGCGTACGCGAGGGCGCGCTCGCTCGACAGGGAGCCGTCGAAGCCGACGACCACGCCGTGCTGGAAGACCGGGTCGAGGGAGCGCGCGGACGCGTCCCGGGCCGTCGACTCGGTGTGCGCGCCGGGCAGGCCGGACGCCTCCGGGCGCTCGGCGCCCGGGCCCAGGCGGCCCGTCACCGGAGACCCTGCAGGGTCGGCCGGGTGCCCGCCACGCCGCTGGCGAGGCCCTGGACGGTCGTGCCGGGCGAGGCCGCCCCGTCGGACCAGGCCGCACAGAGCACGCACGAGGCCCCGGGGAGCACCCGGCCCCGGGCCGGCTTCCTCAGCGCCCGGGGTGCGATCGGCGGCACCAGCGACACCCGAGGTGCCAACCGGCGCGTCGGCTCGCTGGGCGACGGCGTCGCCAACCCGCTCGCCGACAACCCGCTCGCCGGCATGCTCGCCGACACGGTCATCAGCCCGCTCGCCCCTGCGCTCACCCCCGCGCTCGTCGGCCGGTGCGTAGCCGAGCTCGTCGGCTTGGGCGTCGACCTGGTCGTCGGCTCGGTCATCGGCCTGCCTACTGGCGGGCAGGCGACCCGATACATCGGCGCGCCCGTCGGCTGGAGCGAGGTCCGCGCGGCCGCCGTCGTCCCCGGCGCCTGCGCCTGCGCCCACGCTGCGGGGCGCGTCCGGCTCCACCGGTCGGAAGGACTCAAAACCAGCCATGGCTCACGGCTCTTCAGGGGAGAGGGGCCGACAGGAGAGGACAACGCCGCCCGGGCAGCAGGCCCGCCCACGGGATGACGTCGGTCTGCGCCGCGCAGCACCGTATGTGACCTGTTCCTTTCAGAGTACGACGGGTGTGAGGCCCAGCCCAGCGGTGAGGCCTCGGAGCGGCATTGTTCCCGCGAAAGGAGGATGCGCCCGCCGTCGGCAGTGCGCCCCGCCCGCAGGCCACGCGCCCCCTCCAGAAAGGAGGTTCCCTGGAGCTTGACTGAGCGGACCGGACGACGCAACAGGCCTGCCGGACACCGTGACCGGACTGTCATGGATCGGCGACGATCCGTTGCGACACGTCGCGAACCGTCACGCCCCGCCAGCCTCAGCCGGCCCGCCCGGACCCACCCGTACGCCAGGTCCTGGAACCCGTTTCAGCCACTACGTATGGCTTCGCGACGTGGTCTGGCATTTGCCAGGTGCATAGGCGCGGCCGCTGGCACCATGCTTGGCATGCCCCTGCTCCTGTTCGACCTCGACAACACGCTGCTCCCCAGGGACGCCGCTTTCCGGGCCTGGGCTCAGGATTTTCTGTCCGAGCGCGACCTGCCGCCCGGAGACCTCGAATGGTTCGTCACTCTCGACGGCGGCGGCTACGTGCCGCGCAGCACCGTACTGTCCGCCGTCCGGCGCCGCTACGGGTTGGACGTCTCCACCGAGTTCCTGCTCGCCCACTACCGACACGGCATCAACTCCCACATCCACTGCCCGCCCGGACACGTCGACGCGCTGCAGGCGGCACGGGCGGCCGGGTGGACGCTCGGCATCGTCAGCAACGGCGGCACCCGGCCGCAGTTGGAGAAGATCCGGCGGACCGGGCTGGGGCCGCTGGTCGACGGCTGGGTCATCTCCGAGGAGGCCGACTGCGTCAAACCGGATCCGCTGATCTTCGAGATAGCCGCCCAGCGGTGCGGCGTCGTGCCCACCGGGACGTGGGCCGCGCACACCTGGATGGTCGGGGACCACGCGCCCGCGGACATCGCCGGCGCCGAACTGGCCGGCCTGCGCAGCGTCTGGCTGCACCACGGCCGGCCCTGGGCCGAGAGCGGCTACCGGCCGACGCTGAAGGCGGCCGGCCTGCCGGAGGCCGTCGGTCAGGTGCTCGCCGCACGCGGCGCGCCGTCGGCCCGGCCGGGTCTGCGCGCGGGCGGGCCGGTCCAGCGGCGGTCCACCGGGGTGCCGGTGCGCGCGGGGGCGCTCCTCGGCGCGCGGACCGGCGCACGGCCGACGGAATCCGCCCCTGACGGCCCGTTCGCGCCTGCTGCCGTGAACGCCGGAACGGCCAGTGCCCCCGGTGGTTCGATGGCGGGGTCGGATGTCCGAAACCGCACCGGCGAGTTTGCCGTGGTCGCCGACAGCCGTCCTGGCCTGGTCCCGGGCGCGGGCCCGGCGACGGATCCGGGAGCGAGCGTGCTGCGCCCCGTCGCGGTGGCGCACCCAACGGCCGTCCGTACGGCGGCGGATGGGGCGGGGCCCGCGCGGACCACGTTCGCCGTGGCGCCGGCGGCGGCCGCCCCGTAACACCCCGCTTGAACGCGCCACCTCGCGCACCCCGTCCCTCACACGCACCGCACGCCCTTCACGCACCCCGCCGCACCGCATCCCACCGCAACTGGTGCCCCGCACCGCAACCAGCGACGACCCCGCCGCGGAGCGGCCCGGCCGTCAGCCGTGCGCGGAGGTCCGGGTCCACCAGCAGGTGCGGGCCTGCGCGGTGAACCCGAGCTTGCGGTAGAGCGGTTCGCCGAGCGAGGTGGCGACCAGAGTGGCCGGGCGGTCGGGGTGCGCGTGGGCCAGGGCGGTCTGGAGTACGGCGCGGGCCACGCCCTGGCCGCGCCGGTCGGGCAGGGTGGCGACCCAGTACACCCCGGTGGCCTGGCCGTCGTCGTAGGTGAGGCAGGTGCCGGCGGTGGCGCCGTCGACGCGGCCCAGCCAGGCCCGGAGCCCGGGTTCGCGCAGGAGCTGTTCCGGGAGCGCTTCGCCACGGGTCCAGGGCTGCCGGGCGGGCAGCGGGAAGCCGTCCACGATCGCACGCTCGACCTGCGCGAAAGCATCGCCGTCCAGCGCCTCATCGACCGTCAGGGAGCCGCCGCCGTGCGCCTCCGAGAGCGAGGGGAGGACGGCCGGGACGCCGTCGACCGGGCCGGGTTCACGGGTCATCACCGGCATGACCGGCATCCGGGTGGCGCCGAACCGGGTCAGGTCGAGTGCGCCGTACGGGTCCTCCAGGGTGAAGCAGATGGTCTCCCACTCCTTCAGGAGGTCCTCCAACTCCCCTTCCACCAGCGCTGGTTCGACGTACGGACTGGTGACCACGAAGCGGTGTGAGTCCTCCGGGGTGCGGGCGCAGCGGACCGCCGTCAGGCCCGGGCGGGTGCGGAACCGCCAGCCGTGCACGCGGGCTTGGGCGAGCCAGAAGGCGGCGGCGTTGTCGTTGGCCTGTTCGAGCCGGCTGTTGGTGTTCACGGCAGGACGGTAACCCGGAGGTCGCGCCCCGGTTCCGCCGCCCCGGCCCTGGCCGGATGAAGCCTGGGAGGCGCACGAGCTCATTTCGTGCGCCCTCTCGTGCACCGCCGATTTTCGGTCAATTTCGCGCCGATCCCTCCCGCTTGGGCAAATCCGCAGCCCAGACCCGCCGACCGGGCGCGCGCGGGCCGGACGCCCCAGGACCGGCCCCGCGACAACCAGCCACCGTTGCACCGGCCCTCTTCCCAGAAGGGTCGACGGGTGCCACGCTTCGTGATCGAATGCATCACGCCAAATTGCCATGTCGACATAGCGTCGGATGGTGAACTTGTCACAACGGCAATGGTCCACCCGATAGATTTCGATCTTGGCGAGCAGCAGTGCCGCACCACCCACACCACACCACCGAGGGGGCTTGAGCGCCTTGAGCAGGGTGAGCAGGAGCGACGCGGGTCCTGACAGCGGCCAGGCGGCGGCCGGTATCGCGGCTCGGTCCGCGAGAAGCACCGGCACCTCCGCGACCGCCGCCACCACCCGCAACTCCGGCACCCCGGGCGCCGTCTCGCACTCCTCGTACCCCACAGTGCCTTCCCCCGGCATCGCCGCCACGGGCACCTCGGCGGCGGCCGCAGAGCACGGCGGAGCGGCACACAGCGGGCAGGCGTACGGCGGTCCCGCGTACGGCGGGTCGGCACACGGCGGAGCAGTGCACGGCGGGTCGGCACACGGCGGAGCAGTGCACGGCGGGTCGGCACACGGCGGCCAGCAGGCGCACTCCGGACAGGTCGTCAGCCGAGGCACCGTCAGCCCGGCGCAGGCCTACGGCGCCGACTTCCCGGCCTATCCCGGCTACCCGGGGGCGGGCGGAACGATCGCCGCGAATGGCGCGATCGGCGCGAACGGCGCCCCTGGCCTGAACGGCGCCCCCACCGGCTCCCTGGGCGGCCCCCTCGCCAGCCTCCCCCTGGGCTCCCCCGGCCACGGCCCGCTGGGCCACGGCGGGCCGGGCGCGAACGGCTCGTCGACCCCGATGACGGTCTCCGCCCCGCGCAAGCTCTCCGGCCGCCGACGCCGGGAGACCGTCGCGGTGCTGATCTTCGGCGGCGCCCCGATCTTCGAGAGCTCGATCCCGCTGTCCGTCTTCGGCGTCGACCGCCAGGACGCCGGGGTACCGCGCTACCGGCTGTTGGTCTGCGCCGGCGAGGACGGCCCGCTCGCCACCACCGGCGGCCTCACCCTCTCCGCTCCGTACGGCCTGGAGGCCCTCGCCCGGGCCGGCACGATCGTCGTACCGGCCTGGCGCTCGATCTCGCAGCCCCCGCCGGTCGAGGCGATCACCGCCCTGCGCAAGGCCCACCACGAGGGCGCGCGGATCATCGGGCTCTGCACCGGCGCCTTCGTCCTGGCCGCCGCCGGCCTGCTCGACGGCCGCCCGGCGACCACCCACTGGATGTACGCGCCGACGCTGGCCAAGCGCTACCCCCGGGTGCACGTGGACCCGCGCGAGCTCTTCGTCGACGACGGCGACGTGCTCACCTCGGCCGGCACCGCCGCCGGCATCGACCTGTGCCTGCACGTGGTGCGCAGCGACCACGGCGCCGAGGCGGCCAACGCGCTGGCCCGCCGCCTGGTGGTCCCGAGCCGTCGCAGCGGCGGCGGACAGGCCCAGTACATCGACCAGTCTTTACCTGAGGAGATCGGCAACGACCCGCTGGCCGAGGTGGTCACCTGGGCGCTGGAGAACCTCAACCAGCAGTTCGACGTCGAGGTGCTGGCGGCACGCGCGTACATGAGCCGACGCACCTTCGACCGGCGGTTCCGCACGCTCACCGGCAGCGCGCCGCTGCAGTGGCTGATCACCCAGCGGGTGCTCCAGGCGCAGCGGCTGCTGGAGACCTCGGAGCTGTCGGTGGACGACGTCGCCCGCCGGTGCGGGTTCCGTTCGCCGGTGGCGCTGCGCGGGCACTTCCGGCGCCAGCTCGGGGTGTCGCCGGCCGCGTACCGGACCAGCTACCGGGCGCGCCGGCCCGGGCCGCAGTCGGCGGTGCCGACCGGGCCGCACGGCGGCGACCTGCGGCTGCCCGGCGCCCTGCCGCACGCGGCGGCCACGGCCGGGTCGGCAGCGGGCGCGGCACTGTTCGGCGGGGCACACGGCAGCCAGCACGGCGCGCAACACAGCGCACAGCACGGCAGCCAGCACGGCGCGCAGCCCGCGTACCCGTTCCCGGCCGGGAACGGCGCACCGGCGCAGATCGGCCCGCACGGCCAGCCGCTGCCGCACGGCGCGTCGCCGGCCGCGGCGGGGCAGCCGGGCCCGCACGGCCAGCCCGGCCCGTTCGGTCCGGGGCAGGCCGGGACGCCGGCCGACCGGGCCTTCCACGCCCGGGCCGGGCAGCCGTACCCGCACCAGCAGGCCGCGCAGCAGCCGCACCCCGGGCAGCAGGGTGCGGGGCGCGGTCCGGTGCGGTCGCCGCTGGTGCCGCCGCAGGCCGGGTCGGGGGCGGGGCGTCCGCCGCGCACCGCGGAGCACGCGGCGGCGGAGGACGGCCACCCCCAGCCGGGGGCGCGCGGCCAGGGGCAGGGGCACCGCAGTGCGGTCGAACGGCCCGCGGACGAGCCGGGTGCCGCGGCGGGCTCCGCCCGCGGTCACGGCGCGGCGACCGGCCGGGTGCCGGCCCCCGCCCCCGCCGGGCAGCCGGCGACCGGGGCGGGCGAGCTCCGGGGCCGGCAGGCGCGGGTGCCGCAGGCCCGTCCGCAGGGCGGCCGGGCGGCGGCGGCCGACGGCGCCCGGGCGGCGCGCGAGGCCCGTCCGACTCGGGACGGCCACGCGGTCCGGACCGGGCGGGAGGGCGAGCGGCCGGACGGCCACGGCCCGCACGGCGGCGCGGAGGAGCACCAGGCCGAGGGCTGTGCCCCGGAGCCCCGCTCGGCTCCGCCGGTCCCCGCGGCGCGTGATCGCGCCGTAGGGTGAGTTGTGTGAATGACCGTTTGGTATGGATCGACTGTGAAATGACCGGCCTCGACCTCGACCAGGACGCCCTGGTCGAGGTCGCGGCACTGGTGACGGACTCCGAGCTCAACATCCTCGGCGAGGGTGTGGACGTCATCATCCGCCCGCCGGCGGAGGCGCTGGCGGGCATGCCCGAGGTGGTGCGCGCGATGCACACCTCCTCCGGCCTGCTGGAGGAGCTGGAGCAGGGTGTGACGCTGGCCGAGGCGGAGGCGCGGGTGCTCGCGTACATCCGCGAGCACGTGCCGGAGGCCGGCCGGACGCCGCTGTGCGGGAACTCGGTGGCCACCGACCGCGGCTTCCTCGCCCGGGACATGCCGGCCCTGGAGAAGCACCTGCACTACCGGATCGTGGACGTCTCCTCGATCAAGGAGCTGGCCCGCCGCTGGTACCCGAAGGCGTACTACAACAGCCCGCAGAAGGGCGGCAACCACCGGGCGCTGGCCGACATCCGCGAGAGCATCGACGAACTGCGGTACTACCGCGAGGCGGTGTTCGTCCCGCAGCCCGGACCGGACACCGACACCGCGCGCGCCATCGCCGAGAAGTACCAGGCCCCGGAGGGCTGACCCGAGGAGCCCGGGGGAGGTGCCCGCGTTCGCCCGGACGAAAGCCTGGCGCGAGCACCCTCTCGGATCCTGTAGAGTTCTTCCTGTCGGAACGGGAACGCGGAAGCGGGAACGGACCGGACAGATGGTGGGTGTAGCTCAGTTGGTAGAGCACCTGGTTGTGGTCCAGGTGGCCGCGGGTTCAAGTCCCGTCACTCACCCCAGAGCCTGAGGGGCCGATCTCTTCGAGAGATCGGCCCCTCAGGCGTTTTCGCGTTCCCTCAACTCTCCACCGCGGTTCGGGTTTTCCCGGCGCAGGCCTGCCGCCAGAAGCTACCGGCTAGTAACATTCCTGCCATGACCACACCTTCGATCGGCCAGCTGCTCGACTCCACCGTGCCGATGGCGCACACCCTCAAGCTGGAGTACCTGGAGACCGCCCCGGACCGCGCCGTGCTGCGGCTGCCCGACCAGCCCGCGTACCACAACCACGTCGGCGGACCGCACGCCGGCGCGATGTTCACCCTCGCCGAGTCCGCCAGCGGCTGCATCGTGCTCGCCGCCTTCGGCGACCAGCTCTCCCGGGCCGTGCCGCTCGCGGTGAACGCCGAGATCGCCTACAAGAAGCTCGCCATGGGCGAGGTCACCGCCACCGCCGTCCTCGGCCGCCCCGCCGCCGAGGTCGTCGCCGAGCTGGACGCCGGCGGCCGCCCCGAGTTCCCGGTCACCGTCGAGATCACCCGCGCCGACGGCGCCGTCACCGGCGTGATGACCGTCACCTGGACCCTGCGCCCCAACTCCTGACCGCGCCACGGCCGGTGGCCCCGGGCAACCCGGCCCGGGGCCACCCGCGCGATGACTGTCCGTGACGGCGGGCGTGACCTCACGACCCGTCCGCTCGTTCTCAACTCACATGCGAGCCAATCACGCGACCAAGCCCCAGGAACCCGCCCCCCGCGGCGTCGGCGCACGGCGCGCGATCGGCCGGTGGCTGCCCCGCGTCCTCGCCGCCGGCGGCGCCCTCCTCGCCCAACTCGGGGGCTTCGGCGCGCAGGCCGCCTGCGCCGACCCGCTGCCGGACCAGACCCGACCCGCCGTCCGCCGCACCCTGGCCGGCGGGCCCGCGCCCGGCCGGCTCGTCCAGGCCGGGCGGCCCGCGTACGACGGTCCGTCGGCCGAGCGGTCCGACGACCCCGGGCGCCCGGCGGCCGAGGAGGCCGAACGCCCCTCCCCCGGGCTCGTCGGGGAACTGACCGGCGCCGTCCCCGACGCCGGGATCGACGGCGCCACCGGCACGGTCGGCAGCGTCTTCCAGGACCGGATCCGAGCCGGCGGACTCCCCCTGCCCGGGCAACGGGCCGCCGTCCCCGACGCCTTCGCGATCGCCTCCGGCCTGCCCGACACCGTCCCCGCCCAGGGCCGCCCCGCCGAGACCCACGCCTCCCGGGAGGGCGGGCCCGCCGAACTGCCCGCCACCGCACGGCCCGGCGCCACCGGAGTCCGCTCCGCCGCGCCGGCCGCCACCGCCCGCCCGTCCGGGGCGGCCGGCGCGCCCCCGGTCCAGGAGGCCACCGCCCCGGACGGGCGGAGCGCGGCCGGACCCGCCACGAGCCGTGACCGGACGGGCGCCACCACCGCCCTGCCGGTCGGGCCCGGCGCACCCGCCCAGCCGTCCGAAACCCTCGCGCTCGCCGACACCGCCACGGTGACGGCCGTGGGCGACGGTTCCGCCACCGCGACCGCCGTCCTCGCGCCGATCGCCGCCGGGCTGCTGCTGACCGGCGCGGCCATGTGCAAGCACCGCGGCCTGCCGCGCGGGCACTGACCGGACTCACGCTCCTGGCGACGGTTCCAGCGCCGGCCGCGGACGTTCACGCCCGGGGGCAACCCCTCGGGGTGGTCAGCGGAAGACGCCCGGGGGCGGGGCCGGGGAGGGGGCGGCGGTGGCGTCCGTGGCGGGGACGGCCCCGGCGGCGAACGCGGTGAGGGCGGAGCCGTGTTCGACCCGGCCGAGGGCGGCGTCGGAGGCGACGCGGCGGGTGAGGTCGGCGATCGGGAGGGGTGCGTGGGCGCCGGCGAGGACGAGGTTGCCGAAGCGCTTGCCGCGCAGGACGGCGGGGTCGGCGACCAGGCACAGTTCGGGGAAGACCGCGCCGAGGGTGGCGATCTGGGAGCGGGCGAAGGGCAGCGCCGAGCCGTCGGCGATGTTGGCCGCGTACCAGCCGCCGGGGGCGAGGGCGCGGGCGGCGAGGGCGGTGAACTCGACGGTGGTGCAGTGGGCCGGGGTGCGGGCGCCGGAGAAGACGTCGGTGATGACCAGGTCGACGCTGTCCTCGGGGGTGCGTTCGAGCACGCTGCGGGCGTCGGCACCGCGCACCTTGATCTGCCAGCCGCGCTCCAACGGCAGCTCGGTGCGGACGAGTTCGGTGAGCGCGGTGTCGATCTCGGCGACCTGCTGGCGGGAGCGGGGCCGGGTGGCCGCGACGTAACGGGCCAGGGTGAGGGCGCCGCCGCCGAGGTGCAGCACGGTGAGCGGGCGGCCGGACGGGGCGACCAGGTCGATCAGGTGGCCGAGCCGGCGCTGGTACTCGAAACCGAGGTGGGTGGGGTCGGTGAGGTCGACCATGGACTGCGGGGCGCCGTCGATCAGCAGCGACCAGGCCGCGGGGCGGTCCCGGTCGGGGCGCAGTTCGGCGAGGCCGGAGCCGACCGGGCGGGTGAGCGGGCCCTGGGCGTGGGTGCGGCCGCCGGGGCCGGTGACGTCCGGCCCGGTGTCGCGCTCGGTGCCGCGGCCCGCGCCCCGGGCTGCTCTGCTGCTTCGTCCCATGACCGCCATTATCGCCGCCGGGCGGGGCGGCCTCGCTGGTCAGGGAGGTCCGGGAGGTCCGGGGGCATGCCAGGTGGATCCGGCCGGAGGGGCGGGCCAGGCTCGCGGGCCCGGCGGGATCCGCACGGCACGCCCGCTAGAACGGGCCGAGGCCGCCTGCGGTGAGCGTGCAGGCGGCCTCGCAGAGGGCGGAGCGGAGCACCCAGGCGTCGGTGGGGCGGGCGGCGCAGGCGGCGCCGGAGGGGGGCATCACCCACCGCGGGTCGGTGGCGGTCGGCAGCAGGGCGCCGGCGGTACAGGAACTGCCTGGCAGGTGCCAGGTCTCGCTGGTGCCGACGGGGACGAGGAAGGTGACGGTGCTGCCGTTGCGGCTCTGCAGGACGGCCCCGCAGGCCCTGCGCAGCCGCAGGATGTCCACCGCCTCCAAGCCGTGCCGCAGGGCGACCGTCACGGTGTCGCAGCTGGTGACGAGGGTGTCCTGGTCCGGTCCGGGGCCGAGGCGGTGGCCGGGGTGCCGGCCGCCGCGGGGGGCGCGTCCGCCTTCGACCGGGCCCCGGCCGGGGATCCGGTCGTCGGCCGGGTCGGGGAGCAGGGCGGGGGCGGCGCCGGCGAGCACGCCGCCGGCGGCCGGTCGGTACTGCGACAGTCCGGTGGCCATCATGGGCCCTCCTGTACCTCGTCGGGTCAAAAGCGCCGCCGCCCGGGAGGTGGGGGCCGCGGGGACGGACGGCAGGCCGGGGCGACGGCCTGGGCTTCCACGTATCAGGACAACGCGGCGGACACCTCACAGGCCACGGGGCGCCTTACAGCAAGGCATGGCATTTCATGGCGGATAACCCGCAACCACGCCCGCTTTATACCGAATTGGGGGCACATCTCCCATAAACCGGCTGTGGTCGACCGGTCACGCCCGGTACTGTCGGTGGCGGGTCACGACGACCCCACCGGCCACACCGGGCCGTTCCCGCACCGTCGCGCACCACCGTGCCGACACCCGGACCGTACCCGCACTTCGCCCCCGCACCCGACAGCCGCGCACCTCCGGCGCCGCCGGCCGCGCACCCGCACCACCACCCTCCGCACGACCACGGAGCGCACCATGGCAGCCACCCCACCGGCCGAGCCGAACCGCCCGTCACCCAACGCCGTGATGCGCGCACTGCGCGGCAACCGCTCACCCGGCGAGTTCGCCATGGCCGTGCGCCGGGCGGCCCGGGAGATCGGGGAGCACGTGTCCTGCGACGCCCGCTACGTCGGGCGGGTCGAATCCGGCGAGATCCGCTGCCCCAACTACGCCTACGAGCGGGTCTTCCGGCACATGTGGCCGGACCGCACGCTCACCGAACTCGGCTTCTCCCCCCGGACCGCCGTCCGCCGCCGCCCGGCGGACGGCGCCGGCGGGAGGGCCCAAGCCCCCCCGCTCCACCCACCGTTCCCGCCCCCGCCCGCCCCGCGCTCACCACTCTCCACTCAACTCCCGTACGCTGCCTCGCCGTACGCGGATCCAGCCGCTCCGAACAGGCCCCCGTGGCCGAGGGCCGTCGCGGCGCCCCGGGGGCCTGATGGATCGCCCTATCTCGACGAGGAGAACGACGACGTGCGTCGCCGTACGTTCCTGGCCGGCGGCCCGACCGCGCTGGCCACCGTGATCGGCATCGACCGGCCGACCGTGGCCGCCGCCGCGGCCACCGGCGGTGCCGCCGCCGACCCCGCCGCGCCGGTGCTGTTCGAGCCCGGCCCCGGCGCCTTCGTGCCCGGCCGCCCCGGGCCGGTACCGCCGCCCCGCAAGGTCGGCGCCGCCGAGGTGCTCGGCGTCGAGCAGGCCGTCCGGGAGATCCGGCTGGCCGACGACGCGCACGGCGGCGACACCCTGTTCGAACGCGCCGGGCAGTCGCTGCGCACCGCCTACCTGCTGCTCAACGAGGGCGAGTACAGCGCGGAGACCGAACGCCGGCTCCAGGCCGGGGCCGGCGAACTCGCCATCTCGGTGGGCTGGTTGGCGCACGACTCGAACCGGCTGGCGGACGCCCGCTCGCTCTACGCCGAGGCGCTCGCCACCGCCCGCATGGCCGGCGACGCCGCACTGGAGGCGCACGTGTTCTGCAACAGCGCCTTCCTCGCCCGGGACGCCGGCCGCCCCCGCGAGGCGCTGCGCGCCGCCCAGGCCGGGCAGGTCGCCGCCCGCCAGTTGGACTCCCCCCGGCTGCTCGCGCTGCTGGCCATGCGGGAGGCCGGCGGCTGGGCGCTGCTGCAGGACCGCGCCGCCTGCGAACGCGCGATCGCCCGGTCGTACACGCTGTTCGGCCGCGGCCGCTCCGAGGACGATCCGGAGTGGATGTCCTTCTTCGGCGAGGCGGAGATCGCCGGCCTGCAGTCGCAGTGCTGGTCCGCACTCGGCGACTGGGACCGCGCCAGCGAACAGGCCGCGCTGGCCATAGCCCTGCAGAAGCCGCACTTCGTCCGCAACCGGGTGCTGTACACCGCCGAGCTGGCCCACGACCGGCTCGGCCGGGGCGACTTGGCGGGTGCGGCGCACCACGGTTCGGCCGCCGTGGCGCTGTTCGGCGAAGTCCGCTCGGCCCGGATCCGGAGCATGCTGGCGGACACCGCCGAACGGCTGCGCCCGCACGCCGCCGTGACCGAGGTGCGCCACTTCCTGGCCGGGTACGACCAGGCGGCGGCCGCCTGAGGCAGGCGTCCTGACCGACCGTCAGTGACCGGCGGTCAGGCCCTCCAGGTGGGAGAGGTCGTTCCAGACCTCCACGGCCGGCGCGCCGTACTCCCAGGAGAGCACGCAGAGCGCGGCGGTGCCGAGCTTGAAGCGCTGGGCGAACTCGGGCGGCAGGCCCAGCCAGCGCGCGGTCAGGATGCGCAGCAGGTGGCCGTGCGCGAACAGGACGACGTCCCGGTCCGCGCAGTGCATGACGGTGGTGTCCGGCTCGGGGACGCCGTGCTCCTCGTTGAGGCCGGCGAGGAAGGCGTCCACCCGGGCGGCCACCTCGGAGAGCTTCTCGCCACCGGGCACGCCGTCGCGCCAGATCAGCCAGCCGGGGTGGTCGGTGGCACGGATGTCCGCGCCGGTGCGGCCCTCGTACTGGCCGTAGTCCCACTCCAGGAGCTCCGGGCGCTCCACCGCCCGGTCGCCGAAGCCGGCCAGGGCGCAGGTCTCCTTGGCGCGGCCGAGCGGGCTGGTGTAGACGAGCGCGTCCGGCATCCCGTTCCAGGGGGCCTTGGCGAGGCGGGCGCCGAGCGCCCGGGCCATCGCCCGGCCCTCCTCGGTCAGCGGGATGTCGGTGCGGCCGGTGTGGCGGCCGGTGGCCGACCATTCGGTCTCGCCGTGGCGGACCAGCACGATTCGGGCGGGCATGACAGGCTCCTCGCAGCGGGGTGGTGGCAACGGTCGGTCTCACCCTTGAGCACCGGGTTCCATGATCCCTCACCCGGACGGCGGGCACGATCGCGGGCCGGTCCGAAACGGTCCGGAGGCGGCTCCGGATCGAAACGGTCCGGAGGCGGCTCCGGTCCGGAACGGTCTCGACACCCGGGCCGACCGGGGCGCGAGGTGTCCCCCATCCGGCACGCACGCGCGGTTCAGGCCGGAACAGGCCGGTCCGCACCGCATTGTCGGACCCGGGTGCGACACTGGGCCGCACCATGAACGTCTCGACGAACGTCCCGTCCACCGGGCACGCTGAGCCGCTCGCCCAGCGGCTCGCCGAACTGCGCGGTCCCGCGCCGCAGCGCAGCCTGAACGCCCGTTCCCTCGCCGCGCTCGCCGCCAATCCGGGCTGCCACCGCCGCGCCGTGCTCGACGCTGCGGGGGTGGACAAGTCGACGCTGGCCGCCCGGCTCGGCCGCCCCGCGCCCTTCGGGCAGTCCCCGTTCGCGATCGCCCGCGGCGTGATCTTCGAGTCCCGGCTGAAGGCGGACGACTACGCCGCGCTGCTGGAGCCGCTGCGCGGCCACCTCGGCGTCCCGGCGGACGGCGGCACCCCCTTGCAGGTGCCGGATCTGCTGCACCGCTCCGGGCCCGCCGTCCGGGCCGACCGGACGGTCGAGGCGCTGGCCCGGGCCGCCGCCGACCCGGACGCCTGGACGCTGCTGGACCACCCGATGCTGCGCCTGGACGTGGCCGGCGGCACCGCCTACCTGGAGCCGGACGCGGTCGTGGTGCACGGCGGCCGGTGCACGGTGGTCGAGATCAAGTCCTTCCCGGTGCTGGACGGCGGCGCGGACCCGGCCAAGGTCGGCGCCGCCGCCCGCCAGGCCGCCGTGTACGTGCTGGCGCTCCAGCGGACCGCCGCCGCCCTGGCCGGCCACCCGCTCACCGACGACCCGTACACCGAGCAGCGGCTGCCCGGCAGCCCCCGGTCGAGCGTGCTGCTGGTCTGCCCGAAGGACTTCGGCAACCGGCCGACGGCCGTCGCCGTCGACGTCCGCCGCGAGCTGGCCACCACCCGCCGCCAGCTGAGCCGGATGACCGGCATCGACCGGCTGCTGGCGGAGCTGCCGGCGGGCACCGACTTCGACCTGGCGGCCGACGAGGAGGGCGTGCCGGCCCGCTCCGCCGAGGAGCTGACCGCCTCGGTCGAGGCGGTGCCCGCCGCGTACGGCCCGGACTGCCTCTCCACCTGCGAGCTCGGCTTCCACTGCCGCGCCCAGGCCCGCTGCGGCGACCGGGTCGAGCAGCTCGGCCGGGGCGTGCGCGGCGAACTGGGCAGCATCCGGACGGTGACGCGGGCCCTGGCCGCCGCCGAAGCCGGCATCAGCCTGGACACTGACACCGCCGACGCCGACGCGGACGCAGACGTGGACGTGGACGAGGCCGCCGAACGGCTGGCCTACGCGGCCGCGCTGCGCGCCGAGGCGCTGGGCAAGGCCCCGACGGCGGGTCACGCATGAGCGGGCGCAGCACGGCCGTGCGCGAACGCGGCGGGCCCGAAGCGGGGGCGCGCGCATGAGCCTGCTGACCACCCTCGCCCGGCTGGAGGCCGTCCGCAGCGGGCGGGCCGAGCCGCTGGCCACCGTCCGGCACCGGCACCTGTCCGACCGCCCGATGGTGGTCGTGCCGCTGACGGCCGCCGGTGAGGCCGGCGCGCCGCTGGCGGTGCTGCTGGGCACCGACCGGGACGCGCCCCGGCTGCACCTGGTGCCGCAGCCGCTCAACCGCACCCTGCGGTTCGACTTCCTGGCCGAGCTGGCCGCCGACCTGCTGCCGTACCTGGAGTCCTTCGCCGAGGACGTGGAGCAGATCGAGGGCTCCGAGAAGGACCCGGAGACCGGCGAGAAGACCCAGGTGTTCCGCGAGCTGTGCGCCGACGCGCCGCAGCTGATCGTGCCGAACGGCGCGGGCGTGCGGCACCTGGCCCTGCTCGGCCGCTCCACCCGGTTCCGCCGCACGGTCGAGGACGACGAGCCGGGGCCGTACCCCGCGCCGGTGCGGGTGCCGCTGCTCGGCCGCTGGCTGACCCACCTCACCGACCGCGCCCAGGTGCCCGGCACCAGCCTGCTGCTGCCGATGACCGGCCTGCTGGCCCGGCACTGGGCCACCGGCCAGAGCCACCTGGAGGACCAGCACCTGGCCGCCCACCTGGCCTGGCACGCCCCGCCGGGCGGCCTGACCGGTGCCGAGGCGGCCGAGCGCGCCGAGTCCGCCCGGGACGACCGGGGGCAGTTGCTGCACCCGCCGGCCGGCCCGGCCACCGATCCGCGCTTCGACGAGTTCGTGCTCGCCCCGGCGATCGCCCGCTACGACACCGCCACGGCCGCCCTTCAGCACAGCGCCGAGCAGCGCGACGAGGCCGCCGCCGAGCGCGCCCGGGCGGCCGTCCGGGCGGCGGTCGAGCAGTTGCGCGAGGCGCTGGCGGCCGTGCTGCTGCCCACCTGGCGGGACGTCTGGCGCGGTCTGGACCTGTTGCGCGGGCTGCCGCCCGCCGGGCACCTGGCGGAGCGCTGGACCGGCGACCGCTGGTCCTACACCGGCCACCGGGACCGGCTGGCGGCCGGCGAGCCGCCGCAGCCGCGGCAGGACGACGCCGTCACGGCCGCCCGCAAGCTCGCCCAGCGCGAGCGCGAGCAGACCCGGCTGGACGTCCAGGAGGCGCTGGACGATCCGCTGGCGATGGCCGAACACCGGCTGTCCGGCGAGGCGTTCAGCGGCGTGGTGACCGAGGTGGTGCCGGACTACGACACCACCGGCCGCTCCCCCAAGCCGCGCCCGCTGATCACCCTGCGCACCGCCGACCGCCCGCACGCGGATCTCGGGCGGGAGGCGCACCGGGTGTGGGGGTCCCCCCAGCCGGAGGCCGGCGGCGGCCGGTCCCCGCAGAAGGCGGAGATCGCGGCGGTCGACCCGGCCGGGGGCACCATCACCCTGCGTCTGCTGTCCGGCATGGGGCGTAGGAAGGAGCCCGAGCCGGGCAGTCTGCCCGAGCCCGGCGATCCGGTCACCTTCACCCTGTTCGAGCTGACGGTCCGCCAGTCCGCGCCGCTGCCCGAGCCGGACGACACCCCGTGGACGCACGGCGGCCCGCCCGGCACCGCCCCCGTACCCGCCCCGTCCGTCTCCGAGGAGTGGGAATGATGGCCGAGTTGAGCGCCGAGCAGGCACCGGGCGCGGCCGCCGACGCCGCCGTGGCCCGGATCCTGGCCGCGACCGTCCACCCGGCGGCCGGCGCCCCGCGCGGCGTGGTGGTCGATTCCCCGCCCGGCGCCGGGAAGTCGACGCTGGTGGTGCGGGCGGCCCGGGAGCTGGTCGAGGCCGGCGAGCGGCTGATGATCGTCGCCCAGACCAACGGCCAGGTGGACGACCTGGTCGGCCGGCTCGCCGAGAAGGCGCCGGACCTGACGATCGGCCGGCTGCACGCCGCCGACGCCCGGCCCGGCCCGGAGGTGCTGAAGCACGCCAACGTCACGCCCTCCGACAAGGTCGCCGAGCTGGTCGAGCACGACGTGGTGGTCTCCACCTCGGCGAAGTGGCAGTGGGTGCGGGCCGAGGCGCCGTGGCGGCACGCGATCGTCGACGAGGCGTACCAGATGCGTTCGGACGCCCTGCTCGCGGTGGCCCGGCTGTTCGAACGGGCGCTGTTCGTCGGCGATCCGGGCCAGCTGGACCCGTTCACCGTGGTCGGCACCGAGCAGTGGGCGGGCCTGTCGTACGACCCGTCGAGCAGCGCCGTGGTCACCATGCTGGCGCACAACCCGCAGATCGAGCCGCACCGGCTGCCGGTCTCCTGGCGGCTGCCGGCCAGCGCGGCGCCGCTGATCTCGCGGGCGTTCTACCCGTACACGCCGTTCCGCTCCGGCACCGGCCCGGACGACCGCCGGCTGACCGCCGCCGTCCGGCCGGACGGCGGCGCGCTGGACGCCGCGATCGACCGGGCCGCCGAGCACGGCTGGGCGCTGCTGGAGCTGCCCGCCCGGCACACCGTGCGGACCGATCCGCAGGCGGTGGCGGCCGTCGCGGCCGTCGTCCGGCGGTTGCTGGAGCGCGGGCTGACGGCCCGCTCCGAGCAGGGCGAGGCCCCGCTCACCGCGGACCGGATCGCGGTCGGCACCGCCCACCGGGACCAGGCCGCGGCCGTCCGCGCGGCCCTGCTCAAGGTGGGCGTCCCGGTGGACCAGGCGGCCGGCCCGGCCGTCACGGTGGACACCGCCAACCGGTTGCAGGGCCGCGAGTACGACGTCACGGTGGTGCTGCACCCGCTCTCCGGACGGCCCGACGCGACGGCCTTCCACCTGGAGACCGGCCGGCTGTGCGTGCTCGCCTCCCGGCACCGGCACGCCTGCATCGTGGTGGCCCGGGCCGGGATCGGCGAGCTGCTGGACGAGCACCCGTCCACCGAGCCGGTCCTGCTGGGCGTCCCGGTCGCCTTTCCGGACGGCTGGGAGGCCAACCATCAGGTGCTGCACCACCTGAGCGGCCACCGGGTGCGGCTGGGCTGAGCGGCTGGGCTGAGCGGCCGGGCGGGCGGATCAGGCCTTGGTCTCGGTCTCGGTCTCGGTCTCGGTCTCGGTCTCGCAGGCGGCGTAGGCCTGGACGGTCCCGTGCCCGGCCCGCACCGCCCAGGTGCTCGGGTCGTCGGGGTTCGGCGCGTTGACCAGGACGGCGTCCCCGGAGCCGGCGGGCCGGAAGGCGTAGCCGCCCCCGGTGAGGTGGGAGCCTTCGGGGCAGGTCGCCGTCGACCAGCCGCCCGGGCCGCTCCACGGCCCGGTCACCACGGTGGTCGTCTCGGCGGCCCCGGCCGCAGGTGCCGCGGCCGGTCCGAGGGCCGGGGTGATCAGCAGGAGTCCGGCCGCGAGGCCCTTGCGTACGGGCATAGGTTCTCCCTGGGGTGGTGGATCGCTGGGACACCCGGGACAACGACGGCCCCGACGCCCCGACGCCACCGCACGCGCCCGACCACCCGAAGGAGTAGCGCGACCCCGGCGCGTACGGGGGAATAGCGCCCGCACGCGCACCGTTCCGTTACCGGCCGCCGCCGCGCGACAATGGACGGCGGCCACGGCCGTGCGGCGCGGCCCGGAGCAGCCGCCGCCCACCCCCACCGAGACCCGGAGGTGTCCGTCCATGCCCGACTCCCACACGAAGGCGTCCGACCACGGCGGTCAGGCCGACCCCGCGCGGCGTCTGCGTCCGGTGCAGCTGCTGTTCGAGCCGCAGTCCGCCGAGCCGGAGCCGGAACGATTCTTCGATCTGGAGTCGATCGACGACCCCACGGAGCTGCTGCGCCGCTCCACCGAGCTGGCCCTGGCCTTCCGGACGGCCGCCGAGCGGGCCACCGACTTCCAGGCGGTCGCCGCCGCGCAGCTGGCGGACCCGCGCCGCTTCGACGCGCTGTCCGACGCCGAGATCGCGCAGCGGGCGGACTGGACCCCCGACTACGCGGCCAAGATGATCGAGTACGGCCGCGGGCTGCTCCAGCCCCGCCGCCACGAGGACTGAGCGCCGCCGGGCACAAGGCGCCGGAGCGCCAGGCACCCGCTGCTCCGGCGCCCCGGCATCCGCCGCTGGCATATGCGCGAGCGGGGGAAGGGTACGCCGTTCCCCGTCGTCCTGTCCGGCAAACCGTGCTTTCCCTCCCGTCCTGCCCCCGGACGGCACAGGCTGCTGTCCGTGGACATCTGGACGTATCAGTCGGTGGAGTACGTCACCGTGGCCGGCGAGGCCTGGCTCGCCTCCGCCAGCGAGTACCCGCGCAGCATGCGCGCCCTCTGGGAGGCCCGGCCGTGGGCGCCCTCGGTGCTGCCCTGCGGGCGCGCCTTCGACGTGATCAGCATGCCGTCGCTGTTCGGCCGCCGGGTGCTGGACGAGCTGTGGGCCTCCGGGCCCGGCTGCGGGCCGGTCGCCTCCTACCGGGGGCGGACGCTGCTGTTCGTCCAGCCCGGTGCGGGGCCCCGGCTGCGCCGGCTGCTGGCCTGGGAGGAGTGGGCCCGGGACGTGCCGCCCCTGCTGTGCCACGGCAAGGGCGACGCGGTGACCGTGCCGCCGGTGCAGCGGATGGTGAACGGCCCGGACTCCCCCGGGCTGGGCTCCGGCCGGTGGATCGTCGCCCCGGAGGACCGGAAGCCGTGGCTGCCGGGCGCCTCGGTGGTGCTGTGGGCGTGCGTGCGGGCGGCCCGGGAGCCGGCCGCGGCGGTGCCGGCCGGCGCGGCGGCCGTGACCGGAGGGTGAACGGCGGACGGCCGGTATTCGATTTTGGCGCGGACCCCGGGCGCTGCTAAAGTCTTCTCTGTCAGCAGGCGCCGCTAGCTCAGTTGGTTAGAGCAGCTGACTCTTAATCAGCGGGTCCGGGGTTCGAGTCCCTGGCGGCGCACAGACAGCCGAGAGGCCCCTTGCGAAAGCGAGGGGCCTCTCGGCGTTTCCCGCGCGAACCGCGAACCGCGAACCGGCGAACAAGGAAGCAGGACCGGGCCGCCCGCCGGAGCGGACGGCCCGACCGGGGCTCAGCGGCCGCGCAGCGCGCGGTAGCGGGCGACCAGCTCGGCGGTGGAGCTGTCCAGTTGTTCCGCGCCCTCGCCGGTCAGCAGCACCGGCTCGATCCGCTTGGCGAGCACCTTGCCCAGCTCGACGCCCCACTGGTCGAAGGAGTCGATGTTCCAGATCGCGCCCTGGACGAAGACCTTGTGCTCGTAGAGCGCGACCAGCTGGCCGAGCACCGAGGGGGTCAGCTCGGCGGCCAGGATGGTGCTGGTCGGGTGGTTGCCCTGGAAGGTCTTGTGCGGGACGAGTTCGGCGGGCACGCCCTCGGCCGCCACCTCCTCCGGGGTCTTGCCGAAGGCCAGCGCCTGGGTCTGGGCGAAGAAGTTGGCCAGCAGCAGGTCGTGCTGGGCGACCAGGCCCGGGAGCAGGTCGGCGACCGGCTTGGCGAAGCCGATGAAGTCGGCCGGGATCAGCTTGGTGCCCTGGTGCAGCAGCTGGTAGTAGGCGTGCTGGCCGTTGGTGCCGGGGGTGCCCCAGACGACCGGGCCGGTCTGCCAGGTCACCGGCGAGCCGTCGCGGGTCACCGACTTGCCGTTGGACTCCATGTCCAGCTGCTGGAGGTAGGCGGTGAACTTCGACAGGTAGTGCGAGTAGGGCAGCACGGCGTGCGCCTGGGCGTCGAAGAACGCGCCGTACCAGACGCCGAGCAGGCCGAGCAGCAGCGGGACGTTCTGCTCCGGCGGCGCGGTGCGGAAGTGCTCGTCGACCAGGTGGAAGCCGTCCAGCATCTCGCGGAAGGCGTCCGGGCCGATGGCGATCATCAGCGAGAGGCCGATCGCCGAGTCGAAGGAGTAGCGGCCACCGACCCAGTCCCAGAACTCGAACATGTTGTCGGTGTCGATGCCGAAGTCCCGCACGCCCTCGGCGTTGGTGGACAGCGCGACGAAGTGCTTGGCCACCGCCTCGGTGCCGGCGCCCAGCCCGGTGAGCAGCCAGTCGCGGGCCGAGACCGCGTTGGTGATGGTCTCGATGGTGGTGAAGGTCTTCGAGGCGACGATGAACAGCGTCTCGGCCGGGTCGAGGTCGCGGACCGCCTCGTGCAGGTCGGCGCCGTCCACGTTGGAGACGAAGCGGACGTCGAGGTCGCGCTTGGCGAACGAGCGGAGCACCTCGTAGGCCATCGCGGGGCCGAGGTCGGAGCCGCCGATGCCGATGTTGACGACGGTACGGATCGGCTTGCCGGTGTGGCCGCGCCACTCGCCGCCGCGGACCCGCTCGGCGAAGCCGGCCATCTTGTCGAGGACGGCGTGCACGGCGGGCACCACGTTCTCGCCGTCGACCTCGATCACGGCACCGCGCGGGGCGCGCAGCGCGGTGTGCAGGACGGCGCGGTGCTCGGTGTTGTTGATCTTCTCGCCGCGGAACATCGCGTCCCGCAGCTCGGCGACGCCGGTGGCTGCGGCGAGTTCGCGCAGCAGCTCCAGCGTCTCGTCGGTGACCAGGTGCTTGGCGTAGTCCACGTGCAGGTCGCCGACCTGGAGGGTGTAGCGGCGGCCGCGCTCCGGGTCGGCGGCGAACAGCTCGCGCAGGTGCGTCTCGCCCAGCGCGGCCCGGTGCTTGCCGAGGGCGGCCCACTGCGGGGTGCGGTCGAGCGGGGTGCGGGCGTCGGCACGGGTCTCCGACATCGGTGGTTCCTCGATTCATCTGGGTGCAGAAACCGGCAGGGCCAGGCGGTGAGGGTCTCGCGAGGTCGTGCGGGTACTGGTGGTACTGGTGGTGCGCCGACTCCGTTGACGGCCTGCCCGGGCTCAGCCTATGCAACCGCGGAGCCGGTCGCGCACATTCCGCCCGGCGGGGCCGGACAGGCCGTCACTTGCGTTCCGAGCGCAGGTCCAGCCCCCGCAGCACCTGGTCGACCAGCTCCGGGTCGGCGCCGAGTTCGCTGCGGGCGGCGAGCATCTCGCGCCGTGAGGCGGCGATCATCTCCTGTTCGACCTCCCGGGCGGCCCGCCACTGGCTGAGCCGCAGCTTGGCCTCGGCGGCCTCCTCCTCGGCGTAGTTCTCCGGGCAGAGCCGGGCCAGCCGGTCGTGCTGACGGTCCCGCAGGCGGTCGGCGACCTCGGCGGGCAGCCGGTCCTGCTCCTCCAGTTCGCCGAGCCGCCTGAGCCCGGCCTTGGCGGCCCGCCACCAGAGCTGGCGCACGGCCTGCTCGTGCTTGTCCTGGTCGATGTCCAGTTCGAACCGCTTGGCCAGCCAGGGCAGGGTGAGGCCCTGCACCAGCAGGGTGAACAGCACCACGCTGAAGGCGATGAAGACCAGGCGGCCGCGCTCGGGGAACTCCTCGCCGGAGTGCAGGGTGAGCGGGATGGCGAGGGCCAGGGCGACGGTGGCCACGCCGCGCATGCCGGACCACCAGAGGATCACGCTCTCCTTCCAGCTGAACGGGGTGTCCTCGTCGTCGCCGCTGCGCAGCTTCTTCGACAGCCAGCCGGCCGGCAGCAGCCAGAGCAGCCGGACCACCACGACCACGCCGATGACCACGGCGGCGTCGCCGATGAAACCGGTCCAGCCGCGGCCGGCCTCCTTGAGCACGGTGGCCAGCTCCAGGCCGATCAGGCCGAAGGCGACGCCGGTGATCAGGATCTCGACGACCTCCCAGAAGGCGTTGCCGACCAGCCGGAAGGAGACGGCGTCGGCGTCGGAGGCCCGCTCGGCGAGGTAGAGCGCGCAGACCACGACGGCGAGCACGCCGGAGCCGTGGATCTCCTCGGCGATGGCGTAGGCGGCGAAGGGCACCAGCAGGTTGAGCGCGACCTGCTGGGTCGGGTCGTCCAGGCGCTCGGCGAGTTTGGTGTTGACCCAGCCGAGGGCGATGCCGACGACCACGGCGAGCACCGCGGACAGGATGAAGCGCAGCACCGCGTGGCCGACCGAGAAGTCGCCGCTGACCACGGCCTCGATGGCCAGCGAGTAGACGACGATCGCGGTGACGTCGTTGAACAGGCCCTCGCTCTCCAGGATCGACACCAGGCGCCGGGGCAGGCCGACGCTGCCGGCCACCGCGACGGCGGCCACCGGGTCGGGCGGGGAGACCAGCGCGCCGACCGCGATCGCGGCGGCGACCGGCAGGGCGGGCAGCAGCCAGTGCACCGCCCCGGCCACCGCGGCCGTGGTGACCACCACCAGGGCGACGGCCAGCAGCAGGATCGAGCGGACGTTGGCCTTGAAGTAGCGCACCGAGGAGCGCCGGGCGACCGCGAAGATCAGCGGCGGCAGCACCAGCGGGAGGATCAGCTCGGGTTCGATGGTGACGTCCGGGATCTGCGGGACGAGCGCCATGACGATGCCGAGCAGGGTCATCAGGACCGGTTGCGGGACTCCGGTCTTGCGTGCGAGCGGCATGGTCACCACGGAGGCGAGCAGCACCAGGAAGAACAGGGGCAGCTGGCCCACGGAAACGTTCCTCTCGACAACGGACGGCTGAGCGCCGCCCAGGATAAATCTGACAATGCGCCCATCGGCGAAGACGCGCCGAACAGCGGGCCGAACAGTGGCTTGACCTCAAGCGGACTTCAGGTCCGAGGATCGGGGGCGGTCGAACAGTCAAGCAGTCGAATGTCGAACATTCGAGAGGGCGGGAGCAGACATGAAGGCGGTCACCGTGACGCGGTCCGGCGGTCCGGAGGTCCTGCGGGTCACCGAGGTGCCCGACCCGGAACCCGGGCCGGGCGAGGTGCGGGTGCGGGTCTTCGCCGCCGGGGTGCAGCCTGTCGACCTCGCGATCCGGGAGGGCTTCCGCCCGCCGGGGGCCGTCGTCGAGCCGCCGTTCGTCCTCGGCAACGAGTTCGCCGGAGTGGTGGACCGGCTCGGACCGGACGGCTCCGACTGGCAGGTCGGCGACGAGGTGCTGGGCTTCCGCTTCCTGGACAGCCAGGCCGGGCTCGTCACGGTGGACGCCGCCCAGCTGGTGGCCAAGCCCGCCGGCATGCCCTGGGAGCAGGCCGGCTCGCTCTCCGCCTCCGGCCAGACCGCGCACCTGGCGCTCACCCTGCTCGCGGTCGGCCCAGGCGACACCGTCCTGGTGCACGGCGCCTCCGGCGGGGTCGGCACCGTCGCCGTCCAGCTCGCCCGGGCCCGGGGCGCCACCGTGATCGGCACCGCGAGCGAGCGCAACCACGACTACCTGCGCGACCTGGGCGCGATCCCGGTCGCGTACGGCGAGGGGCTGGTCGAGCGGGTCCGGGCGGTGGCGCCGCAGGGCGTGGACGCCGCCTTCGACGCCGCCGGGCGGGGCGCGCTGGCGGCCTCCGTCGAGCTGGTCGCCGACCGGAGCCGGATCGGCACCGTGGTCGACTACCCGGAGGCCGAGCGGCTGGGCGTACGGGGGCTACGGGGGCCGCGCACGGCCGCGCGGCTGACCGAGCTGGTGCGGCTGTGGGAGGCGGGCGGGCTGCGGCTGGAGGTCGCCGAGGCGCTGCCGCTGGAGCGGGCCGCCGAGGCCCACCGACTGGTCGGCGCCGGGCACGTCCGGGGCAAGGTGGTCCTGGTGCCGTGACGCTGCGCACCCAGCCGCCCGGGCCGATTGTGTGTTTCGGCTGCTGACCAGGTAATGTTCTCCGCGTCAGCAGGCGCCGCTAGCTCAGTTGGTTAGAGCAGCTGACTCTTAATCAGCGGGTCCGGGGTTCGAGTCCCTGGCGGCGCACAGACAGCCGGAAGGCCCTTCGCGAGAGCGAGGGGCCTTCCGGCGTTTCCGTGCTCCCCACCGGCACCCCCACCGACGGTGGCAGGAAAGGTGGGAAACGGGTCATTGCTGCCACTGCGACCCGGTGACAGGCTGGTCGCATGAGAGCGCGCAGCGTGGTCGTCGTCCTCTACGAGGGCGTGCAGAGCCTCGACGTGACCGGTCCCGTGGAGGTCTTCACGGGGGCGGGCGCGGCCGCCGGGCAGCCGGGGGCGTACCGGGTGACCACCGCCTCCCCGGGCGGCGGGCCGGTGCGCAGCCACAGCGGACTGCGGCTGCTGCCGGACACGGACCTGGCCGAGGTCGGGCCGGTGCACACCCTGCTGGTCCCCGGCGGGCTGGGCAGCGATCTCCCGGACGGCGCGCTGGTCGCCCGGATCCGGGAGCTGGCCGGCCGGGCCGAGCGGGTGGTGTCGGTGTGCACCGGAGCCTTCCTGCTCGCCGAGGCCGGGCTGCTGGCCGGGCGCCGGGCGACCACGCACTGGGCGTACTGCGAGGCGCTGGCCCGGCGGTTCCCGGACGTCGAGGTGGACCCGGACCCGATCCACGTCCGGGACGGGAACGTCGCCACCTCGGCCGGGGTCACCGCCGGGATCGACCTGGCGCTGGCCCTGGTCGAGGAGGACCTGGGACGCGACGCCGCCCTGCTGATCGCCCGCCACCTGGTGGTCTTCCTGCGCCGGCCGGGCAACCAGGCCCAGTTCAGCACCCAGCTGGCCGCCCAGGTGGCGGCCCGGCAGCCGCTGCGCGAGGTGCAGCGGTGGATCGCCGAGCACCCGGAGGCCGACCTGTCCGTCGAGGCGCTGGCCCGCCGGTCGGCGCTGTCACCGCGGCACTTCGCCCGGGCCTTCGCCACCGAGGTGGGGGTGACCCCGGGCCGGTACGTGGACGGGGTCCGGCTGGAGGCCGCCCGGCGGCTGCTGGAGGACACCGCCGACGGCATCGAGGAGATCGCGCGCTCCTGCGGCTACGGCACCCCGGAGGCGATGCGGCGCGCCTTCGTCCGGTCCCTGGCCGCCCCGCCCGCCGAGTACCGACGCCGCTTCCGACCCGATCCTGTTGGAGGACACTGATGCGCATCGCCGTTCTGCTCTACGACGAGTTCACCGCCCTGGACGCCGTCGGCCCCTGCGAGGTGCTGTCCCGCATCCCCGGCGCCGAGGTGGTGTTCACCGCCGCGAAGCGCGGCCCGGTCCGCACCGACATGAAGACCCTGTCGCTGACCGCGGAGGCCTCCCTGGACGAGGTGGACGCGGCCGACGTGCTGCTCGTCCCGGGCGGGCCCGGGACGGAGGCCCGGCTGGCCGACCAGGCCGTGCTGGAGTGGATTCGCGCGGTGGACGCCACCACCACCTGGACCACCTCGGTCTGCTCGGGCTCCCTGCTGCTGGGCGCCGCCGGGCTGCTGGCGGGGCGCCGGGCCACCTCGCACTGGTGCTGCCTCGACGCGCTGAAGAAGTTCGGGGCGGAGCCGACCGGGACGGAGCGGGTCGTGGTCGACGGCAAGTACGCGACCGCGGCCGGGGTCTCGGCCGGGATCGACCTCGCGCTGACGCTGACCGGCCTGATGGCCGGGGACGCGACCGCGGAGGCGATCCAGCTGGTCATCGAGTACGACCCGCAGCCGCCGTACTCGGCGGGCTCGGTCGCGACGGCCCGGCCCGAGCTGGTCGCCGAGCTGCTGGCCAACGGGCTGCAGTTGCGCTAACCGCGGTCAGTCGGGAAGCCGTGTTGGCGGGCGCCGGTGACCACTGCCAGGACGGGCAGCATCAGGGCGAGCACCGTCCAGGGCAGGGCGTCGGTGCCCAGGCGGCCCAGCACCAGGCCGCCGACCACGCCGCCGCCCGCCATCGCGGCGTTCCACAGGGTGACCAGCACCGCCTGGGCGGCGTCCGCCCGCTCGCCGCCCGCGTCGCCGACGGCGGTCTGCAGCAGGGTCGGGGCGCCGCCCCAGCCCAGGCCCCAGAGCGCGGCGGCGGCGTACACCAGCGGTGTGCTGTGCGACCAGAGGCCGAGCAGGCCCGCGGTCAGGGCGACCAGCAGCGCGCCGCCGATCGTCAACTGCCGTAGCCGGCGGTGGATGTGGGCACCGGTGAACCAGATGCTCGCCAGCGAGGCCAGGCCGAAGACCAGCAGCACGGTGTCGGTCGCGTCGCCGAGGCCGGTCCGGTCGAGGAAGGGCGCGATGTAGGTGAACAGGATGGTGTGGGCGAGCACGAAGAGCACCGTCACGGTGAGCACCGGCGCCACCCCGGGCACGGTGAGCGCGCTCCGCACCGGGGCGCGCTCACCGGCGGGTTGTCCGGGCTGGTCCGGCAGCAGGGCCGCGATCCAGCCGATCACGCCGAGCGCCAGTGCCGTCATGGCCAGGAAGGGCACCCACCAGGCGAGCGCCTGGCCGAGGAAGGTGCCGACCGGCACTCCCAGCGACAGCGCCACCGGCACGCCCGCCATCGCCACGGCCATGGCCCGGCCCTGCTGCTCGACCGGCACCAGCCGGCGCGCGTACCCGGCCAGCAGCGCCCAGGCGAGGCCGGCCGCGACGCCCGCGAGGAAGCGGGCGGCCAGGGTGAGCGGGTAGTTCGTGGAGGCCGCGGTGACGGTGTTGGCGGCGGCGAAGCCGGCCATCGCGGTGAGCAGCAGCCGCTTGCGGCCCCAGCCGGCGGTGGCCGCGGTGAGCGGGATCGCGGTGGCGGCGGTCCCGAGCGCGTAGACGGTGACGGTCTGCCCGGCGGCCGACTCGCCGACGCCGAGGGCCCCGCTCATCCCGGGCAGCACGCCGGCGGGCAGGGTCTCGGTGAGCGCGGTGACGAAGACGGCGGTGGCCAGGGCGAGCAGGGCGGGCAGCGGGAAACCGTTGCGGATTGCGGGAGTCGGGAGCTGTGTGGTCGCCATGGGAACCATGCTCGATCCTCACACTGATGTCAGGTTCAAGCACGGTTCCCACCGGCGTCACCTCAGCGGCGGAAGTAGCCGTCGAAGTTCTTGGAGAACTCCCGGCCGCCGAACTGGTCCCAGTTGACGGACCAGGTCATCAGCCCGCGCAGGTTCGGCTGGGCGCCCGAACGCGGCACGTACGAACCGCAGTTGGCCAGCCTGGTGAGGCAGTCCAGGGCCTTGTTCACCTCGGCCGGGGCGACGTAGCCGTTGCCCGCGTTGGTGGTGGCCGGCATGCCGATGGCCACCTTGGAGGCGGGCAGCGGCGGGAACACGTTGTTCGCGTTGCCCGCCACCGGGAAGCCGTTGAGCAGCAGGTCGGTCATCGCGACGTGGAAGTCGGCGCCGCCCATCGAGTGGTACTGGTTGTCCAGGCCCATGATGGAGCCGGAGTTGTAGTCCTGGACGTGCAGCAGGGTGAGGTCGTCGCGCAGCGCGTAGATGACCGGCAGGTACGCCCCAGCGCGCGGGTCCTGGCCGCCCCAGGGGCCGGAACCGTAGTACTGGTAGCCGAGTTGGACGAAGAAGGTCTCCGGCGCCATGGTCAGCACGAAGCCCGGACCGTACTTGGCCTTGAGGGTCTTCAGCGCGGAGATCAGGTTGACGATGACCGGGCTGGTCGGGTTCTTGAAGTCGGTGTCACCGGTGTTGAGGGAGAGCGAGTGCCCCTCGAAGTCGATGTCCAGGCCGTCCAGGCCCCACTTGTCGATGATCGCCGAGACCGAGCTGACGAAGGTGTCGCGGGCGGCGGTGGTGGTCAGCTGGACCTGGCCGTTCTGGCCGCCGATCGAGATCAGCACCTTCTTGCCCTGGGCCCGCTTGGCGGCGATGGCGGCCTTGAAGTCGGCGTCGGACTCCACCGTCGGGCAGTCGGTGACGGAGCAGCGGTTGAACCGGATGTCGCCGGAGGTGACGGAGGTGGGCTCGCCGAAGGAGAGGTCGATGAAGTCCCAGGAGTTCGGGACGTCGGCCATCCGGGTGTAGCCGGCGCCGTTGGCGAAGCTGGCGTGCAGGTAGCCGACCAGGGCGTGGCTGCCGGGCGGCGGCGGGGTGGTCGGCGTCCCGGTCGGGGTGCCGGTCGGCGTTCCCGTCGGCGTCCCGGTCGGCGTCCCGGTCGGGGTGCCGGTCGGCGTTCCCGTCGGCGTCCCGGTGGGCGTCGGCGTCGGGCTGGGGGCGCCCGGCCCGTCCAGCGAGACGTCGTCCGCGTAGTAGGTGCCCTGGCCGTACCAGCCGTGGGTGTAGACGGTGGCGCTGGTCTGGGTGGCGCCGGTGGTGAAGCTGACGCTGAGCTTCTGGTAGCCGCCGCCGGTACCGGGGGTCCAGGTGCTGGGGCCGCCGCCGTCGACGCCCAGGTAGACGTACGAGCCGTTGACGTACGCGCTGAGCGTGTAGGTGGTGCTGGGGGCGACGGTGACGGTCTGGCCGCACTGGGCGGTGTCGCCCGCGGTGGCCGCGGCGGCGAGGGCGTAGCCGCCGCCGTGCACCGGGCTGGTGACGACGCTGCCGGAGTTGCCGGTGCAGCTCCAGGGGCCGAGCGAGCCGGATTCGAAGCCGCCGTTGACCAGGAACTCGCCGGCCGAGGCGGCGGGCGCCAGGCCCAGGGTGACACCGACCAGGGTGGCCGCGGCGACGGCGGAGGCGGTGCCGGCGGCGAGCAGGGTGCGGGACTGCTTCCGGCGGGCGGGGGCGGGTGCGGGTGTGGTTCTGCGCATGCGGGGGCTCCTGCGATGGCGCGGTCGTGGGGGACGTCCGAGGGCACGCCGGAGCACGCGCCAGTGGGGGGGGAACGGCCCGGCCTGGCACCCAAGTTGGACTAGACCACTGAAGTGGATTCGGCACTGCGGTGTCAATGGTCCAGACCGGTCCGCGACCTACGCACCGACCGCCCGGCAGCCCCGACGGGCCGCCCCGGTTGCCGGGGGTGACACCCCGTCGAAGGATGGAGGGGTGACCCCGCCCGGCTACCTCCGCTACCCCCACCTGCACGGCGGGCTGCTCGCCTTCACCGCCGAGGACGACGTCTGGATCGCCCCGCTGGACGCCGACGGCGCCACCGGCCGGGCCTGGCGGGTCAGCTGCGACCGCACCCGCGTCAGCCACCCCCGCTTCTCCCCCGACGGCCGCACCCTCGCCTGGACCAGCTGGCTGAACCTGACCCCCGAGGTGTGGACCGCCCCCGTCGAGGGCGGCGAGGCCGAACGGCTCAGCCACTGGGGCAGCCAGGACACCCGGGTGCGCGGCTGGCTGCCGGACGGCGAAGTACTGGCCGTCACCTCCTACCACGAGCCGTTCGGCCACTACACCTGGGCGCACGCCCTGCCGCCCGACGGCTCCCCCGGCCACCGGATGCCCTGGGGCCCCGTCGGCGACGCCCAGATGAGCCGCGAACGCACCGTGCTTCTCACCGGCGCCGCCCCGCACGAACCCGCCGCCTGGAAGCGCTACCGGGGCGGCGCCACCGGCCGGCTCTGGGCGGACGGCGAACAGATCCTCGCCGACCACCCCGGCCACCTCGCCTCACCCATGCCCGTCGCCGGGCGGATCGCCTTCCTCTCCGACCACGAGGGCATCGGCAACGTCTACTCCTGCCGCCCCGACGGCACCGACCTGCGCCGGCACACCGACCACGCCTCCTACTACGCCCGCGAGGCCGCCACCGACGGCACCCGGATCGTCTACCAGCACGCCGGCGACCTCTGGCTGCTGGACAGCCTGGACGCCCCCGCCCCCCGCCGGCTCGCCGTCCCGCTCGGCGGCGCCCGGGCCGGCCGCCGCCCGTACCAGGTCGGCGCCGCCTCCCAGGTCAAGGACCTGGCCTGCGACCAGAGCGGCCGGGCCGGGGTGATCACCGTGCGCGGCAGCCAGTACTGGCTCACCCACAAGGACGGCCCGGCCCGCGCGCTCGCCGACACCCCCGGGGTGCGGACCCGTCTGCCGGTGATCCTCGGACACACCGGCGAGGCCGCCTGGATCACCGACGCCGAGGGCGCCGACGCGATCGAGGTGATGCCGCTGCCGGGGCACGAGGAGACCGAGAAGCACCGCCACCGGGTGCTCGCCGCCGACCGGATCGGCCGCGTCCTGGAACTCACCGCCTCCCCCGACGGCGCCCACCTCGCCGTCGCCGCCTCCGACGGGCGGCTGCTGCTGGTCGCCGCCGACGACGGCGCCGTCCGCGAACTCGCCGCCTCCGGCTACGGGCCGGTCTCCAGCGCCCGCTTCTCCCCCGACTCGCACTGGATCGCCTGGTCCCAGCCGGTGGCCGGGCGCTCGCTGCGCCGGATCCGGCTCACCCGCACCGAAGCGCCCGGGCCGGTCACCGAAGTCACCGACGGCCGCTTCGAGGACGAGCAGCCGGTGTTCACCCGGGACGGCCGCTACCTGGCCTTCCTGTCCTGGCGCGGCTTCGACCCCGTCCACGACGTGCACACCGGCGACCTCTCCTTCCCGCTCGGCTGCCGCCCCTACCTCGTCCCGCTCACCGCCGACACGCCGTCCCCGTTCGCCGCGCCCGCCGAGGACGGCGCCCCGCGCGGCAACGGCGGCGGCGACGGCACCGTCCTCGTCGACCCGCAGGGCATCGGCGAGCGGCTGCTCCAGTTCCCGGTGATCGCCTCCAAGTACTCGGCCACCGACGCGGTGCGCGGCGGCCTGATCTGGCTGCGCTGGCCGATCTCCGGCACCCTCGGACAGACCTTCGCCAGCCCCGACGACACCTCCGGCCGCCCCTCGTTGGAGTACTTCGACCTCGCCCGGGGCACCCGCACCACCCTGGTCGACAAGCTGGACGGCTACGCCGTCTCCGGGGACGGCGGCTCCATCGCGGTCTACTCGGCCGGGACCCTGCGGATCGTCCCGGTCACCGGCGGCGCCGGCAGCACCGTCGACCTGCGACGGATCACCCACACCGTGCACCCCGCCGCCGAGTGGCGCCAGGCCTACCACGAGGCCTCCCGGATCGTCCGGGACCAGTTCTGGGACGAGCGGATGTCCGGCCTGGACTGGCCCGCCCTGACCGCCCAGTACGAGCCGCTGCTGGAGCGGGTCTGCTCACCCGACGACTTCGCCGACCTGCTGCGCGAACTCCTCGGCGAACTCGGCACCTCGCACGCCTACGTCACCCCGTCCCGGCGCGCCGAAGGCCCCTCGCTCGGCCAGCAGCCGCTCGGCCTGCTCGGCGCCAACGCCCACCGCTCCCCCGACGGGCGCTGGCTGGTCGAACGGGTGCTGCCCGGCGAGACCTCCGACCCGCGCGCCCGCGCCCCGCTCGCCGCCCAGGGCGTCCGGGACGGCGACGAACTGCTCGCCGTCGGCGGCCGCCCGGTGGACCCGGTGCGCGGCCCGCTGCCACTGCTGGCCGGCACCGGCGGCACCACCGTCGAACTGGCCCTGCGCGGCAGCCCGGACGGCCCGGTACGGCGGATCACCGTCACCCCGCTGACCGACGAACGGGCCGTCCGCTACCAGGACTGGGTGGCCAAACGCCGCCTCCTGGTCCGGGAGTTCAGCGACGGCCGGTGCGGCTACCTGCACATCCCGGACCTCGGCGGCTCCGGCTGGGCGCAGTTCAACCGCGACCTGCGGCGCGAACTGGACAAGCCCGCACTCGTCCTGGACGTGCGCGGCAACGCCGGCGGCAACGTCTCCGAACTCGTCCTGGAGAAACTCACCCGGCACGTCCTCGCCTGGGACTTCGGCCGGGACCGCCAGCCGGTCCGCTGGCCCCGGCACGCACTGCGCGGCCCGCTCGTGGCGCTCGCCGACGAGGCGACCAGCTCGGACGGCGACGTGGTCATCGCGGCGATCAAACTGCTCGGCCTCGGCCCCGTCGTCGGCAACCGGACCTGGGGCGGGGTCGTCGGGATGACCGGGCGGCACACCCTCGGCGACGGCACCCGGATCTCGGTGCCCAAGAACGCCTCCTGGTTCGAAGGCGGACTCGGCTGGTCGGTGGAGAACCGCGGCGTCGAACCGGACGTGCACGTGCTGCGCACCCCGCGCGACTGGGCCCGCGGGCGCCACCCCGAGCTGGTCGCCGCCGTCCAGCTCGCGCTGGACCTGCTGGAGGACGCGCCCGCCGCAGCGCCCCCGCCGGAGGACACCCCCCGGCCGGACCTGCGGCGCCCGCCGCTGCCGCCGCGGGCGCGGTGACGGGGGCTGGAGGTTTTGGGGTGCTGAGACTCCTGGGGTTTCAGCCCCAGGGGTCGCCCTCGGCCGTCATGTTCTCGGCCGCGCGCCGGTCGGCCTCCTCCTGGACGGCACGGGCACGCCGCTCCGACTCACGGGCCTCCTGGGTCTCGCGGGCCCGCTCGATCTCCGGGCTGTACGCGTCCGCGGCCTCGTCGTGGGCGATGGCGGCACGCTCGGCGGCGTCCTGCCCGGTCGCCTCGTGCGCCTTGTGGCGGAACCTGTCGAAGATGCCCATGACTCCTCCTCCGAACGGATACCAGGCTTCCCCCACTCTCACACCGGGCACCCGGAGCCGCACGTTGAGCCTTTGGTCCCTGGTGAACGCGCCCAACGGCCGTGGCGCGGAGGCGGGCGCCCGGCGCAGATTGGAGCCGTCGGCCGAACTGACGCCACCGTCTGGAGCCCACCGTGACCGTCGTACCTTCCGCCCGCCAAGCCCGGCGCACCGCCGAGGACCCCCACGACGGGCCGCGCCGGCGGGTCGGGCCGCTGGCCGCACTGGACGGGCGACTGCCCGGCACCCACGACCTGCTGCTGATGCAGTGCCCCAGTTCGCTGCACCCGCTGGCGGGCGGCGAGCTGCCGGACTGGGCGCGGGCCGTGCTGCGCGTGCACCCGTGGGTGACGGTCGGCCGGGCCCCCTCCCTGGTCGGCACCCCGGCGGACGTGCCGCACCCGCAGCGCTGCACCCGGGACCCGGAGGCCGCGCCCGAACAGTGGATCCCGGTGATCGTGCGCGGCCCCCGCCCCGGGCAGCGGCTGGACGCCCTGGCGCCCTGGGCCGCAGTCGCCCGGACACTGCGCCCCGAACAGCTGGCCGGGCGGTGCGGGCGGCTGGACCCCGAACGGGTCTCCGGAATCCCGGCGCTGGCCCTGCTGCCGGCGGTCGGCCGGATCGTCGCGGACCACCGGCTGTCCTGGGGCCCGATCGGCGCGGTCGGCTACGAACTGGGCACCGGCGTACCGGTCGCCGGGCCGCTCAGCCCGCTGCGACTGGTCCTGCGCACCCCGCACCCGATCAGCCGCCGGGACGCCCTGCAACTGCGGCGGGCGCTCAGCAGGCTGCCGGTCCCGGTGCAGGCCGAACTGGAGACCCGCTACGGCTCGGTCCAGCTCGCCGAGTACGCGGCCTCGCCGTACACCCTCACCCTGCTGACACCGGACGGGCCCCGGGAGGTCCGCGATCCGTGGTTCCCGCGCGGCCCGTTCGTGTGAGCTGTCCGCCACATCAGTCGGGCCGGTTGGGCGGCCGGGACGCCGCCCGGGGCCTACGGCGGGACACCGCCGGGATGCGGAGTCCGGCCATCGCCTCGAACGGCTGGTTCGCCAGGTAGCCCGCCGACCAGGCGACGCCCCACCGGGCGCAGTTCGGGCAGTTCCACGTCCGTCCGGCCGCGTTGGCGTCGTTGAGCAGATCGACCGGGGCCGCAGCAGTCCGGTGCGGGACAGGCGGGAGGGGCGGTCATCGGCGGCGGTCCCGGCCGAGTCGCCGCCGGGTGGCCCGCCGGATGAGGGGCATCGCGCCGGGGCTGCTTCAGACGTTGGACTACGCGCGGGCCATCGCGGCGGGGGCAGTCCGCCGAGGCAGCATCACGCAGGACCAAGCCGAGGAGCGGGTCGCCTACCTTGCGCGCCGACAGGCGAACTTGCGCCGGGAGACCCTCCACTGATCCACGCCGTTCTGGATGAGAGCCGCATCCGACGGCCGGTCGGCGGAAAGTCCATCATGGCTGCCCAGCCCGACGAGCTTGCAGCCTTCGCCCGGATGCCCAACACCGTTATCCAGGTTGCTCCGTACGCCATAGGCGAGGAACGAGCGTTCGACCTCCCGGTGAACATCATCACCCTTCCGGACCGATCGCTGATGTCCTACGCCGAATCGGCGCAGCAAGGGCACCTGGAACGGGACAGCGGCGCAGTACCGCCGATCCTCACGGCCTACTATCAGCTACAGGCCCTCGCACTCTCACAAGCCGAGTCCGTAGCCACGGCTTTCGGCGCTCTTCGGACCTGCGTTCCACAGCCGTAGAAGAGCTGTGGACATCCAGAACGTCCATGCTGAAACGCGCCCTTGACGCTTCGTCATGTCACGCGAAACGGTGGCGTGCAGAACCGCGCAACCGACTTGGCACGGGAGGGCACCATGACCCTACGGTTCGGCGGGATCGACCCCAACACCGGCAAGGACGAGAGCCCGATGGTGTGGGTGGACGACGAGGAGAAGGAGTTGGTCCTTCAGGGCTGGAAGCCCGGCGGGCCCCTGCTGACGAAGATCGGCAGCACGGAGTGGGTACCCGGCCACTCCGCTGGTATCCCCGACCACGAGAACGTGACCCGCATCCCGCTGCGTATGGCGGGGATCATCAGGAAGGCGCTCGACGATGCAGAACGTGCCGGACTTCTCGGCGATGCTGAGGCAGGCCCGCAGGTCGGCGGTCCATCTGGAGCTGAGGGATAGCTACGGGATCGCCGGCGAGGTGGAGGAATTCGCGGAGTTCCTGCGCACTGGCCACGTCGACACCGACCCGGAATCCGAAGGGTGGTCCGGCTGGGTTGCGCAGATCCGGGAAGCAGTCGCCCGCGGCGTGGTCGTACGCCGCGGGCGCATCGTCTCCGAGCCGGTCACCGACTACATCCGGTACGAGCATGCCGGAACGGTCGTGAACCTGGCGGCCGGCGAGCAGGTGCGCTGGCTGCCGCGCCGTCAGGCGTCGGATATCGCCCTGCCCGGTAACGACTTCTGGCTGTTCGACGAAACCGTGGTTCGCTTCAACCACTTCACCGGCGACGGCGGTTCTGCCGGTCCCACGCTCACCGACGACCCTGCAGTGGCCAATCTCTGCGCCGTCGCTTTCGAGGCTGTCTGGGAGCGCGGCATCCCGCACGAGAAGTACACCGTCTGACCCATCTGCATCAGGACCGCCAGCTCATGCCCGTCTCCCCGTCCTCCAGTGCCCAAGAGGCCCGTCTGGCCGTCGCCGCGCGGCTGCGCGAGATCATGCTGGACGCCGGACTCCTGGGGCAGGAGCTGGCAACCCTGTGCGGGTGGAACGGCGCGAAGACCTCCCGCATCATCAACGCCAAGACCGCGCCATCCGACAAGGACATCCGAGCGTGGTGCCGAGCCTGCGGGGCGGACGACCAGGCCGAGGATCTGATCGCCGCCAACCGCGCGGTGGACTCCATGTATGTCGAGTGGCGCAGGCTCACCCGCACCGGCCTTCGCATGCTGCAGGAATCAGCGGTACCGCTCTACGAGCGCACGCGACACTTCCGCGCCTATTCCTCCCGCGTGATACCCGGCGTCTTGCAGACCGAGGCGTACGCCACCGCGCTGCTCGCCACGGTGTCCGACTTCCGGCGCACGCCCAACGATGTCGCCGAGGCCGTGAAGGCCCGCCTGGCCCGATCCCGCGTAATCCGCACCGGTCACCACCGCTTCGCGATCCTGGTGGAGGAATCCGTCCTGTACTACCGCCTCGGCGGGGTCGAGACGATGGCTGAGCAACTGAAGCACCTGCTGACGGTGATGTCCCTGCCAGCTGTCTCGTTCGGCCTCATCCCCTTCGCCGCAGAGCGCACCATGTGGCCAGTGGAGACCTTCAACGTCTTCGACGATGCGGAAGCCGGGGTAGAACTGCTCTCGGCCCAGGTGACGCTCACCGCGCCCAGCGAAGTCGGCCTCTACGTCCAGGCGTTCGACAGGCTCATGGGATTCGCGGTGCACGGCGCACAAGTGCGGTCCCTGATCGCCAGGGCGATCGACTCTCTGGGCTGAAGTTCTGCAAACGGATGCAAGCACGTTGAGCGCCCGAGCCTCTGACGGCCAACCTGGTAATCCGCCACCCGGCGCGAGGTGAATCCGATCCCCCTCGGTTCCGTGGAAGCCCGCCGGGCGGCGCACCATCCCACACCACTGCTCGCCCGCTCCAGGCGAGCAGAGCCAACCCGATGGGAGAGGCCGTGAGCACCGCCACCATCAAGTCCATCACCGAGCTGAACGAACTGGGCAAGTTCTTCACGATCACCGCGCGTCGGATCGACGCGGGTCAGGCCGCGGCGGAGATGTTCTCCGCCGCCATCGACAACGCGTGGCACCAGCTTCTCAGCGATCCGGCCGCGCACGAGGCATTCGCCGTCCGGCACGGCGGACGCAAGCTGACGCACGTCGAGAGCGCGGGCGTCGGCTTCATCTCCTGGGTGGGCGCGTACGAGGAGGCGTACGGCCCCCTGCCGGAGATCTGGTTCACCGACGCCGACGGCACGGTCAACACCGTGGCCCTGGCCCGCTACCGCGAGACGGGCGAGGTCTGGGCCGAGTGGGACTGCTCGCCCGCGCCCGGCGACGGCGACGACCTGGCCCCGGCGGCGACCACCCGGTGATCACCGCACCGTCCGACGGAGCGTCCCGGCCGACTGCCGGGGCGCTCCGCCTCACCGAGGCCCGGACGGAACACCCGGCCGGCGTGGACGTGAGCGGTTATCTCCCCGCCATGCAGCAGTACTGCCCGTTCCTCCGGCCATCCGCAGCGCGCGGTATGACCGGGTGGACCGTTTACGAGATCTCGCGCGACACTCGCCGGTACGCCGTCGAAGCCGAACTGTTCTACGCGGGCGTACAGGCTGCCGAGTGGATTCGCCCTCTGATGGCCCGACCATTCGGCGCGCTGACCTGCGAGAACGTGGTGCTGATCGGGCAGTGCGCCGACGCCGACCACCGCGAGCTACTGGCCTGGCCGCACTGGGCCTTGAAGAACCTCTACGGGCCGGTCGGCGTGATGTTCGGCAAGTTCGTCCAGGGGGCTGCTGAGACCAACAGGGCCGGGCACGACATCCCGCCGGCCCCGTTCTCGTTCCTCCCAGTGCGCGCGGCCGTCCGCCTCCTGGACCCGAAGCTCCTGACCAGCACACCCGATCTCGCGGCGGCGGTGGGCGGGGCCGTTGACGACGGCCACGACGTGTTCGAACACATCCCCTGCGAGTGGAAGGCAGTAAGAGAATGGGCGATTTCACTCCCGAGGCCACCGAAGCGCTGAAGGCCGCGGAGGCCGTATGCGGGCCGCTGGAGCTGGAGGAGATCAGCAACCGGCGGGGCTCGTCGGTCTGGAAGGCGACCGGACCGCGAGGCCGCGCGAGCATCAAGCTCGGCACCGGCGAGGCCGCCGAGGTCACCGCGCGCGAAGCCTCCGTGCTGGACCAGCTCCCCGGCTACACCGTGACCGCCGGCCGGTTCGACGGCGGCATCTGGCTCGTCACCCCATGGCTGGCCGGACCATCCACCTGGCAGGTCTTCCGTCCCGTACGCAAGGGCGAAGGGGGGCGGAACGAAGCCCTTGCCGCTGCCATCGGGCTGTGCCGCGCCGCGGCCGTCCTCCACGCCGACGGATGGGTACACGGCGACCTCCAGCCCCAGCACGGCGTCCACGGCGATGACGGAACCGTGCGCCTCCTCGACTTCGCCTGGTCCCGGAAGGTCGGCACCACTCCATGGAAGACCTTCGACGGCACGATGGTCCACCTCACCGCCCCCGAACTGGCCGCCCGGATCATCACCGGACCCCAACCCGTCGACACGACAAAGGCCGCCGACGTCTACGCCCTCGCCGGCACCCTGTGGACCTGTGCCACGGGCAACTGGCCGCTGGACTACGAGGCCGCCGGACTCGGCCGGGGCACGCCGGTCGAGGTGGTTCGCGAGGCCATCGCCGCCAGAGCCGTCCCAATGTCCTCCCGGATGCCCTGGCCCGCACTCCAGGCCCGGCTGCGGTTCGTCCTGCTGGCCGGGCCCGACGACCGGCCGACCGCCGCCGAGTTGACCACCATGGTGCAGGCGGTGGGCAAGTGATCGTACTGCGCGAGCTGACCCGAAACGACGCCACCGCTCTCCAGCGGATCTACAGCCCGGAATCGACCAGGTTCCTCCAGCGAGGGCCGATGGACGCCGCCGAAGCCCGCAGCGCCGCACGCGACGCAGTGGCCTCCGCCGCTCAATCCCCGCGCACGCTCTACACCCTGGGCCTCGACTTCGACGGCGACCTGCTCGGGATCATCAAGCTCTGCCTGGACCGCCCCGTCGCCGCACTCGGCTACATCCTGCGCGCGGACACCTGGGGGAAGGGGCACGCCACGGAGGCGGTCCTCAGGATTCTCGCCCTGGGCTTCGGCCACCTCGGACTGCCCGAGATCCACGCCAAGCACCATCCGGACAACCCGGCCTCCGGTCGCGTCCTCCTCAAGGCAGGGTTCGTCCCGACCGGCGAGCACGCCGGATTCACCACCTACGCCATCCGGCCGCCCCAAACAGCGAGCGACCTCCGATCACGCACCCGAGGCCCCACTACCCGAGGCGGGTAGTGGGGCCTCCGCTCTGCCCGGCGAGGGTGACCGCCGGATGCCGACGCCGGGCGCGTCCGGCTCCTCGATCTGCTTGGGGCTGTGGCGAGTTGTCCGGTCGGGGGGTAGGCTCCGGCGGCACTTGGTGGGCGGGTGAACGGCCAGGAGCGGAGGCGGGTTTGACGTCCTTCGGGCGCACGTTGCGGCTGCTGCGTCGGCGGGCGGGCATGTCCCAGCCGAGGCTGGCGGCGACGGTGTTCGTGTCCCAGTCGACCATCAGTAGGTTCGAGTCGGGCGACCGGATGCCGGATCCGGCGCTGGCCCGGTTGATCGATGGGGCGCTGGGGGCGGGAGGCGCGCTGTCCGGCCTGATTCCGGCTGATCCTGATCGGGTCGACTTCCAGGCCCGCAGGCCGGGTCTGGTGGACCGGGCGATGATCGTCGAGGCAGAGTCGGGGCTGGTCCAGTTGCGGAAGCTGGAGGACACCTCCTCCTCCGCGGATGTGACTCCCATGGTGGCGGCGCGGGCCGAGTTGGCCGTCCAGGCGGCCAAGGACGCGCCGTACGCCCTGCGGGCCCCGGCGATCGGTGCGGCCGCCATGGGGACCGCGTACCTCGGCTGGTGCCACTTCGTGGCCGGGCGGTATGCGGCGGCGGAGCAGGCGCTGGACCGCGCGGTGGCCTACGCCTACGAGTCCCGGGCACCTGACCGGCTCGAACGCACCATGAGCTACCGGGGCGTGCTGGAGCTGGTCTGGGGCAGCCCGGCCGCCGCGGCGAGCATGCTCGACGCCGCCCGCCGCGACACCCGCGCCCACCCGGCGCTGCGGACCTACGACGCCGGCCAGCAGGCGCGGGCGCTCGCGCACGCGGGGGAGGTCCGGGAGGCCGACCGGCTCCTGCTGGAGGCCGATCGGCTGGCCGACACGATCGACTTCTCCGACCTGCCGGTGGGTGCCTACTGGTACACGCCGGGGTGGCTCGCCCTGCGCCAGGGTGTGGCGCTGCTCGCCCTGGGCCGCACCGCCTCGGCCCGGCGGGAGATCGCACAGGGCTACGCCGCCATGCCGGTGGAGCATCAGCAGGCCCACTGGGCGCGGCAGTGGATGGACGCGATCAGCGCCGACCGGGGGCCCGCCGACCTGATCCTGCCGCCGAGCCGGCGCGGCAGGCACAGCGCGCCGTCGTCCCGTCCGGTGCGTTCACGCCGATGAGGCCCCGGACGGGCGACTGGCGAAGGGGGTCAGCGCAGCTCGATCACGGCGGCCCGGCCGTCGTGGTCGCCGGTGGTGATGGAACCCTCGTTGTACTCGTTCTTCATGTCGACCGGGAACCCGCAGCGGCCCGCTCCACTGGCCGTCATGTCCGCGCACAGTTTGTTCCGCGCGTCCTTGAACGACGCGTAGTCGTGCGTGAATGACGGTCGGCCGTCCGGGTCGATGTAGATGCCGGGCTTTTCGGCGCTGAGTGCGGCGGTCCAGACGTAGCCGTCGCCGGTCCGGGTCGGGCCGAAGACCCGGCCGTGGTCGATGAGGGGTGCGAAGAACCAGGCGTCGGCGAAGGCGTGGTCCGAGGCGCTCGGCTGCTGGCCGTGGGGCGTGGGGGTGCCGTGGGCGTCGGGGAGGAGGGCGTGGTAGCCGTTGGTGTGACCGATGCGTGCCGGGAAGCCGGCGGCCTTCATGTCCTTGCCGAGCTTTTCGATCGCCTCGTCCTGGGTGCTCGACGACTTGTCGACGAGGATGACGTTGATCGGCTCGTACAGCGTATTGCCCTTGTACGGGTGGCCGAGCCAGTTGGAGATTCCGCAGTTGTCCGGGTACTGGCAGTCGATTTGCAGCATCCACTTTCCGAGGGGGCCGTACGGCGTCGCCACAGCGTCCGTGTCGCCGGGCGGGCTGGGCGGCCTGGTTTCGCTCGTCGCACTGGCCGACGGCGCCTGCACGACGGTCAGCGTGGCGGTCAGCACAGCGGCACAGCAGAAGGCGGCCAGTGCCGAGATCGACGTCCTCCGTGCGGCCCGCAGCCCGGGCGCGCGACCGGCGCCGTGCTGTTCACGTGTTCCCATGGTCGTTTCCCCGATCCTCCCCGCGCGGCCCTGACGCTTGAGCGGGGAATAGTCCGGAACTTCAGGCGCGATACCTTCTGCGTCTTGGGCTCACGGTAGGCAGGATCCCGGACGGCCATAAGGTCGGCAGGCAGATCGGAATACTATTCCGCGCCGATTCCGCGCCGAGTTGACGATCGATCAGAGGCGGGTGGAGGCCCCGCCACCCGAGGGAGCGGGTAGCGGGGCCTGGGGCGTCAGCCGGTGATGCTGGGGGTGCCCGTTTCCAGGTGGCCGGTGAAGCGCTGGGACCAGGTGCTGTCGGCGTCGACCGTCACCGTGAAGTCGTACCAGCCGTTGTTGTAGGCCGCGGCGTTGAAGAAGTCGGTGACGTTGCCGCCGGCGGGGACCTGGTACGTCCAGGGGCCGTCCGTGCGGTAGTTGTTCGACGCGATCGTGAAGGTCATGGGCGTCGCACCGGAGTTGGCGAGCTTGAAGTAGACGGCGAGCTTGCCGGTGCCCGGCTCGACCGCGTACGACGCCGTGGCGGCCGCGTTCTTGCCGGCCTTGGTGGCGTCGCCCTTGAAGCGGCGCAGGAAGCGGTTGGGGCCGACGACCGTCAGGTCGTAGGGGCCGCCGCCGAAGTTGGTGCCGCAGTTGAAGAAGTCGCTGGTGGTGCCGCCCGGGTCGACGGTGTACTGCCAGGGGCCGCCGCTGCGGTAGGCGTTGGCGTAGGCGGCGAAGTGGGCGGACTTCGCCGCCGCCGTGCCCCCGTTGTCCATCGCGATCCAGACCTTCATGACCCCGCCGGAGCCGAATTCCAGGTGGTCCAGGTTGGCGTTCGGCTGGTACGGCAGGGCGCGGGCCGGCCGGGTGCCGGTCTCCTGGATCGGCAGCTGGTTGTTGACCGGGGCCGGGTTGGGCAGCGGGCCGCACGCCGACAGGCCGATGGTCTGCGAGGTGTCGGGCAGCCCGGGCAGGCCGTAGACCGGGTTGGCGAAGTCGAACGCGCTGGTCAGGTCGCCGCAGACGCGTCGGCGCCAGTCGCTGATGTTCCGACATTGCGCGGGTGTGCCGAGGGCGGCGGTCCAGGTCTCCAGGAAGCGGAGCACGGAGGTGTGGTCGAAGGTCTCGGAGTTGACCCAGCCGCCGCGGGTCCAGGGCGAGACGGCGATCATCGGGACGCGGAAGCCGAGGCCGATGTTGGTGCCGTTGTAGAACTCGCCCGGGGTGCCGGCCGGGGCGGCCGGCGGCGGGACGTGGTCGAAGAAGCCGTCGTTCTCGTCGTAGTTGATGAACAGGACGGACGAGTTGAAGACGTTCGGGTCGGCGTTCAGCGCGTCGATCACCAGGTGGACGAAGTGCGCGCCGTCGGCGGGGGTGGCGTACGGGTGTTCGGAGGAGGCCTGGTCGGGGACGATCCAGGAGACCTGCGGGAGGGTGCCGTTCAGCACGTCGGCCTTGATCGCGGCGGCGATGTCGTCCGGGGTCCTGCCGGTGGCCTTGGGCACCGAGCCCATGCCCTTGACGGCCAGCGGGCTGCCGGCCGGGGCGCCGGAGAACTGGGTGAAGTACGCGAGGGCGTTGTCGCCGTAGTTGTCGGCGGCGTTCTGGTAGACCTTCCAGCTGACGCCGGCGCTCTCCAGTGCCTCCGCGTAGGTCTGCCAGCGCAGGCCCTTCTCGTCGCCGCCGTCGTACGCGGGGCCGCCGGCGCTGCCGGCCGGGTCGATCTGGCCGGACCAGTGGTAGGTGCGGTTGGGGCCGGTCGCGCTGAGCACGGAGCAGTGGTAGGCGTCGCAGATGGTCCAGTTCTCGGCCAGCGCGTAGTGGAACGGGATGTCCTGGCGGGTGAGGAAGCCGAGGGTGCGGACGTTGCCCTTGGCGGCGACCCAGGAGTCCATCTTGCCGCTGTTCCAGGCCTTGTGCTGATCGCTCCAGCCGTGGCTGAGGTCGCCGTTGCATTGGGCGAGGCGCTCGGGGTCGGCGCCGCCGGCCGGCTTGGTCTGGCTGAACTGCCACGGGTACTGGCGGCCGAGCAGGCCGTTGGGCTGGTTGAAGACGCTGTAGCCGCCGGCTATCTGGATGGCGCTGCGGTCGGCGAAGCCGCGCACCCCGCGCAGGGTGCCGAAGTAGTGGTCGAAGCTGCGGTTCTCCTGCATCAGGATCACCACGTGCTGCACGTCGTTGATGGTGCCGGTCTGCTGGAGCGTGGCGGTGGAGGCCACCGCGGGTGCGCCGGGGGCGGCCCCTGCGGCGCTGGTGCCGGCCACGGCGAGTCCCGCCGCGGCGGCACCGGACAGCGTGACGAACTTCCTACGACTCAGCTCGGCCATCGGCCCGGCCCGTCCCTTCACTGGCGATCTGGCGATGTTGTGTACACAAGTCGGGGCTCATCGATCGCGCAGCATCTTCCACCCCGGCCGGAGGCGCCCACCAGATGCGCGCGGCAGGGTTGGCGGACTGTTCGTCCGGGTGTCACCGAGCGACGCCGGGCTGAACGGGCGGCGGAAACGGCGGGGAGGGACGGAGCGGGCGGCTGGTCAGCGGTCCTTGACCTCGATTCCCAGCGCCTGGGCGAACTGCGGTGCCAGCTCCAGCAGTTGGGTGGAGCTGATGACCGCGCCGCGCAGCCCCTGGTGGCCGTCCGCGAGGCCCAGCCGGGCGGCCCCGCGCAGGTCGGTCTTCTTCAGGGTGGCGCCGCGCAGTCGGACCTCCTCCAGCGTGGAGCCGGGGAAGGACACCTCGGTCAGCTTGGCCTCGCCGAAGTCCACGTCGCGCAGCAGGCAGTCCTCGAACACGACGTCCCGCAGCACGGCCGCCCGCAGGTTGACCGCCTCCAGCTTGCAGCCGCGGAACACCACCCGGCGCAGCGCCGAGCCGTATCCGGCGACCCCGGCCAGCACGCCGCCGACGAAGGCGCTGTCCTGCCACTCGGTGTCGCTCAGGTCGCAGGCCACCCAGCGGCCGGCCTGCACCCAGACCTCGTTGAACCGGGCCTGGCGCAGCTTGACCCCGCTGAGCGCGACCCCGGTGAAGGCGCATTCCAGGAACGCCGCCCCGGCCGCCGACTCGTCGGTGTGCTCGCCGCCGTCGAAGTGCGTGGTGTCGTACCGCTCGTCGCTGCGCAGCCGCCCGGCGTGGGGGCGGAGCAGGTCCGCGTACGGCAGGTCGGTGAGCTGGTCGGGGGCGGAACGCGGCATGGCGGTGGCACCTCACGGTCGGGGGCGAACGGGTCTCGCCCGCATGCTCGCACGCGGCACCGACAACGGTCGGGACGACGACCCGCCGGACGACCACCCGCCGAAGGGCGACGGCCTCCGGACGACGGCGCCCCGGCCCGGCCGCTGCGGGCTGCGGCCGGGCCGGGGCGCCTGGCGGACGATCAGCCGCGCGCCCAGAGGGAGTTGACGCGGCTGCGCTCGGTGCCGTTCGGGTACGGGTTGGTGCAGGAGGTGCCGGGGCCGCCGCCGGACATCAGCTCGCTGCACGGGCCGGAGTAGTGGTCCGGCAGGCCGAGCACGTGCCCGGTCTCGTGCGCGGTCACCCGGACCGAGTTGTACTGCCGGTTCTGCTGGTAGTCGAGGAAGACGTAGCCGCGCCCGTGGCCGTCGGTGCTGGCGTAGGAACCGCGGCTGTCGTTGCCCTCGTAGTACGAGAAGTCGCCGCCCGAGCCGGACCGCAGCTGGACGTTGCTGACCGAGCTGTTCCAGATCTGCGCGGCGTTGGCGATCTGGGTGCGGAAGCTCGGTGCCGAGCTGGCGTCGTAGGTGACGACGACGGTCGCCAGGTTCGGGTTGGCGGCCTGCTTGGCCTTGGCGGAGGCCATCACGGCCTGGAAGAACGCCTGGTTGTTCGCGGCCTCGGCGGCCGAACCGGCGTACGTCGAGGCGGTGTAGCCCTGGACGGCCGGGCCGGGGGTGGCGGCGGACGCGGCGGTGGTGGGCAGCACGGCGAGACCGGCCGCGAGGGCCAGGCCGAGCGCGGCGGACAGCACGGATCGCTTCATGTGGGGGCTCCGATTCCGGTGGTGCCGTGGCCGGTTGGGGGCCGGCCCTGGGGGACACCTGGTCAGCGGGTGATGTCCCCAGAGCTTCGGGCAGCCCGGCGGGCGGGCGGATGATGTCAACCCGCGATAGCTTCGATCAATACCCCTTGCGGTAAAGCGATTTGAGATGTCTTTAACCGACCTTGACTCGCGCGTGCCCCTGGCATTCCGCTCCACCGGCGGTTAGGCTCCCGATCGGGGAAGCAACCGAGCGGCGGGCCACCCGATTCCGGCCGGGCGGCCCGCCGCACCCGAAGGGCGTCGGCAACTTCCCTGTTTCAGCGGCGAGTTCGCGACTCCCCTAGTTCACGGAATCGACGCCGTTCGACCAGAGGCTGTCGACCTGGCCGCGCTCGTTGCTGTCGGGGTAGGGGTTGGTGCAGGACGGGCCGGGGCCGCCGCCGGACATCAGCTCGCTGCACGGGCCGGAGTAGTTGTCGGGCAGGCCGAGCACGTGCCCGGTCTCGTGCGCGGTGACGCGCAGCGAGCTGTACTGCTGGTTCTGCTGGTAGTCGAGGAAGACGTAGCCGTGGCCGTGGCCGTCGGTGCTGGCGTAGGAGCCGCGGCTGTCGTTGCCCTCGTAGTACGAGAAGTCGCCGGTGCCGCTGCTCGCCTGGAGCTGGACGTTGCTGACCGAGCTGTTCCAGATCTGCGCGGCCTGGGATATCTGGCTGGTGAAGGAGGGCGCGCTGGCGGTGTCGTAGGTGACGGTGACGGTCTGCAGCCACGGGTTGGCGGCCTGCTTGGCCTTGGCGGAGGCCATCACGGCGTGGAAGAACGCCTGGTTGTTCGCGGCCTCGGCGGCCGAACCGGCGTACGTGGAGGCGGTGTAGCCCTGGACGGCCGGGGCGGGCGTGGCCGCGGACGCGGCGGTGGTGGGCAGCACGGCGAGACCGGCCGCGAGGGCCAGGCCGAGCGCGGTGGACAGCACGGATCGCTTCATGTGGGGGCTCCGGATTCGCGGTACGCCGAACCGCCGGGGCCGGTGGGGGCCGGACACGGCTGCGGCGACGGTGGGGGCGCCCCGGTGGGGCCGGGGCGGATTCGCTGCCCCCGAGCTTCGACCCGCCCGGGCCTGCGGCGGATGATGTCAACCGGCGATAGCACGGCCGCATACCGGCGGGGCCCGCAACGTGCCCTCCTGCCGCGCTTTGTTCTGTCATGTCCTTGGCGATGTGGCCGGGTGGCGTCTATGCTCCGGGCGTGGAGCTCGACGTGAGACACCTCCGGGTGGTGTGCGCGATCGCCGACACCGGCAGCCTCCGCAAGGCCGCGCTCCAGCTCGGCATGACCCAGCCCTCCCTCACCACCCAGCTGCACCGCATCGAACGGGCCATCGGCGGCACCCTGTTCACCCGCGAGCAGACCGGCAGCCGGCCCACCGCGCTCGGCCACTCGGTGCTGTCCCGGGCCCGGCCGGTGATCACCGAGATGGCCGCGCTGGTGGCCGCCGCCCGCCAGGAGGCCCGCGACGCGGCCGGCCCCGGGCGGCAGCGCCGGCTGCGGATCGGCAGCGTCGGCAGCCGGGCGGTCGCCGCCTGGCTGCGCCGGGTGCACGAACGGCTGCCGGACACCGACACCACCATCCACGTCGACGTCTCGGCCAGCGCCCTGCTGCGGATGGTCGCCGCCGACCAGCTGGACGTGGCCTTCGTCTACGAGAGCGAGGGCTTCCCGCTACGGGTGCCGCCGGACGCCGAGCACCGGGTGCTGATGGCCCGTGAGCCGCAGTTCGTCGCGCTCGCCGCCGGACACCCGGCCGCCGCCCGCCCGGTCGTCCACCTGACCGACCTCGCCGAGGACACCTGGATGGTCGACCCGACCGCCGACCACGAGTACGCGGCGATGCGCCGGGTGTTCAGCGAGGCCGGGCTCAACCCCCGGGTGGTCCAGGTGCGGGACAACGCCACCGCCGCCGAACTCGTCGCCTCCGGCGAGGCCGTCCGCCCCTGCCAGCCGACCTCCGCCCCCGGGCCCGGCACGGTGGTGCGCCCCGTGCACGGGGACCCGCTGGCCGTCCGGCTGCTGCTCACCTGGCGCCCGCGCGCGCTCAGCCAGCCCGCGCTGGACGCGCTGTACGGCGAACTGCGCGCCGCCTACCTGGACCTGGCCAAGGTCAACCCGGCCTACCTGGCCTGGCTGGCCCGGCACGAGCCGATCCTGCTGGACTGCGCCTGAGCATCACCTGGCCGCCCGGCCGGCGGACGACGGCCACGCGCCTGAGAGTCGCCGAGCACCCCACGGCGGCCAAGCGCCCGAGAACCGCCAGGCGCCCCACGACGGCCGGGCACCCCAGACCCGCCAGGCGCCCCCGTCAGCCCTCCCGGCTGTGCAGCAGCACGCCCACCGCCACGGTCAGCGCGCAGACCAGGCCCGCCGCCAGCACGCCGGAGCCGCCGAGCGCGGTGCAGGCCAGCACCAGCACCGCCCCGGTCGGGGCCAGCGCCTGCGCCGCGCCGGTCTTGGTGTGCCGGGAGTGCAGCAGCCAGACCGTGAGCAGGTAGAGCGCGGTGGGCACGGTGACCGTCGCGGTGGCGGCCGTCGCGGAGATCTCCGCCTGGTGCACGGCCGACTCCACGGCCACCTCCAGCCCAGTGCCGATCGCGGCGGCCGCGCCGAACACCAGGTAGTGGCCGTACCCCCAGGCGAAGGCCTGCCGGTTGGAGCGCAGGTGCTCGTGGACCGGCCGGGCGAAGTAGATCCACCAGGCCGCGAAGCAGATCAGCAGGCCGCCGATCGCCACCGGCAGCAGCCGGCCCAGCTCCTCGTGCTCGTCCACCGCCGACTGCACCGCGACCGTCGCGGCCGCCACCGTCTCGCCGAGCACGATCAGGGTGAACAGCCCGTACCGCTCGGCGATGTGGTGCGGGTGCCAGGAGGTCTGCATCCGCAGTTCGGCGACCACCGGCACGGCCAGCTCGCACAGCACCCCGAGCGGGATGACCACCGGCCGGACGGCGTCCGGCAGCAGCACCACCACCACCCAGCCCACCTGGCAGAGCGCGATCCCGACCGCGTACCGCACGGCGACCAGGCGCGCCTCGCCCTGCTCGGCGGCCGCCGCGCGCAGCCACTGGGTGACCATCGCCAGGCGCATCACCACGTACCCGGTGATCGCCAGTGTCAGGTCCTGGGTGGCGAACAGCCGTGGCACCCCGGCCGCGAGGACCAGCACCCCGGCGATCTGCACCAGCGTGGTGACCCGGTACGGCACGTCGTCGCAGTCGTACGCGGAGGCGAACCAGGTGAAGTTCATCCAGGCCCACCAGATCGCAAAAAAAGCAATCGAGTAGCCGCGCAGGCCGTCGCCGTAGTGGCCGGCCGCCAGGGAGTGGGCGAGTTCGCGCCCGGCCTGGCCGACGGCGACCACGAAGCAGAGGTCGAAGAAGAGTTCCAGCGGGGTGGCGACCCGGTGCGGCTCGTCCCGGTCGCGCGGGACCATCCGGCGCACCGGGGGCGGGTCGACGGGGCGCGGGTGGGGGGCGGCGGCGGATTCGCTGGCCATCGGTGCTGCTCCGGGTTCGGGAGGGGCTGGCTGTCCCGCGCATCCTGGCAGCGGCCCGGGCCCCGCGCACGCACCGGCGCGACGGGCGCAGCGGTTCGCGATCCCGGGGTCGATTGCGCCGTTCGTCCCCTTTTTTCCTTGCCGTCAGCCGTAGTTGACGCCCCGGTGCGCGAACCGGGTGACAGCACGGCGGGTTTCCGGGCGCGCCCCGCGCGCTGCGCCGCGGCCGGCCGGACGGCCCCGCTAGATTCGTCCCCGGTTGGAAGCGAGCGCGGGCCTTGCGGGGCCCCACGACACGGGCGGCCTGCGGGCAACGCGGAAGGTCAAGGCCGGTGGCAGGAGAACGGGGGCGGCGGAGCCGACCTTCCCGTGTCCGTACCACCGGCCTCGTGATCACCGCGCTGCTCGCCAGCGCCTGCCGCCCGGTCGCTCTCGCCGCGTCCGCGGCGGGGGCTACTTCTCCCAGCCGACCTTGGCGTAGTCCTCCCCGGCCAGGCCGAAGGCACCGTAGTTGGCGAGGCCCTTGCGCGTCGCCACCACGGTCGGCCGCTGGTAGAGCTCGACGGTGTGGCCGAGCTCCCAGATCTTCGCGTCGGCCTGGTTGTAGAGCTTCGCGGCCTCCACCGGGTCGACCGTCCCGGCCGCCTTCTTGAGCAGGTCGTCGACCTCCTGGCTGCCGATCCGCGAGGGGTTGTTGAAGGTGTTGTCCCCCACCGGCAGACGGAAGTTGCCCAGGCTCTTGGAGAGCGGGAACGAGTCGGTGTTGCGCCAGCTCGCGATCTCGAACTTGCCCGGGTTCACGTACTTGGTGAAGAAGTCGTTGGCGGGCACCTTGTCCAGGCTCACCTTGACCCCGGCCTGCAGCCACATCGCGGCGGCGGCGGTGGCCAGGTCGATCTGGGCCTGCGGGGTGGACTCGTTGACCGTCCAGTGCAGTTGCAGCGACTGGCCGTCCCTGGTGCGCGGCTGGCCGGCGCCCGCCTCCTTCCAACCGGCGTCGTCCAGCAGCTTCTTGGCGGCGGGGACGTCGAACTTCGCCCACTCGCCCGAGTTGTCCTGGTAGCCGGTCTGGTTGGGCATGAAGATGTGGTTGCCGAGCGGCTTGAACTCCACCGGCACGCCGTTGTTGGCGATCTTGATCAGCGCGGACCGGTCGAGCGCCTTGCCGAGCGCCTGGCGGACCTTCTGGTCCGCCAGCGCGCCGCCGGAGCCGAAGGAGATGTGCACCTCGTCCCACGGGCTGGCGGCCCGGATCGCGGTGTCCTTGGCGTCCTTGAGCTGCCCGTACGCGGCGGCGGTGCCGGCCGTGGCGAGGTCGATCTCGTTGTTGAGGTACGACTGGGTGGTCGCGGACTGGGTCATCACCCGGAAGGTGATCTTGTCCGCCTTGGCCTTGGTGCCCCACCAGGCCGGGTCCGGGACGAGGGTGAGGGTCTGCGCGGTCTTGTCCGCCACACCGATCTTCAGCGCGCCCGCGGTGATCGGGATCTTCTCCACCCAGCCCTTGTTGAAGTCGTCCGGGGTGGCGATGCCGGCCGCCGGGATCAGCGGGCGGAACAGGTTCTGCCAGTCCGCGTACGGCTCGGAGAAGGTGACCTTCACCTCGCTCGGGTCGGCCCCCTGCTCGACGGCGGAGATCTGCTCGTAGCCGGACGGGTCGGCGATGTTGTACGCCGGGTCCTTGCCGTTGCTGGCCTGCCAGTCGGCCTTGAAGTCCAGGTAGCTGAGCGGCTTGCCGTCCGACCACTTGGCCTTGGGGTTGAGCTTGTAGGTGATCACCTCGGGCGAGGTCGAGGTGACCTTGGCGTCCAGCAGGTAGTCGGTGTCGGGCTGGAAGGTGCCGGAGGCGTCCGTGTTGAAGAGCGACGGCTCCAGGGCGCGCATGATCGAGACCGCGTCGCCGTAGGTGCCGTCCACCTGGAACGGGTTCCACTGGGTGATCCACTGGTACAGCGGGAACCGCACCTCGCCGCCGTCCTTGACCTGGTCCAGCGGCTTGGCGTTGATGTCCTGGGAGTCCTGCCGGGGCGGCTCGCTCTTCGCCACCTTGTCGGCCGAGCCGCCCCCGCCCGAGGTGCACGCGGTGACCGCCAGCGCGACGGCGACGGCGAGGGCCGTCGCCCGGCCGAGGCGGCGGGCCGTGGTGGAAGCGTCCATGGAGTCCCCCTGGTGAGGTCTTCGAAACGGGCGGTAACGGGCAGTTGTGCCGCGCGAGGTGTGGCGGGGCTTGAGCGTGGGCAGCCAAGTCGGCACCGGGCCAGCAGAACGTAACAGCCGATCAGTTCCGTCACCAGGGGGAGGACCGCACACCTGATCCAGAAGTCATCCGCGGCAATACCGCCGCAACACCCCGGCCTCGCACCGGTGCCAGACTCTGACCTGCGCTTTCCCCGTACCGCCCCGTCCCCCTGCCGTCCGAAGGCCTGAACGGGCCCCGACCGAAGGCCACCACCCGATGCCCACCAGACGCGTCGGCCCCTCCCCCACCCCGGGCGGCCGTTGATGTTCCGTTACCTGGCGAAGCGCCTGAGCTACTACGCGGTGCTGCTGATCGCCGCCGTCTTCCTGGCGTACGCGATCTCCGCGACCGCCCTCCAGCCGCGCACCTACTTCGACGCCAAGGTCCCCCGCCCGGCCGCCGAGTCGGTCGAGCGCCAGCTCACCGCGCTCAACCTGAACGACCACACCCCGGTCGTCGAACGCTTCGGCCACTGGGCCGACGGGCTGCTCCACGGCGACCTCGGCCGGACCATCCACGACACCCCGGTCACCGACGACTTCGGCCGCCGGGTCTGGGTCTCGCTGCGGCTGCTGCTGCTCGGCAGCCTGCTCGGCATCGTCCTCGGCATCGCCGCCGGGGCCTGGAGCGCCGTCCGCCAGTACCGGATCTCCGACCGGCTGCTCACCGTGCTCTCCTTCGTCCTGCTCTCCACCCCGGTCTTCCTGGTCGCGCTGTTCCTCAAGAACGGCGCCATCGCCGCCAAGGACGCGGCCGGCCACGACGTCATCCCGTTCACCGGCTACGAGACCCCCGGACTGACCGGCGGCCTCGGCGCCCACCTCGCCGACTGGGCGCTGCACCTGCTGCTGCCCACCATCTCGCTCGCACTCGGCGGCCTCGCCACCTACAGCCGCTACCAGCGCGGCACCATGCTCGACGTGCTCGGCTCCGACTACCTGCGCACCGCCGAGGCCAAGGGGCTCACCCGCCGCCGGGCGCTGGTCAAGCACGGGCTGCGGACCGCGGTGATCCCGATGTCGACCATGTTCGCCTACAGCTTCCTGGGCATCTTCACCGGCGCGATCTTCACCGAGACGATCTTCGGCTGGCACGGCATGGGCGAGTGGCTGATCCAGTCGATCAACGAACAGGACGTCAACTCGGTCGTCGCCGTCAACCTGTTCACCGCCGTCGTCGTCCTCGCCTCCGGCTTCCTCGCCGACACCCTGCACGCCGCCCTCGACCCGCGCGTGCGGTCCTGACCGGAGGTGAACTGACGTGACCACCGTCGCCGTGGAACCGGCCGCCCCGGCCGCCGCCCCTCGCACCACCGGCCGGGCCCGGCTCGTCCTCGCCCGGCTGCTCGCCGCCCGCGGGGCCGTCGCCGGAGCCGTGATCGTCCTGCTGCTGTTCGCGCTCGCCTTCGGCGGGCCGTACCTGACGCCCTGGGACTACGCCGCCCCCGACTTCGGCGCGCTGCACCAACCGCCGTCCGCCGAGCACTGGTTCGGCACCAACGGGATCGGCCAGGACGTCTTCGCCCAGACCGTCCGCGGCCTGCAGAAGTCGCTGGTCATCGGCCTGCTGGTGGCGCTGTTCTCCACCGTGCTGGCCTCCCTGGTCGGCGCCTGCGCCGGCTACTTCGGCGGCTGGGCCGACCGCGCGCTGATGTTCGCGGTGGACCTGCTGCTGGTCTTCCCCAGCTTCCTGATCATCACCATCGTCTCGCCCCGGCTGAAGAGCGCCGGCTGGATCGCCTTCGTGCTGCTGCTCGCCCTGTTCAACTGGATGATCACCGCCCGGGTGGTCCGCTCGATGACCATCTCGCTGCGCGAGCGCGAATTCGTCCGCGCCGCACGGTTCATGGGGGTGCGGCCGCTGCGGATCATCACCCGCCACATCCTGCCGAACGTCGCCTCCTTCCTCATCATCGACGCCACCATCGCGGTCGGCGGCGCCGTGATGAGCGAGACCGCGCTCTCCTACTTCGGCTTCGGCGTCAAACCGCCGGACGTCTCGCTCGGCACCCTGCTCGCCGCCGGTACCAGCGAAGCCCAGGTGTTCCCCTGGCTGTTCTACTTCGCCGCCGGCCTGCTGGTGCTGTTCGTCCTCGCCGTCAACCTGATCGGCGACGGGCTGCGCGACGCCCTCGACCCCACCGCCGGGGGCGCGCCCCGCCGCCGCTCCGCCCGGAGGAAGAAGCCGTGACCACCACCGTCGACACCCCCCTGCTCGCCGTCAGCGACCTGCGGGTGGACTTCGCCGGGCCGCACGGCCCCGTCCCCGCCGTCCGCGGGGTGGACCTCACCCTGCGGCGCGGCGAGACCCTCGGCATCGTCGGCGAGTCCGGCTCCGGCAAGTCCGTCACCGCGCTGTCCGTGCTCGGACTGCTGCCCAAGACGGCCGGCGTCCAGGGCTCGGTGCGACTGGACGGGCGGGAACTGGTCGGGCTGCCCGGCAAGGAGCTCGCCGCGATCCGCGGCCGCCGGATCGCCATGGTCTTCCAGGACCCGCTGTCCGCCTTCACCCCGGTCTACCGGATCGGCGACCAGATCGCCGAGGCCGTCCGCATCCACCAGCGGGTCGACCGGGCCGCCGCCCGCCGCCGGGCCGCCGAACTCCTCGACCTGGTGGGCATCCCGGCCCCCGAACGGGCCCTGGACAGCTTCCCGCACGAGTTCTCCGGCGGCATGCGCCAGCGCGCGATGATCGCCATGGCGATCGCCAACGACCCCGACATCCTGCTCGCCGACGAGCCGACCACCGCGCTGGACGTCACCATCCAGGCCCAGGTGCTGGACGTGCTGCGCACCGCGCAGCGGGAGACCGGCGCGGCCCTCGTCCTGGTCAGCCACGACCTCGGGGTGATCGCCGGGATGGCCGACCGGGTCGCGGTGATGTACGCGGGGAGGGTGGTCGAGACCGCCGGGGTGGACGAGCTGTTCGCGGCCCCGCGCCACCCGTACACGCTCGGCCTGATCGGCGCGGTGCCCCGGCTGGACGGGCTCGGCGGCCCGCTCGTCCCGATCCCCGGCGCACCCGCCCCGATGGCCGACCTGCCGCCGGGCTGCCCGTTCGCCGCCCGCTGCCCGCTCGCGGAGGAGCGTTGCTCGGCGGCGGAGCCGGAACTGGCCGGGGGCGACGGTCACCTGGCGGCGTGCGTCCGGTCGGCGGAGCTGGCCGAGCGGCGGCCCGCGCCGGCCGACGTCTACCCGGTGCCGGCGCTTCCGGCCCCGTCGGCCGCTCCGGAGGGCCGGGGGGACCGGGGGGACCGGGGCTCGCGGGCGCCGGTGCTGGCGGTGAGCGGCCTTGGCAAAACGTTTCCGCTCCTCAAGGGCACGGTGTTCAAGCGCCGGGTCGGCGAGGTCTACGCGGTGGACGGCGTCGACCTGGACCTCCGGGAGGGCGAAACCCTCGGCCTGGTCGGGGAGTCCGGCTCCGGCAAGTCCACCACGCTGTTCGAACTGCTGAACCTCACCGCCCCCGAGACCGGCCGGATCGAACTGCTCGGCCACGACACCGCCAAGCTCTCCCGCGCCGAGGCCCACCGGCTGCGCGCCCGACTGCAGATCGTCTTCCAGGACCCGATGGCCAGCCTCGACCCGCGGATGCCGATCGGCGACATCATCGCCGAACCGCTGCGCGCCCAGCACGCCGCCCGCGAGCAGATCGCCCGCCGGGTGCCCGAACTGCTGCACCAGGTCGGCCTCGACCCGGACCACGCCGCCCGCTACCCGCACCAGTTCTCCGGCGGGCAGCGCCAGCGCGTCTCCATCGCCCGGGCCCTGGCCGTCCGGCCGAAACTGCTGGTCCTGGACGAACCGGTCTCCGCCCTGGACGTCTCCATCCAGGCCGGGGTGCTCAACCTGCTGCAAGCGCTCAAGGCCGAACTCGGCCTCTCCTACCTGTTCGTCTCGCACGACCTCTCGGTGATCCGGCACCTCGCCGACCGGGTCAGCGTCATGTACCTCGGGCGGACGGTCGAACAGGGCGAGGTCTCCGCCGTCTTCGACCGCCCCCGACACCCGTACACCCGCGCCCTGCTCTCCGCCGTCCCGCTGCCCGACCCCGCCGCCGAGCGCGCCCGCGACCGCATCCTGCTCGCCGGCGACCCGCCCTCCCCCACCGAGCGCCGCACCGGCTGCCCCTTCCGCACCCGCTGCCCGGTGTACGCCCGCCTCGCCGACCCGGCCGCCCGCACGCGGTGCGAGCAGGACCGGCCGGCGCTCCTCGGCGACACCCCGGCGCAGGACCACCAGGCGGCCTGCCACTACCCGGAGTCGTAGCCGGCCGCCCGCGATCGCTGGGGGTGATCACTACGGGTGACCACTCGAAAGCGATTCGGCGGATCGACCGGGCGCCGTGTAAAGTGCTCCGAGTCAGCAGGCGCCGCTAGCTCAGTTGGTTAGAGCAGCTGACTCTTAATCAGCGGGTCCGGGGTTCGAGTCCCTGGCGGCGCACATGGCAAGGTCTCAGGCCGCTCACTTCGGTGGGCGGCCTGAGGCGTTTCAGTGCGCCTTTCAGTGGGCGCCGCAGCGGGTGCCCGGCCTCAGCCGGTGTCCAGGACGGCGGAGGCCACCGCGTCCGGGCGGTCGAACATCACCAGGTGCCCGGCCGGGGCGGTGGTGCGGTAGTCGGCCCCGAGCAGCGCCGCCAGCTCCCGCTGGCCGGCCAGCCACTCCTCGGTACGGCGGCTGCGGCAGCCGTCGTCGGCGGCGAGCACGGTGACCGGCAGGCCCTCGGGCAGCGGCCGGGTGCGCCGCAGCCCGTCCACCTCGGCGGCCAGGTCGAGGTAGCGCGCGTTCTCCCGCAGCAGGGCGCGCAGGGCCCGGCCGGTGCGGTAGCAGTGCCGCACCAGCGGCGCCGGGGCGAGGTCCTCGCGGCAGACCGTGGACAGCCGGGCCGTCAGCCGGCGGGCGGCCGGGCCGAGCAGGTACGGCACGGCGACGGCGGTGGCGGCGCCCGCGAGCGCCCGGGCCGCCAGGTCGCGCGCGCCGGGGGCCGGGTACGGTCGGGCCGCCGGCTCGACGCTGCTGTCCACCAGGACCAGCCCGGCAGCCCGGTCGGGGTGCAGCCGGGCGAAGGCCTCGACGTGGAAGCCGGCCAGCGAGTGGCCGACGACGGTGCAGGGCCCGCGCAGCCCGAGGCCGTCCAGCACCGCGCGGATCCGCTCGGCCTCGCCGGCGGCCGTCGGGGCGGGCCGCCCGGTGGCGGGCTCGGGGGCGCTCAGCCCGTAGCCGGGCCGGTCGAAGCGGACCACGGTGCGGTAGGGCGTGAGGAAGGGGACGACCAGGTCCCAGTCGAACCAGCTGCTGCCGAGGCCCCCGGTGAGCAGGCAGACCGGGCCGCTGCCCTCGGTGCGGACGTGCAGCGGGACGCCGTCGACGCGCAGGAAGCGCGCCCGGGTGCGGGGGTCGTCGGGTGCGGTCATGCCGGCTCCCGGCCCGGGGGCCGTTCGGCCGACCGGGGCCCCCGGTGCGCCGGCGGAGAAGCGTCGGACCAGGTGGATTCGTCGCCCGGCGCCCCCGCGGGGAGGGCCAGGCTCACTGCCAGGACGGCCAGCCAGAGCGCCACCAGCAGCACCTGGAGCCGCTGGCCGGCCCCGAGCGCCCAGGTGCCGCGCCCGGCCTCGAAAGCGGCGATCGCGGCCAGGCTCCAGCCGGTGGCCAGCAGTTCGGCGCCGAGCAGCCAGGGCCCGATCCGGCGCACCGGCGGCCACCAGCCGTAGCGGCGGGCGGCGACGGTGAGTGCGGCCAGCCCGGTGAGCGCACCGAGCATGGCGAGGCTGCTGGTGACGGCGTGCGCGGTGTGGGTCGCGGGGACGAGCCCGGCGGTCTCGCGGGCGGCGCACATCTCGTCACTGGTGGGGGCGCAGCTGAGCGGCAGCCGGGAGTCGGCGGCGGTCGCCGCGCCGAACAGGGCGAGCGCGGACCAGCCGACCACCGCCCACCCGCGCCGGGCACCGCGCGGCCCGGCCTGCCCGCCGGCGAGGGCGGTGACGGCCGCGGCGAGCACACAGAGCCCGGCGGCCAGGTCGGTGGCCCGGAACAGGCCGCCCAGCGGCTGGTCCTCGGCCGCGAGTTCGCTGATGTACGCCTGCACCGGGTCGAGTCCGGTGCTCAGCACGACCTCCAGCACCCACGCGGTGTACGCCGTGGCGCTGAGCATCAGCAGCGCGGCGACCGCCTTCCGCGCGTTCGGGTGTCCGGGCTTGGGGCTGGGCACCGTTCCACCCTAACCGGCGGCGAACTGCACCCCAACCGGGCGGAAACGGACAGCTCGGCGGCGGGCCGGCTCCCGCGCGGATGCGGGCGGTTCCGGGCGGTTCGAGGCACCCGCCGGGACCGTGTATTGTTTTCCAGGTCAGCAGGCGCCGCTAGCTCAGTTGGTTAGAGCAGCTGACTCTTAATCAGCGGGTCCGGGGTTCGAGTCCCTGGCGGCGCACAGACATTTGGGGAGCCTCTCGCAGCAGCGAGGGGCTCCTCAATTTTTTGGCCTTCGACGTCCGTTTTGCGTGTGATGTCGGTCTCGATTGCCGTTCCGGTGGAGCCAATCGGCCCGCCCGGCTCGTCCAGGGCAGTAAACCGGAATCGGGACAAAGGTCCCTAACCACCGATGTCCCCGTCCGTGCAGGCCGACCCGGTCCGCCCGCAGGAAAGGCCGCGCCTTGTCCGAGAACGCCCAGAGCGGCCGTCGCACGCCGTCGACAGGCCTCCGACCGGTCAAACGCTTCCAGCGCGCCGCCCCCGCGACCGGCGGCAGGAAGCCCCGCCGTCCGAAGCGCACCGGCTGGCGCCGGCTGATCCCCACCTGGCGGATGAGCCTGCTCGGCCTCGCCGTGGCCCTGCTGCTCGGCGTCGGCCTGTTCGCGCTCGGGGTCACGCTGGTGAAGGTCCCCGACGCGCACGCCGCCGCGACCGCGCAGAGCAACACCTGGCTCTACGCCGACGGCTCCGTGATCACCCGCACCGGCCAGACCAACCGGCAGAACGTCAGCCTGGACAAGGTCTCCCCCGCCGCCCAGCACGCCGCACTGGCCGCCGAGGACCGCAACTTCTACCACGAGGGCGCCGTCAACGTGCAGGGCCTGCTCCGGGCCGCGGTCAACACCGCCAAGGGCGCGGGCACCCAGGGCGGCTCCACGATCACCCAGCAGTACGTGAAGAACACGTACCTGAACCAGAAGCAGTCGGTCACCCGCAAGGTGAAGGAACTCTTCATAGCCATCAAGGTGGACGCCACCGAGAGCAAGGACGACGTCCTCTCCGGCTACCTGAACACCTCCTACTACGGCCGCGGCGCCTACGGCATCCAGGCCGCCGCCCACGCGTACTTCGGCGTCGACGCCTCCGCGCTCGACCCCGCCCAGGGCGCCTACCTGGCCACCCTGCTGAACGCCCCGAGCGCCTACGACGTGGCCACCGCGACCCCGGCCGGCAAGCAGAACGCCGTCAACCGCTGGAACTACGTGCTGGACGGCATGGTCAAGGAGGGCTGGCTCTCCGCCGAGGAGCGGTCCGCCATCACGTTCCCGGACGTCAAGGACCCGCAGCCCAACCCGGGCCTGTCCGGCCAGACCGGCTACCTGGTGAACGAGGCCACCCAGTACCTCACCTCGAACCAGGTCATCAGCGAGACCGAGCTGGCCAAGGGCGGCTACACGATCAAGCTGAGCATCGACCCGGCCCGCCAGCAGGCCCTCCAGGACTCCGTCCAGGCGCAGCTGCGCGACACCCTGAACCCGGACAAGCGGAAGAAGGACGCGGCCGCCCAGGCCGGCGCCGTCTCCGTGGACCCGAAGACCGGCGCGGTCGTCGCCCTCTACGGCGGCGTCGACTACGTCAAGCACTACGTCGACAACGCGACCCGGCGGGACTACCAGGCCGGCTCGACCTTCAAGGCGATCGCCCTGGCGGCCGCGTTCGAGAACAACGCCAAGACCCAGGACGGCCGGACCGTCACCCCGCGCACCGTCTACGACGGCACCAGCGGCCGCAAGGTCCGCGGCGGCAAGGGCACCCCGTACGCGCCGCCGAACGAGGGCGACAGGAGCTACGGCCAGATCTCCCTCCAGCAGGCCACCGACTGGTCGGTCAACTCGGCGTTCGCCCAGCTGGCCCAGGACACCGGGCTCCAGAAGGTCAAGGACACCGGCATCGCGCTGGGCCTGCCCGGCAGCACCCCGGGCCTCGACCCGGTGCCGTCCATCCCGCTCGGCGCGGCCACCCCGAGCGTGCTCGACATGGCCGGCGTGTACGCGGCGCTGGACAACGGCGGCAAGCAGATCACCCCGTGGCTGGTGCAGTCCGTGGACCGCGAGGGCGAGGCCCTCCCGCTGCCCGCGCACAAGACCACCCAGGCGATCAGCACGGACACCGCGAACCAGGTCACCTCGATGCTCCAGGGCGTGGTGAGCGACCCGGGCGGCACCGGCTGGCGAGCGAAGGCGCTGGGCCGCCCGGTGGCAGGCAAGACCGGCACCACCGACGACCAGAAGTCGGTCTGGTTCGTCGGCTACACCCCCGAGCTGGTCACCTCGGTGGCCCTGTTCGGCCAGGACCCGGGCAACGGGGCCCAGGTCAGTCTGAGCGGCGTCGGCGGGATCGACGGCGCGGCGGGCGGCCAGTTCCCGGCGCAGATCTGGACCAGCTACATGAAGGCGGCGCTCAAGGGCGTGCCGGTCAGCGACTTCCAGACCCCGGCCGACGGCGGCGACTCCGCCGGCGCCACCGATCTGCCGACGGCCCCGTCCTCGCCGAGCGCCACCCCGTCGACCGGGACCGGCTCGAACGGCGGCTCGACCGCCCCCGCGGCGCCGACCACCCCGCCGAGCGACGGCGCCGGGGCCGGCTCGGGCTCGGGCTCGGGCTCGGGCTCGGGCTCGGGCTCGGGTCCGACCACGCCGGCCGGCGGCTCGAACTCCGGCGGCGGCGTGACCAGCCCGCCGACCGTGCCCCCGGCCACCCAGCAGCCGACCGCCCCGCCGACGACGCGGCCCACCGGGCGGCCCACCGGCCGGCCGACACCCTCCACCGGCCCGACCACGGCGCCGACCACGCAGCCGACCACCCAGCCCACGGGCGGGCCGGACACGCTCACCGGGGCGGGGGCGAACGCCGGGTAGCGGCGGCGGGGGGGCTTGGGCGGCGGGGGGCCCGGACGGCGAGGGGGCGCGGACGGCGGGAGGGTCGTGCGCAGGCTGGGTGAGTGCGCCGCTGCGCACAGTTCCGTGCAGGACCAAATGACGGAATGGCACCTTACTGAACGCCCGGTATGACTGTCACAATGCGTCGGTGCACAGATCAACGGCCTCGCCCACCCTCCCCACGGGCAGAACCCTCGGCCTCAGCCTCGCGCTGGTCTCCGCGTTCGCCTTCGGCGGCTCCGGCACCGCCGCGAAACCGCTGATCGAGGCCGGCCTCTCACCGCTGCACGTGGTGTGGCTCCGGGTCACCGGCGCCGCCGTGGCCCTGCTCCCCATCGCCTACCGCCACCGTGGCGCCGTCCTGCGCCGCCCCGGCCTGCTGATCGGGTTCGGCCTGCTCGCCGTGGCCGGCGTCCAGGCCTGCTACTTCGCGGCGATCTCCCGCATCCCGGTCGGCGTCGCCCTGCTCATCGAGTACCTCGGACCGCCGCTGCTCATCGGCTACGTCAAGCTCGTCCAGCGCAAGCCGATCAGCCGGGGCGCCGCGATCGGCGCCGGCGCCGCGGTCGCCGGGCTGGCCTGCGTGGTGGAGGTCTGGAACGGCCTGAGCTTCGACGCGCTGGGCGTGCTCTTCGCCCTCGGCGCGGCCTGCTGCCAGGTCGGCTACTTCGTGCTCGCCGACGCCGGCCGCCGGGGCGAGCGCCCGGTCGACCCGCTGGCGGTCAGCGCGTTCGGGCTGCTGATCGGCGCCGTCCTGCTCACCGTCTTCACCCGGCCCTGGCAGGCCGACTGGAGCACGCTCGGCGGGTCCGTGGTGATGAACGGGCACACCCTGCCCGCGCTGCTCCCGGCCGCCTGGATGATCCTCATCGCGACCGTGCTCGCCTACCTGACCGGCGTGATCGCCGTCGGGCACCTCTCGCCCCCGGTCGCCGGGGTGGTGGCCAACCTGGAGGCGGTCGTCGCCACCGTGCTGGCCTGGGTCCTGCTCGGCGAGCACCTCGGTCTGCCGCAGATCGCGGGCGGCCTGCTCGTGCTGACCGGCGCCTTCGCGGCGCAGACCGGCAAGCCGGCGGCCGCGGAGGCCGCGGACACCAAGGGTGCTCGGGACTCCCGGGACGCTCCGGACACCCGGGACGCTCGGGACTCCCGGGACGCTCGGGACTCCCGGGATGCTCCGGACTCTTCGGAGCGGGTCGCCGCCGAGCGGCAGGTCAGCGGCCGACCCAGCCGAACCAGTCGAGGTGATTGAGCGGCCACACCACGGCCGACACCGGCCCGACCACGTTGTCCACCGGCACTGCCCCGCCCCCCGGACCGCGCTGGTGGTAGCGGGAGTCCGCCGAGTCGCTGCGGTGGTCGCCCTCGACCCAGACGTGGCCCGAGGGCACCGTCACCGGCCCGAAGTCCAGGCCCGCGCAGGAGTCGTCGCCGGGGTGCAGGTACGGCTCGTCGACCTTCTTCCCGTCGACGGTCAGCGTGGTGCCCGTGCACTGCACGGTCTGGCCGCCGGTCGCGATGACCCGCTTGACCAGGTAGTTGTCGTCCTTCGGCGGCACCAGGCCGACGAAGCTCAGCACCGAGTCGGCCGCGTTGGTGAACGGGTTCGAGTCGACGGGCTGCGGCGGGAGCCAGCCACCCGGATCCTTGAACACCACCGGCTGCCCGGGCTCCGGCTTCCAGCCGGTCAGCGGCGCCAGCTTGTTCACGCCCACCCGGTCGCCGATCCGCAGCGTGTTCTCCATCGAGCCGGACGGGATGGTGAACACCTGGAACAGGCAGGTCTTGATCAGCAGCGCGACCACCAGGCCCACCGCCGCCATCGCCGGGATCTCGATCCACCAGGGCCGGGGCCGACGCCCGGTCCGCCGGGCCTTGCGGCCGCGCGAACCGCGCGCACGGCGGCGGGCCTCGGCACGGCCTCCGGGCGCGTCAGGGGCCTCGGAAGCACCGGGGCCGCGTCCGGCGGCGGGGGCCGGACCGGACCCGGCATCGCTCGGCGTTTCGGGCAGGTTCACCGCCATCGTCGCTGCTCCACCTCTCCGGCTGGGGGAACCTGCACGCTACGCCAACCCCGGAGCCTCACGAAATCCGGCGTTTAGCCGCCCCCGACATGTCCGGGCCGGGCGGCGCCGGGGCCGTCCTCGACGGCTCACCACCGCCCCCCTCGGGGGTGCGCTCTCAGGCGCGGGCGATGGCCTCGTGGTGCCGGATGACCTCGGCGATGATGAAAGTCAGGAACTTCTCGGCGAAGACCGGGTCCAGCTTGGCCCCGGCGGCCAGCTCCCGCAGCCGCTTGATCTGGTCGCGCTCACGCGCCGGATCGGCCGGCGGCAGCTTGTGCTCGGCCTTGAGCCGGCCGACCCGCTGGGTCGCCTTGAAGCGCTCGGCCAGCATGTGGACCACCGCGGCATCGATGTTGTCGATGCTCTCGCGCAGGCTGGTCAGCTCCGCCCGCACGGCGGCGTCGACCCCGTCGGTCAGGCCTGCGTCGGGGGTCGTGGGGTGGTCCGTCATCGGGGCGGCTCCCGGTGTCTGAAGTGGGCACCCGGCCGTACGGCGGCCGGGCTCGGGCCCGGGCAAATCTAACAGGGCCCCCGTGGTGGAGCCGCACCTTTTGGCGGATCCGTCCACAATCCGGACATTGCCCGCACCGCCCGGCACCCGGCGCCGATCCGGGCCCGCGCCGCCCCGGGCCGAACGGGGGCCGCCCCGTAGGCTGGTGCGCGCATGACCGGAAGTGACGACTCAGCAGTCCCTCAGTAATGGAGGTACCGATCGTGGCAACCACCCGCACCGCCCGCACCGCTTGGGAAGGCAACCTGCTCGACGGCAAGGGGCAGGTGACCTTCGCCTCGTCCGGGATCGGCGAGTACCCCGTCTCCTGGCCGGCCCGGGCCGAACAGCCCAACGGCAAGACCAGTCCGGAGGAGCTGATCGCCGCCGCTCACTCCGCGTGCTTCTCGATGGCCCTCTCGCACGGCCTGACCGGCGCCGGCACCCCGCCCGTCAAGCTGGACACCCAGGCCGACGTCACCTTCCAGCCCGGCACCGGCATCACCGGCATCCACCTGACCGTCACCGGCGAGGTGCCCGGACTGGACGAGGCCGACTTCACCAAGGCCGCCGAGGACGCCAAGGCCAACTGCCCGGTCAGCAAGGCGCTCACCGGCACCACCATCACCCTCACCGCCAAGCTGGCCTGACGCCCCGACGGATCCCGTCGGACCCCGTCGGACCCCGGCGGATCCCGGCGCGCTCCGGCCGCTCCGGGCGCGCGGTCGGCGCCCGGGGGCGCGATCTCGGCGCACGCGCCCCTGGCGCACATCATGTGATGTGCACCGGGGGCGTCTGCGCGTACCGCCGCACATGATCACAAAGCGGGCGAATCACCCTGGCGGCGGTCACCGCGCGTTGCCGCCGCGGCCTATGATCGGCCGCAGCGCCCTGTTCTTCACGCGGGTCTCCGCGCGACAGCGCCCCACGGCGGGCGCCCCGCACCGGACCGACTCCGAGGACCGCGACAGAGTGCGGAGCCGGCCGCCGGAGTCCCGATCGGCCGGCCGGACCAGCATCCAACGTCAGCAGCGGACGGGAGCATGCCGTGCCGGGCCAGAACGAGGGGGCCGACGCACACCACCCGGGCGTGCGGCACGAGGAAACACCGCACCACCGTCACCTCACAACACCCCTCCTGGGCCCGGACATCAGCACCGTCGGTCCGGCCAGTCCGGTTGGTCCGGTCGGTTCGATCAGTCCAGTCGGTCCGGTCGGCGTCGTCGGTTCCGTCACGGCCGTCGGTGCTGTCGCGACCGGCGGCAGGGCCGTCGGCACGGCGAGTGCGGCGAGTGCGGCGAGTGCGGCGGGAACCGTGCTGGACGACCCCGGGATGCTGCTCTGCCCCACCTGCTCGGCGCCGCTGACCGACGGCACCCACCGGAGCGCCGTCGACGGCCCAGGCCAGGAGAACGGCGGGAGCGACCGCCTGCTGGCCGCGCTGCGGGCCAGCGAATCCCGATTCCGGGCCGCCTTCTGCGACGCGGTCATCGGGATGGCCCTGATCGACCCCGAAGACCGGATCATCGAGGTCAATCCCGCCTTCGCCGCCCTGATCGGACGCAGCGTCGGCGAACTGGTCCGCACCCACCTGCACGAGATCATCGATCCGGAGGGCATGCCGCACCGGCTCTTCCCCGAACTCGTCCACGGCGGGCGGGAGCGGTTCCGCGTGGAGAAGCAGCTCAAGCACCGCGAGGGCCGCACCGTCTGGAGCAAGGTCACCGTCTCGCTGATCCGGGACGGCGCCGGCCAACCGCTCTACACCCTCGCACTGGTGGAGGACATCACCGAGCAGCGCCGGCTCGGTGACCGTCTGGAGTACCAGGCCCTGCACGACCCGCTGACCCGACTGCCCAACCGGACGTCCTTCTTCGAGCGGCTCGACGCCGCCTGCGTCACGGCCACCGGGGCCACCGGGACTTCTGAGCCCGCCGAGGCTCCTGACACCGCCGGCACCAGCGACACCGTCCTCGCGCCGGCGGACGGGCGCCGGGTCGGCGTCTGCTACCTGGACCTCGACGGTTTCGCGGCGATCAACGAGACGCTCGGGCACCACATCGGCGACCAGTTGCTGATCGCCGTCGCCGCCCGGCTGCGCGGCGGGTTCTCCGGGCACGACGCCCACCTGGTGGCCCGGATGGGCGGCGACGAGTTCGCCGTCCTGGTCACCGACAGCCGGGGCAGCGACCAACTGACCGACCTGGCCGCCCGGATCCTCCAGGAACTGGAACACCCCTTCGACGTCGCCGGACACCGGCTGGTCATCACGGCCAGCGTCGGCGTCGTCGAACGGTCCGTGCACGAGACCACCCCGACCGACCTGGTCAAGGACGCCGACGCCACGCTCTACTGGTCCAAGGCCGACGGCCGCGCCCGTTGGACCCTCTACGACCCGGACCGCGGCGCCCACCAGCTGACCCGCCAGCTCCTCGCCACCGCACTGCGGCCCGCCCTGGAGCGCGGCGAGTTCACCATCGAGTACCAGCCGCTGGTCGGCCTGGCCGACGGAGCCGTCCACGGCGCGGAGGCCCTCGTCCGCTGGCGCCACCCCCGCTACGGGACGCTCTCTCCGGACCGCTTCATCCCGCTCGCCGAGGAGACCGGCGCGATCGTGCCCCTCGGCACCTGGGTGCTGGAGGAGTCCTGCCGCCAGGCCCGGCAGTGGCTCACCGAGTTCCCCGAGACCGAGACCTTCGTGAGCGTCAATCTGGCCGCCCGCCAGATCTGGGACTCCGACGTGGTCGCCGACGTCGCCCGCGCCCTCGAACGCACCGGGTTGCCGGCCCGGCTGCTCCAGCTGGAGATCACCGAGAGCGCCCTGCTCGGCCCCGGCGGACGGCCGTTGCAGGCGCTCCAGGCGCTCGCGGACATGGGCGTGCGGATCGCGATCGACGACTTCGGCACCGGCTACTCCAACCTGGCCTACCTCTCCCGGCTGCCGGTGCACGTCCTGAAGCTCGACGGCACCTTCATCGAGGGGTTCCGCGACCCGGCCCCGGCGACGAACCCTTCGGAACTCCCCGAGCTCGGCTCCCGCCGCAGCGACGCCGACGAGCAGATCGTGGGCGCGATGGTGCAGCTGGCCCACACCCTCGGCCTGACCGTCACCGCCGAGGGCATCGAGAGCGCCGCGCAGGCCGAACGGCTGCGGCTGACCGGCTGCGACACCGCCCAGGGCTGGTACTTCGCCCGGCCGGGCGAGGCCGAGCTCGTCGCCGCCATACTCCGCAAGGACCGCCCCGGCCCGGACACCAGCCGGTAACCGGGGCCGGCCCCGCTGCGGACCCGGCGGCCGGGCCTCTCCGCCCAGGCCTTCCGTACTCAGGCCTTCCGTACTCAGGCCTCGACCGTCAGGCTTCCGCCGTCAGGCCGTACGCCTCGGCGATCAGGCCGTAGGAGCGGAGCCGGGCCTCGTGGCCGTGGATGTGCGAGGTGACCATCAGCTCGTCCACGCCCGTCCGCTTGCGCAGGGCCTCCAGCCCGTCCGCGACCTCGCCCGGGGCGCCGAGCACCACGTTGTCGAGCCAGCTGTCGATGAACTCCGCCTCGGCCGGGCTGTACGGGTAGGCCTCGGCCTCCTCCGGGGTGGGGATCGGGCCGGGGTTGCCGCGCCGCAGCCGGAGCATGCCGAGGGCCGCGGAGCGGGCGAGGCGACGGGCCGCACCCTCGTCCTCGGCGGCGACCGCGCTCACACCGATCAGCGCGTACGGCTCGGCGAGCACCGCGGAGGGCCGGAAGGACTCCCGGTAGAGGTCGAGCGCCGGGATGGTGTTGACGCTGCTGAAGTGGTGGGCGAAGGCGAACGGCAGGCCGAGGCGGCCGGCCAGCTGGGCGCTGAAGCCGGAGGACCCGAGCAGCCAGACCGGCGGGCGCCCGTCGCCCTGGGGGACGGCGGTCAGCTGGGCGTAGGGGTGGCCGGAGGGGAAGTCGCCGTCGAGGAAGTGGGTCAGCTCGGCGAGCTGCTGCGGGAAGTCGTCGGCGCCCTCGGCGCGGCCGCGGCGCAGCGCCCGGGCGGTGGCCGGGTCGGTGCCGGGGGCGCGACCGAGCCCCAGGTCGATCCGGCCCGGGTGCAGGGCCTCCAGCAGGCCGAACTGCTCGGCGATGGCCAGCGGGGCGTGGTTGGGGAGCATCACCCCGCCCGAGCCCAGCCGCAGGGTCGTGGTGTTGGCGCCGAGGTGGGCGAGCAGGACGGCCGGGGTGGAGCTGGCCACTCCCGGCATGCCGTGGTGCTCGGCCACCCAGAAGCGGTGGTAGCCCCACTGCTCGGCGTTGCGGGCCAGCGCGGTGGTCGCGGCCAGGGCCTCGGCGGGCGTGTAGCCGACGCCCACGGTGGCCAGGTCGAGGATGGAGAGCGGGGCGGGCGCCGTGCCGCGGGCGGTGCCCCGGATCGCCGCGCCGGTCCGCGGTTCGGTCGGGTGCTCCTGCTGGTCCTCGGTGGTCATGCCGTCCGCCCTTCTGGCTTTCTTGAGCCGGCCCTGGTGGGCGACCGCGGGTCTCGGGTGGCCCGGCGGTCGCTGCTGCCGACCGGGGTCAACCACCGCGCCGGGCCGGCTGTTCCCGTATCCGGCACGTTCCGGCCTGCACGCCGACCACCGCGCCGACCTCACGCCCGCTCCGCCGCGGCCCGTGCAGCGGCCCCGCTCCGGCCCGTACGCCGGCCCCGTTCCGGCCCCGCTTCGATCCCGCCCGGCGCCGGCGGGCACGGCCCGGTACGGTGCCGCCGACCGACCATTCGGATGACGGAGAGCCAGCGGTCGGACACGCCTGGCGACTTCATGCCGGCGCCGGAAGTCACCGGGTGGAGGGCTCGCGCCTTTGCGCAGGTCGGGGCCGGGGTCTGTGACCCGCGGCATACCGGGGTGCTTCATGGCATGAAAAGTCGAGGCGCTAGCGTTGACCTCAGCGGCCACCTGCTCCCCCGGGCGGCGTGGAGGGAGTACAGGCCTTGAACTTCGTGGCGGCGATCGGATCCTCGTGGATCTGCGCCCTGGCGCTCTTCGCCGTGCTCGGAGACGCCCTCCTGCCCTTCATCCCCAGCGGGACACTGGTCATCCTGGCGGTGCTCAAGACGGCGCGGATCGACGGCGCCCCGGTGCTGCTCGGCCTGGGCGTGGCAGTGGCCTCCTTCCTCGGCGACCTCCTCCTCCTGCACCTCGCCCGGCGCGGCGCCCCGCTGCTCCAGCGCCGGCTCGCCCGGCGCCCGGAACTGGCGGCCAGCGTGACCAGGGTCCAACAGGCCCTGGTCGAACGCCCTCACGGGGCGGCCGCGGCCATGGTGGTGGTCGCCCGGTTCGTCCCGGCCGGGCGGACCGTCCTGGACGTGGCCATCGGCCACTCCCCCGCCCACCCGCACCGCTTCCTGCACTGGTCGGCTCTGGCGGCGCTGGTCTGGGCCGCCTACATCGTGACGCTGGGCTGGCTGAACAGCCACTGGTTCGACACCGCCTGGCTGAGCCTCGCGGTGTCCTGCACCGCTGCCACCATCGTCAGCACCGCGATCGCGCGAATAGTGCGCCGCAACCGACGACGGCTCGCCGCGCTCTGACCGCTGCGCCTCGGCCTGCACCCCTGGCCCCGGTCGCCCCTCGCCGCGCCCCCGCCATGGGCGAGATCTGCCCGGACGGGCGACGAGCCGTACCGAGCGCTGACGAACTCTGACCCGCCCCGCCGGACCGGCGGTACCGTACTCCCCTGGCGGCGCGAGGAGCGAAGCGTCACAGGACGGCAACAGACGACGAATCCTTGCAGCCCAGCCCGGCCCTGCTGACGTGTTGACTCTCGTAGAGGGTCGACGGCCTTGGTGGCCGCTGCGGCCACATGGCATGCTAACGGCGGAAAATTCATCAATTGCCCGATTTGACCGGTGCGGCCCCGGGCCGCCCTCACCACCGGCATCGGCACCCAGGGGAGACCATGACCAGCATCTCGCGCAGGACGGTGCTCAGTGCGACCGCTGCGACCGCGGCCCTCGGCGCGGTCGCGGCCTGTTCCAGCAGCGGATCCGGTTCGAGCCAGAACTCCTCCTCCCCCACGACCGGCGGCAGCCCCGGCACCACCCCGGCGGGCACGACCGACCCGACCAAGACGGGGGTGCCCAAGGGCACTCCGATCGGCGACGGTTCCAACGCCGACACCGGCCCGCAGCCGAACCAGCCGAAGCCCGAGAAGCTCAAGCCCGGTGAGCGGCCGCCGCAGTTCGTGGTGTTCTCCTGGGACGGCGCGGGTGGCACCGACGACGGCCAGTTCCCCCGCTTCCTCAAGCTGGCGGAGCAGTACAAGGCCACGATGACCTTCTTCCTCTCCGGGATCTACGCCCTGCCCAAGGGCAAGGCCGACCTGTACCACCCGCCGAAGCACTCGGTCGGCGCCTCCGACATCCCGTACCTGTCGGACGGTGCGGTCAAGAGCACGCTCAAGCTCGTCAGCCAGGCATGGCTGGCCGGGCACGAGATCGGCACCCACTTCAACGGGCACTTCTGCTCCAGCCGCCCGGACAAGAACGGGGTCAACATGTGGACCCCGGAGGACTGGCAGAGCGAGATCGACCAGGCGATCGGCTTCGTGACCCAGTGGCGGACCAACACCGGCTTCACCGACGTCGACCCGCTCCCCTTCGATTACAAGAAGGAGCTCATCGGCGGCCGCACCCCCTGTCTGGAGGGGCAGAAGGCGCTCCTGCCGACGGCCGCGAAGCTGGGTTGGAAGTACGACGCCAGCTCCTCCGGCGGCCTGCAGATATGGCCGCAGAAGGTGCAGGACGGCAAGGTCTGGGACTTCCCGCTGCAGTCCATCCCGTTCCCCGGGCACACCTTCCAGGTGCTGTCGATGGACTACAACATCCTGGCCAACCAGTCCGCGGGCAGCACCAAGGGCGACCCGTCCAAGTACAACGACTGGCGCACCCAGGCCAAGGACTCCTACCTGGCCGGCTTCGACCGCGCCTACAACAGCAACCGTGCGCCGTTCTTCATCGGCAACCACTTCGAGCAGTGGAACGGCGGCATCTACATGGACGCCGTCGAGGAGACCCTCAAGACCATCGCGGGCAAGCCGGACGTCCGACTGGTCTCCTTCCGGCAGCTGGTCGAGTGGCTGGAGGTGCAGGACCAGTCCACCCTGCGCAAGCTGCGCACGCTCAACGTCGGCCAGGCGCCGAGCGGCGGCTGGGAGACCTTCCTCGGCGCTGCGGGCTGAGACGGGGCAGACCGGGACAGGCGCGGCCCGCGGGGTGGACGGACCCCGCCGGCCGCCGTCGTCGGGGCCGGGCCCGCTACCCCGCGGCGGTGACGTCCGCGAGCAGGCCGCGGACGATGCGCTCGGCCCCCGGCTCTCCCCAGAGGATCGAGTAGTGGTTGGTGTCCGGCACCAGCGAGGCCGGCACCCGGGCCTGGTCCAGCCCGGCCAGCCCGATCCGCTGGTGGTCGTAGAGGCCCTGGGGCTCGTCGAGCAGGCCGCGCTCGGCCCAGAGCAGTTCGGCCGGGCAGGGCAGCCGGTGCACTGCGGTGGCCGCGTCCCGGTCCAGCAGGACCTGGGCGCCGTCGGTCTGTACGGCCTCCAGCACGCAGGAGGAACGCAGTTCGGGCTCGACACCGACCAGGTCGCGCTGGGTGTAGGCGTCGATCTCCGCCGACCAGGCCGTCCCGAAGGCCGGGTGCCGCTGCCAGAACTCCCGGTAGGCGTCCCGGTCCGGGAAGGTCATCGACAGCCGGGCCAGCGCGGGGCCGAGCACCGCGGCCAGCGCGTCCTCCTCACGGATGCCCTCCGGCAGCGGGAAGGTCAGCGCGCCGTCCACCAGCAGCACCCGGCGGACGAGTTCCGGGTGCCGGACGGCGGCCAGGGCGGTGACCCAGGCTCCCATCGAGTGGCCGACCACGGTGGTCGGGCCCGTGCCGAGGGCCGTGATCAGTGCGGCCACGTCGTCGGCGTGCCGGGCCAGCCCGTACGGCCCGGCGACCGCGCGGCTCCCGCCGCGCCCCCGCAGGTCGGGCGCGAGCAGGGTGACCCGCCCGGCGAGTTGACGGGCGACCTCGTACCAGGCGAGGCCGTTGGCGGTGATGCCGTGCACCGCCACGATCGTCGGGGCGTCCGGCTCGGCGGCGGGCCAGCGCAGGACCGCCAGCTCCCCTCCGGGCACGGCGACGGTCAACTCCTCGGGCTTCAGGGGCGACTGGCTCACGCGGGGGTACCTCCGGTGGGACGGGCGGTCCGGGCAGCGGCCGGAGTGCGGACCGCACGGGCGGATCGGGCGGCGCGAATGCGGGCAGGCAGTCTAGCCAGGCCGCCGGGCAGCAGGTAGACCACCGCGACGAACAGGGTGCCCAGCAGGAACAGGGGTTGGGAGAGTGGCACCCGCAGGACCGCGGGCAGGTCCGCGATCGTCGTCGAGTTTGCGAGGTCGCCGAGCCGGTGGCTGGCCCAGGTGTAGAGGACACCGCCGAGCAGCGGACCCCAGCGGGTCCCCGAGCCGCCGAGCACCACCATCACCAGCAGGGCGAGCGTGGCGTCGGAGCCGGCGGCCTGCGGGGTGGCGCCGCCGGTCAGCAGCAGGTAGAGCACCCCGCCCAGCCCGGCGAGGCCGCCGGCGAGCACGAAGGCGACCAACTTGTAGCCGTAGGGGCGCAGTCCGAGCACCTCCACCCGGCGCTCGTTCTCCTTGATCCCCTCCCAGACCCGACCGGCCGGCGAGTTGACGGCCCAGTGGACCACGGCGACCGTCAGCACCAGGTAGCCGACGGCGATCCAGTAGAGGTTGGCGGTGTTCTCGATCCCGAGCAGGCCGGAGGGCAGCAGGTCGGCCGGGGCGGAGCGGCCCTCCTCACCGCCGGTGACGCCACCGGGGTTGCGCTGGACGAGGATCGAGCCGGCCTGGGCGAAGGCGAGGGTGACCATGGAGAAGCCGATGCCGGTGACGCGGAGGCTGACCGAGCCGAGCAGCAGGGCCAGCGCGACGGTGCAGGCGACGCCGAAGACCGCCGCGGCGGCGAACGGCAGTCGCAGTTCCAGCATGCCGAGGTCGGTGGCGTAGAGGCCGGTCGCGAAGTAGAGCGCGTGGCCGAAGGAGAGCAGTCCGGTACGGCCGAGCAGGAGGTCGTAGCCGGAGGCGAGGGCCCCGTAGAGCAGGCACAGGGCGAGCAGTTGCAGGCTGCCGGGGCTGCCGAGCGGGCCGTCGAGCAGTCCCGGGACGGGAAGCGCACTATATGGGGCGACAAGGAGCGTGATCAGCAGGGCGATCGGCCACCAGCGTAGCGCTCTGTGCACCGGTGTCCAGCGATTAGTGACTGAATCACCTGTTCGAGGGATGGTGCCGAGGTCGGTCGTGTGTTCACAATGGGTCTCGGCAAGGCTGGTGTCAGTCCCCCTTGCCACAGTGACGGTGTTGGCGGAGCTGGTGTCAGTCCCCTCTGCCAGCATGGCGGTCATGGCAGGGCTGGTGTCAGTCCCCCCTGCCATGGTGGCGGCGCTGCGGTCGGCCGCGGGGCCACCGGTGCTCGTGATCGGAGTTTCGGCGCTCACGCGAGCCTCCCGGTGAGTCCACGGGGTCGGACGAGAAGGAGCACGGCGAGCAGGACGACGACCGAGAGGTCGCCGAGCCCGGCGCCGGTGTAGTAGTTGGCGAACTGCTGGACGAGACCAACGCCCACGGAGGCGACGGCGGCCCCGGTGACGGAGCCCATGCCGCCCATCACCACGACGACGAAGGCGAAGATGAGCAGCCCGGTCCCCTGGCCGGGATTGACCGAACCGAAGTAGAGGCCACCGAGGGCACCGCCGAGCGCGGCGGCCGCCCCGCCGATGGCGAAGACGAGGGTGAACGCCTTCCGGACGTCGATGCCGAGCGCCGTGACCATGGCCCGGTCCTCGACGCCGGCCCGGACGATCAGCCCGTAGCGGGTACGGGCGAGGAACAACCGAAGAGCGAGCAGCAGCAGCGCGGCCGCGGCCACGAGCACGAAGCGGTTGACCGGGACGGTCGCACCGAGCACGTGCCAGGTGCCGGAGAGCACGGCCGGCTGGGGGAAGGGGCGGGCGTCCGCACCCCAGACCCCCATCAGGAGGGCGGGCACGGCGAGCCCGACCCCGACGGTGGCGAGGATCTGATCGCGCGGCCGGCTGTAGAGCGGGCGGATCAGGAAGAGCTCCAGCAGGACGGCGGCGGCCGTTCCGACCAGGGTGCCGAACGGCACCGCGAGCCAGAAGGAGAGGCCGGCCTCGGTGCCGGCCCACCAGGTGGCGTAGGCGCCGATGGAGAGCAGGGCGCCGTGCGCGAAGTTGAGCACGTCCATCAGACCGAAGATCAACGACAGACCGGAGGCGACCAGGAAGTACAGCGCACCAAGACCTAGTCCGGTACAGGAGAGGAGGACGACGGTGTCCATCAGGGCTTCACCTCCACGGTGACGACAGGGGTGACCGGAGAAACGGCGGGCCGGGGTCCGCCGGCGAGCGGGTGACGGGAGCCGACGCCGAGCAGGCGGCGGGCGGCCTCCTCGTCGGCCAACAGCTCGGCGGTGTCGCCCCGGTGGGCGGTACGGCCGTCGGCCAGGACGGCGCAGGTGCCGGCCAGCCGTCGGACGAGGGCGAGGTTCTGCTCGACCAGGAGAACGGGCACGGCCTCGGCCGCTCGCGCCAGGACCTCGGCCACCTCGGCCACGATCTTCGGCGCCAGCCCCTTGGTGGGCTCGTCGGCGATGATCAACCGGTTGCGGTTGAGCAGCGTCCGGCCTATCGCCACCATCTGCTGCTGGCCGCCGGAGAGCGTCCCGGCCAACTGGCCGGCCCGCTGCTTGAGTTCGGGGAAGAGCTCGTGGACGAGCGGATAGTTCGGCTCGTCCGCCTCGCCCCCGCCCCGGACGGCGCGCTCGGCGAGGCGGAGGTTCTCGGCGACCGTCAGGCCGGCGAAGATCCCCCGGTCCTCGGGCGCGTAGCCGATGCCATGACGGACCACCAGATGTGTTGGAAGGGAGGCGAGTTCGACACCGGAGAAGCGGACGCTTCCGGTGCGCGGCACCAGGCCCATCACGGCCTTGACGGTGGTGGTCTTGCCGGCGCCGTTGCGGCCGAGGAGCGCGGTGACCCCGACGGGGGCCACGTCGAGGTCGACACCGTGCAGGATGTGCAGCCCGCCGATGACCACCCGCAGATCGCGAACGGAGAGGAGAGGGGCGGCAGGAGACGTAGGCACGGCCGCGGAGGCGGCGGCAGCGGTGGAGGTAAAACCGGGCGAGGGGAGCGGAGAGGAGGTCACAGCGCCTCGCCCAGGTAGGCCTGTTGCACGGTCGGGTCGGCCATCACGGCCTCGGGGGTGTCCAGCGCGAGCAGCGTGCCCTGGTGCATCACCGCGAGGCGGTCGGCCAGCCCGAGCAGGACGTCCATGTGGTGCTCGACCATCAGGACGGTCCGGCCCAGGTCGCGGTGCACGGACCGGATCAGCTCGGTGAGGGCCGGCACCTCCTCGGCGCTGACCCCCGCCATCGGCTCGTCCAGCAGGATCAGCCGCGGATCGGAGACGAGGAGGACGGCCAGTTCCAGTTTGCGCTTCTCGCCGTGCGAGAGCGCGCCCGCCAAGGTGTCCGCACGGTGGGTGAGTTCGGTGCGGTGGAGGGTCTCGGCCAGCTGCTCCTGGTACCGGTCGGCACGGCGCCAGAGCCGGTACGAGGCGCGCGGTCCGGCCGCCGCCTGGGCGGCCAGTCGGACGTGGTCGGCGACGGTCATCCCCGGCCAGAGGGAGGAGGTCTGGAAGGTGCGGCCGAGGCCGCGGCGCGCCCGGGCGTGCACGGCCTCGGCGGTGACGTCCACACCGTCGAGGTGGAGGCTGCCGTGGGTCGCCGGATAGATGCCGGAGATCAGGTTGAAGAGGGAGGTCTTGCCGGCGCCGTTGGGGCCGATGAAGGCGATGAACTCGCCTTCGCCGACCGAGAAGGAGACGTCCTCGACGATCGGCACCCCGCGGACGGACCAACCGAGTCCGTCCAGCCGCAGCACCGGGGCGGGCGAGGCCGTGGCCGGGGCCGGGGCCGGGGCCGGGGAACCAGCCCGGGAAGGAGTGGGGGCGGTGGGAGCAGGCATCGGGATCAGCCCGCCATCGGGGTGACCGGGGGCGCCACCTCGTCCGCGGTCAGGGCCTTCTCCACCGAGGGCTTGGCGGCGGCCCCGGTGCCGGTCAGCCGGGCCTGGAACATCGGCTGGAGGAGGGCGTGGTCCTCGGCGCGCACCGTGGTACGCCCCTTCACCCCGTCGAAGCTCCAGCCCTCCAGCGCCTTGACCAGGGCCGAGGTGTCGTCGGTGGAGCCGTGGTTGGCCTCGACGGCGTGCACGATCAGCTGGGCGGCCGTGAAGCCGTCGGGCGTGAAGATGTCGGTCTTCCCGCCGGCGGCGGTGACGGCCTCGTCCATGGCCTTCTCCACCGGGGTGCCGGCGGCGCCGCCGAAGTAGTGGTTCAGAAAGGAGATCTTCTCGGCCGCCGGGCCGAACAGCGGGTAGGAGGCGGCCAGATCCAGGCCGGTGACGACCTTGGTGTCGGCGAACACGTCCTGCTGGTTGAGCGCCGTCCACAGGGCCGAGGAGCTGTCGCCGGCCCAGGCGACGAACAGCAGGTCGGGCTTGGCGGTCTTGGCCTGGGTGGCGAACGGGGTGAGATCGGTGGCGCTCGGCGGGGCGAGCACCTGGTCGACCGTCGCGCCCTGGGCGCCGAGCACGGCCTTGACGGCAGCCACGTTGGCCTGTCCGAAGGCGTTGTCCTGAGCGAGCACGGTGACCTTCTTGCCCTTGGCGTCACCGATGAACGAGGCCGCGGTGCGGATGTCCTGGAAGGACTGGCGGCCGGAACGGAAGGTGTACTTGTTCAAACCGGTGACCTTGTCGGCGGCGGCCGGGCCGCTGACGAAGAGCACCTTGTTCTGGGCGGCGATCGGGCCCACCTGGAGGGCGACGCCCGAGGCGGTGGAGCCGGCCAGGACCTTGTAGCCCTTGCCGATCAGGTCCTTGGCGGCGGACACCGCCTTGGCCGGGTCGCCCGCGTCGTCCTGCTCCTCGAATTCGACCTTGTGCCCGTCGACCGCGCCGGTGCCCTTGGTCGCGTAGCTCAGCCCCGCCTTGAAGCCCTCCAGGTACTGCTTGCCGTAGGCGGCCAGCGGTCCGGTCTTGGAGTACACCAGGCCGACCTTGACCGGGCTCTTCGCACCACCGCCGTCCGCCGAGGCCGTCCCGGCGGTGCCGGCCTTGGCGCAGCCCGCGGCGAGCAGGACGCACGCCGCGACGGCGGCGAGCTTCCGGGCCGGGCCGCCGGTCAGGGTCTCGCCCGGGCGGGCGCCGGAGGCGGGCCGAGTGGGGGCTGTCGAGCTGCGCATGATGACCGACTCCTGAGGGTGCGGCGGGGTGGATGCCGGAACCGTAGGTGTGCGGTGGGACTGGCGACATGTGCCCGGGCGACGCATCGGTCCACCGTGATGTGGCTCTGGCCGACATACCACCCGGGCGGCGCCGCTCCCCGGACGTCCGGGTGTGGCCGGCCGACACGGGCTGGTACCCGCCCATGGCGGGAGCCGCCATGGCTGCGGCGGCCCGCGTCCGGTGACGGTGGAGGGGCTCGGCAGCCGTCCGGCGGCGGCCGCCGAGCCATCCCGCCGGGTCTTCCCGCCGGGCCCCCCACCGGGCCCGGCCCGGGCGCGCCCTCTCCCGTATCCCACTCCTCACGAGGTGATCCCTTGGACAAGGTCCTGGACTCCCCCGCCGACGCGGTCGGGGACATCCCCGACGGTGCGGTGCTGGCCGTCGGCGGCTTCGGCCTCTGCGGCATCCCGAGCACCCTGATCAGCGCCCTGGCGGACACCGGCACCACCGGCCTCCAGGTGGTCTCGAACAACTGCGGGGTGGACGACTGGGGGCTCGGCCTGCTGCTGCGGGCGGGCCGGATCGCCCGGATGACGTCCTCGTACGTCGGCGAGAACAAGGAGTTCGCCCGGCAGTACCTGTCCGGCGAGTTGGAGGTGGAGCTCACCCCGCAGGGCACGCTGGCCGAGCGGCTGCGCGCCGGAGGCGCCGGCGTCCCCGCGTTCTACACCCCGGCCGGGGTCGGCACCCAGGTCGAGGAGGGCGGGCTGCCCTGGCGCTACGCGGCGGACGGCTCGGTGGCGCTGGCCTCACCGGCGAAGGAGGTCCGGGAGTTCGGCGGCCGCCGGTACCTGCTGGAGGAGGCCATCACGGCGGACTTCGCGCTGGTCCGGGCCGAGGTGGCGGACCGGCACGGGAACTGCGTGTTCCACGCCGCCGCCCGCAACTTCAACCCGCTCTGCGCGACCGCGGGCCGGATCACCCTGGTCGAGGCGGACCGGATCGTCGAGCCGGGCGAGCTCGCCCCGGACGCCGTGCACCTGCCCGGCGTGTACGTGGACCGGGTGGTGGCCGCCGATCCCGCGGACCGCCGCATCGAGCGCCGGACCGTCCGCCCCGCACTCCAGGAGGCCTGAACCGATGTCCACCCCGACCAGCACCCGGTCCCCCGCGCCCACCCCGCAGACCGCCCACCGGCCGCAGGCCGTCCGCCACCCGCAGCCCGGCCTCGACCCGCGCAACGCCCTGGCCGCCCGAGCCGCCCGCGAACTGCGCGACGGCCAGTACGTGAACCTGGGCATCGGCCTGCCCACCCTGATCCCCAGTCACCTCCCGCCGGGCGTCGAGGTGGTGCTGCACTCGGAGAACGGCATCCTGGGCGTGGGCCCGTACCCGGTCGAGGGCACGGAGCACGCCGATCTGATCAACGCCGGGAAGGAAACGGTGACGGTCGCCCCCGGCGCCTCGTACTTCGACTCCGCCTTCTCCTTCGGCATGATCCGGGCCGGCCGGATCGACGTCTCGGTGCTCGGCGCCATGCAGGTCTCGGCTGCCGGCGACCTCGCCAACTGGATGATCCCCGGCAAGATGGTCAAGGGCATGGGCGGCGCGATGGACCTCGTGCACGGGGCCCGTCGACTGATCGTGGTCATGGAGCACACCGCCCGGGACGGCTCCCCGAAGATCGTCGAGGAGCTCTCACTTCCCGCCACCGGCCGAGGAGTTGTCAACCGGATCGTGACCGATCTGGCCGTGATCGACGTGACGCCGGACGGGCTGCGGGTGGTGGAGACGGCCCCGGGCACGGGGTTCGCGGACGTCCAGGCCGCGACGGGCGCCGCCCTCCTTCCACCGCTCTGACCGGGCCGGGTCGACCGGACCGGCCAGCACCAACCGGACCGGACACACCGACCCCGCCCCGCAGCAGCGGCCGGGCCTCCCGTCGGGGAGGTCCGGCCGTTCGCTTTGCCTCCGCGGCGCCGCTGCCGTCGCCCCGTCCGCCGAATTCGCTGCATTAGCACCACTGCGGTGCGGATTGGCCGGGAACCGTAGGATCTTCATGCTTGCGCGGTGATCATTTCCCAGACCGGTTGCGATCACGGTTGCCCTCCGGGAGAGTTGGGGGCGCCGTGGATCCCGCGTGCCCGGAGGGGAAGCCGGGAGCGTGCCGGGATCCGCATTCGAAGTCCCCGCAGGCGCGCAATGAATTCCGCTCGCAAACGCCCACCGGCGCAAGCAGAAGCATGACGCGAATGACGGCCCGAAAACCGCTTGGAAACAACGGCGGTCCACCGGGCGGTGTTTCACGGGGACGACTTTCGAGGCAAGAGGCAAGGCGAAGCAAAGCTCCGGGGGGAGCGGACCAGCCCCGCCGAACGCGGCCGGCCAGGCGCGCCACGGGACGGCGGATCGCATACCCCCGGTCTGAACACGCACCAACGGGCCCGCCGCCACGGCCGGGCCCCGGCCGGGGGGAGCAGACGATGACCACGCCGTTCGCGCGACAGAAGGACGCCGGGACGGCCCGCGGGCGAGGCGCCGGGCGGCGGCTCGACGACGACCTGGCCGCCGTTCCCGTACCCGAAGCCCCGTACGACTACGGTCACTTCAGCCGGCTGGCCGGCCCGGCGCACGACCCGGACGAGGAGGACGACCTCGGTGGCGGCGTCTACCGGCCCGAGCCCGCCCACCACGGAGCCCCGCCGTCACCCTGGCACGCGCACCAGGCCGTACAAGAGACCGTGCACCAGGCCACGCACGAGGCCACCGCCCCCTACCGCGTCCAGTACCGCAGCCTGCTGCGCCGCGAGCCGCACCGGATCCGCGCCGCCCTGCTGATGGTGGCGGCCCCGCTGGTGGAGGTGGTGCTGCTGGTGTGGCTGCTGCTGCCGGAGCACTGGCCGGAGCGCCCCGGCGAGACGCACACCCTGGTGCTGCTGGGCGACCAGGTGATGATCGGGATCATCGCCGTGGTCGAGGTGTTCCGGCTGGTCAACGTCGTGTCCAACACCCACGCCACGCTCGTCGCCCGCGATCCGATACCGGTGACGCCGGAGTCCGGCACCCGGGTCGCGTTCGTCACCGCCTGCGTGCCGGGCAAGGAGCCGGCGGAGATGGTGCGGGCCACGCTGGTCGCGGCCCGCGCCGTCCGGCACGACGGCCCGTACGACGTCTGGCTGTTGGACGAGGGAAACGATCCTGCGATGCAGGCGCTCTGCACCGAGCTGGGCGTCCGCCACTTCAGCCGCTTCGGCCGCCCGTACTGGAACCAGCCCAAGGGCCGGTTCCGCACCGGCACCAAGCACGGCAACTACAACGCCTGGTTGCAGGCGCACGGCGACGACTACGACTTCTGGGTCTCCGTGGACACCGACCACGTCCCGCTGCCGGACTTCTGCGAGCGGATGCTCGGCTACTTCCGCGACCCCGACGTGGCATTCGTGGTCGGACCCCAGGTGTACGGGAACTACCGCAGCTCGGGATCGGCCGTCACCAAATTCTCCGAGAGCCAGCAGTACCTCTTCCACGCACTCATCCAGCGCGCCGGAAACCGTTACGGCGCGCCCATGTTCGTCGGCACCAACAACGCCGTCAGAATCCGTGCACTCCAGTCGATCGGCGGGTTGTACGACTCCATCACGGAGGATATGGCGACCGGCCTGGAGTTCCACCGGAGCCGGAACGCCGAGACCGGTGAACGCTGGAAATCCGTGTACACCCCGGACGTGCTCGCGGTCGGCGAGGGCCCGTCCTCCTGGACCGACTTCTTCTCCCAGCAGCTGCGCTGGAGCCGCGGCACCTACGAGACCCTGCTCACCCAGTACTGGCGGGTGCTCTGGCGGCTGTCGCCCGGGCGGCTGCTCAACTACTCGCTGATGGTGGGCTTCTACCCGATGGCGGCGCTCACCTGGCTGCTCGGCGGTCTGTCCAGCGTGCTCTACCTGGTGTTCGGCGCCTCGGGGGTCCACGTGTCCTCCGAGATCTGGATGATGCTGTACAGCGACGCCGCCGCGCTCCAACTGCTGCTCTACACCTGGAACCGCAAGCACAACGTGAGCCCGCACGAGCCGGCCGGCTCCTCCGGGGTCGCGGGCATGCTGATGTCCGCGCTCTGCGGCCCGGTCTACGCGGCCTCGCTGGTGCAGGCGCTGCTGCGGCGGCGCAGCCGCTTCGTGGTGACGCCGAAGGGCCGTTCGGCCAGCGCGGACCGGGTGAGCACCTTCCGCTTCCACCTGTTCTGGACGCTGGTGTTCGGCGGCGCGATAGCGGCCTCCTTCTTCACCGGCTACGACCACGTCGCGATGCGCACCTGGGCCTGGATCGCCCTGGTCCTGACCGTGCTGCCGATCCTGGTGCTGGCCGGCGACGCCGTCCGCCGCCGGCGCACCCGGCCCACGGCCACGCTCACCGTCACCGGCGGTCCGGCGGCGACCCCGAGGGTCGTCCTGGAGAAGCGCCGCCCCCGGCACGCCCGCGATCCCCGGCACGGCCGCGCCGCACCGGTCGCCCCGGCCGCGCCGGCCGCGCCGGCCGCGCCGCCGGGCGTCCCCGCGGCACCCGACCGGGCGGAGCACACCACCACCCGCTGAAGCCGCCCGACCCGCCAGCACACCCGACCCGCCAGCCACCCCGAACCTCACGAGCTCCCGAACCTCACGAGGGGACCAATCACCGTGAAGATCCACAAGACCGGCCGGACCAAGCGCTTCGCCCTCGGCAGCACCGTCGCGCTGACCGTCGCCGGAATGAACGCGCCCGCCGTCCTCGGCTTCGCCGGCCAGCAGTACCACCAGTACGTGATCAACCGCCCCGACTACAAGGCGGAGTACGGCCACTGGCAGACCCTCACGCTCCCCGCCGAGTTCCGGGTCAACGCCGTCCACGCCACGCTGCTGCGCACCGGCAAGGTCCTCATCGTGGCCGGCTCCGGCAACGACGAGAAGCGCTTCGACGCGGGCAGCTTCCGCAGCCTGCTCTGGGACCCGGCCGCGAACACCTACAAGCTGATACCCACCCCGGCCGACATGTTCTGCGGCGGCCACACCTCGCTGCCGGACGGCCGCGTCCTGGTGGCCGGCGGCACCCAGCGGTACGAGAAGCTGGCGGGCGTGGTGAAGAGGGCGGCCGGCGTCATGCGGGTGCGCAACGAGAGCCCCGAGCGCGCCAGAACGTTCCCCAAGGGCACCGTCTTCGTCGGCCCGAACGGACGCGAGTACGCCTCCACCGTGCCGGTGACCGTCCCGGCCGCGGTGAAGACGGGCGCCGGCAAGCAGGCCGTCGTCACCGCCGGCGAGCAGCACGTGTTCGTCGAGGCGGTCGGCGAGGGCGCCGACTACGTCACCGACTCCCCCGCCCAGTACCGGATCAAGGGCCTGACCGGGGTCGACGCCCACAACCTGTACGGGCAGAGCACGAAGCTGACCCTGGACAAGCAGGAGTACCAGGGCATCCGCTCCGCGTTCGAGTTCAACCCGGACACCGAGCTGTACGAGCAGGTCACCGACATGGCGTACGCCCGCTGGTACCCGACGCTCACCGGGCTGGGGGACGGACGGGTGGTCACCGTCTCGGGCCTGGACGACACCGGGGAGATCCTCAACGGCAACGACAACGAGATCTACGACCCGAAGAACAAGACCTGGTCCAAGGGCCCGGACCGCTACTTCCCGACCTACCCGTCGATCTTCCTGACCGCCTCCGGCAAGCTCTTCTACTCGGGCTCCAACGGCGGCTACGGCCCGGCCGACAAGGGCCGCGACCCCGGGGTGTGGGACCTGTCGAACAACGGCTTCCAGCCCGTCCCCGGCCTGCGCGACCCCGCCCTCACCGAGACCTCGTCCTCGGTGCTGCTGCCGCCCGCGCAGGCCCAGAAGGTGATGGTGCTCGGCGGCGGGGGCGTCGGCGAGTCGCCGCTGTCCACCGCCCGCACCGACATCGTCGACCTCTCCGCCGCCAAGCCCGCCTTCACCCCGGGCCCGGACCTGCCGGCCGGCGGCACCCGCTACCTGAACAGCGTGATCCTCCCGGACGACACCGTGTTCACCACCGGCGGCTCCAGCGGCTACCGGGGCCGGGGCGCCAGCGACCTGCTCAAGGCGCAGGTGTACCACCCGGACACCAACAGCTTCAGCACCGCCGCCGAGCCCGCCGTCGGCCGCAACTACCACTCCGAGGCACTGCTGCTGTCGGACGGCCGGGTGGCCGTGCTCGGTTCCAACCCGCTGTTCGCGGACAAGGCCGAGACCACGCCGGGCGGCTTCGAGCAGCGCATCGAGATCTACACCCCGCCGTACCTGTTCCACGGCGACCGCCCACAGGTGGCCGCCGCGCCGGAGGCCGCGAAGCTCGGCACCACCGTGCGGATCGGCACCGCCCGGCCGGACGCGGTCGCCACCGCCAAGCTGATCCGGCCGAGTTCGGTCACCCACGTGACCGACGTCGAACAGCGGTCGGTGGCCCTGGACATCAGCGGTCGCACGGCCGACGGGGTCTCGCTCACGCTCCCCGCCAACCCCAACCTGCTGCCGCCCGGCTGGTACATGCTGTTCCTGACCGACGCCGCCGGCACTCCGTCGGTCGCGCGCTGGATCCAGGTGACCGGCTGAACGACACCGGGTGCGTCACGGCCTGGTACGGACCCGCGCCGGTGCGGACCCGCACTGGTACGGACCCGCACTGGTGCGTCACGGCACTGGCGCGGACCAGCCCCCCCTCAGCGGGCGGCCTGCGCCAGGCCGAGCGCGTACGGCAGCCAGAACTCGCCCGCCCGGGGCTCGCCGCGCCCGCACTCGCCGTCCGACTCCCCCGGGTTCTTGATCCACAGGTAGGCGTCGACCCCGGCCCGGCCGGTGTCGGCGGTCGGCCGCTCACCGAGCGCGCGGCCGGGCGGGTTGCACCAGGCGTCGCCGCCGAGCGGGCCGTTGCCGTTGCGGCTGGTGTCGATGACGAAGTGCTTCCCGCCCAGGGCGGCGGAGAGCTGGCCGCCGTAGGCCGTGTTGCGGCCGGTGTCGTAGAAGTTGGCGACGTTCACCGCGAAGCCGTCCGCCGCCGCGATCCCCGACTTGCGCAGCGCGGTGGACAGTTCGGCCGGGTCCTGCGACCAGCCGGGGTTGCCCGCGTCCAGGTAGACCCGCACCTGCGGACGCTTCTTCAGCTCCTGCACGGCGAAGGCCAGCAGGCCGTACCGCTCGGCGGCCAGGTCGCCCTTGATCCCGCAGCTGTCCAGGGTGTGCGCGACGGCGTCCGGCTCCAGCACCACCCAGGCCTTGCGGTCGCCGAGGGCCTCCGCGACACCGCTGATCCAGGCCCGGTAGGCGGCGGCGTCGGCGGCGCCGCCGGCCGAGTACAGGCCGCAGTCGCGGTGCGGGATGTTGTAGGCGACGAAGACCGCCGTCCGGTCCGCCTCGGCGGCCCGGCGGCTGACCTGTTCGGCGATCTCCTTGGCGCCCTGCTCGCCGAGCCACTGCGAGGAGGGTTGGGCGGCGATCCGCAGCAGCGTGTCGGCCTCCGCCGGCCGGCCCTGGCCGCGCAGGGCGGTCACCTGCCGGGCGGCGTTGGTCTGGTCGGAGACGTAGAAGGCCTGGCCGGGGAGCTGGGCGAGGCTCGCGGGGCCGGTGCCCGGGTTCGCGGCGGAGGCGGTGGGCGCGGCTGTGGGTACGGCGGCGGTCCCGCCGGCCGCGGCACCGGCCGAGGCCCCGCCGCCCGGGCCCCCGGGTGATCCCTTGGCCGATCCGGCGGTCGAACCGCTACAGCCCGCGGCCCCCGCCAACAGCACGACCAGGGCCGCCCCCACGGCCCGTCGGATTGCCACTACCCGTCCTACCCGGCGCACGTACCGCCCCTCCCCCCAGAGCCGGTCCGGCGACCGGTCGGCACCAGCTAAGCACACCGGTCACCGCCCGCCCGCGACGGGCGGTGAACGCCGGGTGGCCGTGAGCGGGCGGACGGGCGACCCCGCCCGCCCGGACCACCCCTCACCCAACTCCCGGGCGCTCAGCCCCAGGTGCTCAGCCCTGCTTCAGGTTGGGCACCTGCCAGTCGATCGGCTCGCCGCCGAAGCCGTCCAGCGCCGTGTCGATCTGCGAGAACGGGCGGCTGCCGAAGAACAGCTTGGCCGACAGCGGCGACGGGTGCGCCCCCTGCACGACCACGTGCTTGGACGTGTCGATCAGCGGCAGCTTCTTCTTCGCGTAGTTGCCCCACAGCACGAAGACCACCGGCTCCTCGCGCTCGCTCACCGCCTTGATCACGGCGTCGGTGAACTTCTCCCAGCCCTTCGCCTTGTGCGAGTTGGCCTCGTGCGCGCGCACCGTGAGCACCGCGTTGAGCAGCAGGACGCCCTGCTCGGCCCAGTGCATCAGGTAGCCGTTGTCCGGGGCGGGGATGCCGAGGTCGGCGTCCAGCTCCTTGAAGATGTTGCGCAGCGAGGGCGGCGTCCTGGTGCCGGGCAGCACCGAGAAGCTCATGCCGTGGGCCTGGCCGTCGTCGTGGTACGGGTCCTGCCCGAGGACCAGCACCCGGACCTTCTCGTACGGCGTGGCCTCCAGCGCGGCGAACTCCTGGCCGCTCGGCGGGAACACCTGGTGCTGCGCGCGCTCGGCCGCCACGAAGGCCGCCAGCTCGGCGAAGTACGGCTTCTCCGTCTCGGCGCCCAGCACCGGGCGCCAGGACTCGGGCAGCTCCAGCCCGCCGCCCTCGCCGGCCTCCACCACGCCCGCCTCGACCGTGTCCGTCACGACATCTACCTCCCACACCGCGGCTGTTGTGCCGCACGCCCTCTTTCACCCCGAACGCTACACAGCCCCACCGACAACTCACTCCGCCGAAGCCGCAGAAGGCGCAGAAGGCAGCGCGGACCCACCAGGCAGCGGGGCCCCAGCGGGAACTACAGGCAGCGCCGACCCCGAGGGAGCCACCGGCGCGGGGTCCGAACCGGCCGCCCGCACCACCCGGACGTGCTCCACCACGTTGAGCGCCACCAGCAGCACCGCCAGTGCCACCAGTACCGCCAGCGCCGGCAGCCGCACCACCGCCGGCGCCAGCCCCAGCACCACCGCCGCCGCACCGAGCCGGGTCGTCGCCACCTTGCGGAACATCATCCAGCGGGTGTACCCGAAGGTCAGCAGGTACAGCCCGCACCCGCCGTACAGCAGCGCCACCGACCCCGGGCCGAGCGCCTGCCACGGGTCCGCGACGGTCTCCCCGAAGCCGACCGCCACCCCGATCACTCCGGCGGCCAGCGCCAGGTGCCCGTACTGGAAGATCCGCCGGACGACGTCCCGCCGGGAGTCGGCGACCTCGACGGCGTACCGCATGGCGTCCGCCGCGTACACGAAGTACTGCCACCACAGCCCCGCCGAGATGGTGAACGCGGCGGCCACGGCCGTGAGTTCGGCCACGTCCAGCCGGGCGCCGGCCGCCGTCCCGCCGATGCCGACGATCGACTCGCCGAGCGCCACCAGCAGGAACAGCGCGAACCGCTCCGGCATGTGCGAGGGGTGGTACGCCACCGCCGCCAGCCGCCGCCGGAACACCAGCGGCGCGGCCAGGTCGCAGAGCGCTGCCGCCGCCCACAGGGCCAGCCGCGGCCCGTCCGGCAACAGCCCGCCCACGACCAGCAGCGGCCCGCTGACCAGCACGCCGGCGCCGTACGGGCCGCGCCAGACGCCCGGCAGGCGGATCAGCAGGAGCAGCAGCACCAGCCGGGCCAGCCAGTACGCGGCGCCGAGCAGCACGCCCCGCCCGCCGTACGCGCCCGGGACGGCGAGCGCCATGAACAGGCCGGCCAGCCCGACCGCCAGGATGCCGAGGCGGTCCCGCAGGTTGTCCACGTCCCTGATGTTGGCCTGCACGGTGGTGCCCACCCAGCACCAGTACACCGGCACGAACACCACCAGCGCCCGGACCAGCCCGGTGGCGTCGTGGTGGTGGTGCAGCAGCCCGGAGACCTGGGTGATCGCGAAGACGAAGACCAGGTCGAAGTAGAGCTCGGCCCAGGTGACCCGCTTCTCGTCGACCTCCCCGCCGACGCCCCCGACACCCCCGGCATCCCGCCGTGCCTCCGGCAGCCCCGCATCCCCCGTCGCACTCATTGCGCCGTTGCCTCCCCACAGGTACGAAACGGGCCCCGCCCCGGCGACCGACCGGAACGGGGCCCACGACAGCACCGCAGAGGCTAGGCCCAATGCCAGTGACTTTAGGTTGTGTCGTGCTGGGTGACGGTGACTGTTGCCGGTTGTGGTGGTGGCCAGTTGTGGTGTTGGGCGCGTTTGAGGG
>NZ_JBHXMU010000029.1:0-106423 GCF_042720685.1 Kitasatospora sp. NPDC058492
GTTTGGTGGCGCCTCCCCCCGCTCGGGGGTAGGGTTCGGCGCCGCCCGGCCCCCCCCGCCCCCCCCCCCCCGCCCCGGGGGGGGGGGGGGCCCCCCCCCCCCCCCCCCCGGCTGCGTTTGAACCGGACCGTGGCCGAGGGGCCTTATGACGTCGTACTGGTCGACGAGGCCGGGGCCGCGCTGCTGCCTGAACTGATCGTTGCGGTCGCCAAGGCCAAGGAGACCGTCGTCCTGTTCGGCGATTTCTGCCAGCTCGGCCCGGTCATGCCCAAGCGTGTGCCGAAGCAGCCGGAGTTGGCTCGGTGGATCCGCGCGGACTGCTTTGGGTTGGTGGGCATCCGCACGCCCTCCGACGCGCTGGCGCACCCCGGCTGTGCGGCGCTGCTCACCACGCACCGGTTCGGACCTGACACCACCGATCTGGTCAACCGGATCGCCTACGGCGGCACGCTCAGGTCGGCCCGCCCGGTACGGGACCGTGCCCTCGACCCGGAGATCGTCCTGGTCACCACCGACGGCCTCGGCGACGGAGGCGACGGAATCGCTTCCGCAAGGCAGGTGCCGGGCGAAAAGGGCCGCTGGTGGGTGGCCGGCAGTCTGCTGGCGACCGCACTGGCCGAGCGCCACCACAACGAGGGTGAGAGCGTCGGCATCGTCACGCCGTACAAGCTCCAGGCCCAGGTGACGCACGACTGGCTCCACGACCAGGGCCGTCTCTTCCGTAGCCCCGCAGTGGAGGTGGGCACGGCGCACCGATTCCAGGGCCGGGAGTTCGACGTGGTCATCCTGGACCTGGTAGAGGACGGTGTCCTTCCAGGATGGACCGCTGCCGGTGACTTCAAGGATGCGCGCGACTACCGCAGAGACGGAGCCAGGCTCTTCAACGTGGGTGCGACGCGGGCCCGCCAGCGTGTCTACGTGCTCGCAGCCTGGTCCGCCCTGGCCAGAGCGGACCACGGGACGGTACTGGCCCAGTTGCGGGACATGGCAAAGGCGAAGCCCGTGCCACTGGTGGGCGGCGTCCGTTCCGGGCAACTCCTCGGTCTGCCCGCCACCGACTCGCCGGGGCTGAACCCGTTGCAGCAGGAGATCTGGCAAGCATTCGAGGGCCACGTCCGGTACACGGCCATCCACGACGAGGACACCTACTTCCCCGACGCCCTCGATGCCATCGATCAGGCCCGCCACAGCATCTGGCTCTGGTCCCCCTGGTACACCAAGCGCATGTGGGAGGTTCTTCCGCGGCTTCATGACGCGCGCCGCCGTGGCGTGCGGATCCACCTCTTTGTCACCAACGAGAGCGACAGCCTGCTGCAGGGCCAGCTGGCGAAACCGGCCACCGCGGCCGATGCCGCCCGCCGGCTGCCCGAACTCAAGGCGGTTGCGGACACCGTGGTGGAGATCAAGGACATGCACCAGAAGATCCTGGTGATCGACGAACAACTCTGCTTCCTCGGCAGCCTCAACACCTTGTCCCATGCGCCTGGCGGTCAGGGACGGCGGGAGATCATGGTCCCGTTCCGCGGGCGCCGATTCGCCCGCCATATCCTTGAGCACGAGAACGCAGAGCTTCTGCTCCATCCGCCTGTCTGCCCCGACCACGGAGGCCAGGCCGAACTGCGCAAGTACACGATCCCGGCCAAGCAGCGCCCCGCAAGGTCCCGGCACACGACCAACCACCCGGCCCAGCGCTACTTCGTCTGGGCCTGTCCGACACGCACTGCCGTGGCCGAACCCGACGGCACGCCCAGCACCGTCGGTTGCGACAGACGGAAGGCTCTGCGTCCTGACGAAGCCCGTTACTTGGGGGACAAACCGCCGCTGTAGCGAATCGGCCGGTTCCACGCGGTGGAACAGCTCACCGAGCGGGAGACCACTGTCCGACGGCCCCCCGATACGCATGGCCTGATCGGATCGCGGGGACGCGGTTCCGGCGGCAGCGGAGATCGAGGACCGGCACGGGTGCCGCTCGCAATGGTGGCCGAGCCGTTCTCGCCGCCCGCGCAGTCAGTCCGGTGTGACTGACAGAGAGGTGAGGACCGCGACGGTTTTCCCGGGCTGCTCATGGGGCTGAAGTCTATCCGGCCGCAGCGACGGCGCCGCCGGTGCGTCGATCGGCTGGTCGTGAGCCAGGGGTGTGCTGAGCGTCAGGTGCCCTTGGCCTGTCGAGTCCGCAGTGCCGGGGCCGCTGCTCCGTACGGTGTCCCCTCACTGCGGCCGTGTTGTCCACGGCCCGAGGGCTCTTCACGAGGAGCCGTGCGAGCCGCCTTCTCCACTTCCACGGCCGTGGCGACCGTGCGTGCGACGGTGTCCGGTGGCTCGTGTTCCCAGAAGCGCATGACCGTCCAACCCTTGGATATCAGCTGGGCGTTCGTCTCCAGATCCCGTGCGATGTTGCGGTCGAGCTTCTGCCGCCACCACTCCTCGTTCGCCTTGGGGCTCGTGGCGTGCTCCGGGCAACCGTGCCAGAAGCAGCCGTCGACGAGAACGGCCAACCTGGCTCTCGTGAACGCGATGTCGATCTTGCGTCGGCGCATGCCGGGCACGGGAAAATGGGTGCGATAGCGGTAACCCGAGGCATGGAGGATCTTTCGTACGGCTAGCTCGGCCGCTGTGTCACGGCTGGTCTGGCGACTCATTCGGGCCGAGACCTCAGGGCTGGAGGGCAGTACAGCTGGCATACCTCCATTGTCTCGTTCTCATGGCGTGCATCGGCACCGTGTGCCCGTCTGCCGGGGCACTGCTGGCGTCACTGCACGATGCTGTCACGGTTACCCGAGGCCGGTTCTCCGGCGTGGCCGTCGGCTGTGTCCCTGGGCTGTGTCCCACGATCACCGAGATGCTCCACCCCACCGCCGCCAGCACGATCGCGAAGCAGAGCGCCGCGACGGTTCAGCCCAGCGGGCCAGCGCCGGCCCCGCCGCCGGGGTGTGGGGCGGGGGCTGAGGGCGCGCGGGCCAGCGCCGGTCAGGGTGCCGACGACGACGATCTTCCACCATTCGGGATTCCTGCGCCGAGGCCGGTTGGCCGGTTGGAGTTGGTTCGCCGGTGGGCTGCGGTGACGGGCAGACCCGGCAGGGCGAGACTGGTGTGCGGCGGCTCTGGCGTATGGGTGGGCGGCCTGGAGTGCTTGCTTGTCCTCGCCGATGAGTTGGACTGCTGCTATGCAATGCGGTCGGCTGGGAGACCCAGCCGACCGCAGACGCGGACTACTCGCGCCCTGATCAACCACGTGATGCAGCGGTTCCTCGGGTTGGCTCGCCAAACGGCAGTCAGGGCGACGCAAAGGCAACGGCTACTCATCGTCACGTCGCTGTGGGCTGCGCAGTGGCGGTTCAGGCCGCTGAGGGGGTTTGCGTCGAGATCGAACTCAGTGCACTCCCATTTCACATCGCGAGCCCCAGGGTTTTCGGAGCGAGTCGGTCGCCTTGCGTTTCCGCAGGTCAGCGAGGTGATGACCCGCGGAAACAACGAGAGATCGAACTGCGTTTCTGCAGGTCGGAGGAGCTTCTACAGGTCGTAGTTCTGATCGAACATGCCTCTGACCTGCGCAAATGATGGTCGCATGGAAGATCATTTCACAACCAGTGCACACGCGGGGGCTTCAGCGGATGAGATGAGTCGGGAAGTGCGGAGCAGTGACGAGGGATCGCGTTGGCTGGTCGCTGCAGGGCGCTACGCAGTGCTACCGAACTTCGAACCGGCTCGTATGCGCCGCGTCGTCCAGTGCCTCTGTGTTGAGGGTAAACGCCGGAATGCCGACCTCCCGAGGGTATCGACCGGGGAGGTCGGCATTGGCGTTCTTGCCGCGCCGTGCAGTGCCCAGCACTGCTTTTGCCGCGGCGACCAGCGGCTCTGCTCGGTCCTACTCGGTCCGCAGCGCGGTGGCGGTCCGCGACCGGGCCGCCCAGCCGGCCGGCAGCAGTGCCCCGAGCAGGGCGATCACGATCCCGCCGGCCAGCAGGGGGATGAGCAGCCCGGCGGTGTAGGTGTGGGTCACGCTCGGCGGCAGGTGCCGGCCGATCGCGTTCCCCATCGGGTTCAGCGTCGTCTTCTCCACCGCGACCCCGAGCGGGACCCCGATCAGCCCGGCGATCAGGCCGGTGAGTGTCACCGAGGTCAGGACCATCGCGATGGTCTGCTTGGGTGTCATCCCGAGGGCCTTGAGGATCCCCAGATCATGGACCCGCTCCCGGGTGTCCTGCACCACCATGCTCAGCACCCCGAGCGCGGCGACCGCGGTCATCATCAGCGTGAGCGTGGCCACCAGGGCGCTCATGGTGAGCATCACGATGTTCTTGCCCGAGCTCGAGTTCGACTGGACCGAGGCGTTCAGCGGGGTCAGCGCGGCGGCGGCCGAGGTGGACCAGTCCGATCCGTTGACGTTGTCGGTCAGCTCGACGTTGAACTGGTCGATGTGCGGGGGCAGACCGGCGGCGGTGAAGGTGGCTGCGTCCGTCATGACGGTGTAGTCGCCCTGGTTGGTGTCGAAGTTGATGCCGACGACCTTCAGCGGCAGTTGTTTGTTCTGCTGCGTCACGGTGACGTCGTCACCGACGTGGATCCCCGCCGTCGTGGCCAGCTTGTCGCCGACCACGGCCTCGCCGGGCGCCGAGTACCAGCGGCCGGACACCAGCTCCAGGTGCGTCCAGGAGAAGTCGCCGGTGACCGTGAACACCTTCGGCGGTTCGCCGCCGGGCGGAGCGCCGACCATGGCCGCGCCGCTTTCGCCCCAGCCGAACGCGGCCTTCGTGCCCGGGATTCCGGCGAGCGCGGCGGCCACCTCGGCGGCGTCCAGGTGCGGGGTGCGCGGGTCGTTGGGGCCGTAGAGACCCCAGGGCACGCCCACGTCGGCTGTGGGTATCACGATCTCCGACGCGACGTTGAAGCCTGAGGTGCTGGCGTCCAGGTACTTGTTGAACCCGGTCCCCAGCCCCACCGCGAACGTGGCACTCACCACGCCGAACAGCACCGCCGCACCGACCAGTACGGCCCGGGCCGGCCGGGCGAACGGCTGGGCCAGCCCCAGCGACATGGCCCGGGGCAGCGGCAGCCGCGAGGCCAGACGCTGCGCCGCCTGACCGCCCCCGGCCTTGGGGGCGCGGCCGACCACCAGGGCCCGCACCGTCGACATCCGGCCGGCTCGCAGTGCCGGGATCAAAGCTGTGACGCCGACGATCAGCAGGGTGCCCAGCGACACCACGGCGCTGACCCACGACGGAATCGTGGTACGGGCCGCGCCGAGCTGCTTGGTGGCCCCGTCCAGGATCGGCACAGCCAGGAGGTTGCCGAAAACCGTGCCGAGCACCACGCCGAGTGTCGCCGGGATCATGGCCTGCGCGGTGTAGGCGCGGGCCACCTGCGAAGGGGTGAAGCCCAACGACTTCAGAATCCCGATGCGCCGGATTCCCGAGGCCACAGCCCCGCTGACCACGATCGAGATGATCAGCACCGACATGAACAGCCCGAGGATCCCGAAGCCGATCAGGAACGGCACGTAGGCCTTGGCGTTGCCGGTCGCCTGCTGCTCCGTGGTCAGGTACGACTGTCCGCCCTCGACCGCGCCGGCCGGCGCGGCGGCGGCCACCGCCTGCTTGTCGGTGGCGATGTCGGTGGCGGTCCCGGCCTCGGCGAACCGGTAGAGCATCTGCTCGTCGGACTTGGCACCGGCGGCGGTGAGCCGCGCGAAACCGTCGGCGGTGGCGAAGGCGGTCGCGCTGTCGGTCACCGAGCCGCCGAAGCCGACGACCTTGAACGACGGCTTGCCCGGCAGGGAGGAGAACACCACTGAACTGCCGAAGCAGTCGGTGGCGTAGTGCTGCCACGGCAGGGCGATCTCGTCCGGGCTCGTCGGCCAGCGCCCCTGGGTCAGCGCCAGTTGGTCCATCCCGGAGGTGCTGCCCAGGTCGGGCCGGGTGGTGACGGTGATCGGATGGTTGTCAGTACCGGCGAAATCGTTCTTGGGGCAGTCCGTGCCGATGGTTGTGTCCAGGGCGGCGGCGACCGGGTACGGCCCGGCCGCCTCGGTGACGCCGGCGGCGTGCGCGGTGGCGGCGGCCTGCGCGGCCGTGACCTTCGAACCGTCGAACTGGACCGCCAGGTGCGCCCCGTTCCGGGCACTGAAAGCGTGCTCGAACGGGGCCTGCACGACAGTCAGCAGACCGAGGGAGAGTACTGAGGACGTCACCGCGGCGAACGTGGTCAGGGCCATGACGATGGACTGGACCCGACGGCGGCCCACGCCGGAACGTACGACCTTGCCCAGGGCGCTCACCGGACCGCTCCCGCCGAGCTGTTGACGGTGGCGCCGCCGGCGGTGTTGACCACGTCCCGCTCGACCGCGCCGTCCACCAACTCGATCGTGCGGCGCGCGGTGCTCGCGGCCAACTGCACGTCGTGGGTGACCAGCAGGATGGTCTGGCCATCGCTGTTCAGCTCCAGCAGCAGCTGGCGCACGTCCTCGGCCGAGCTCGAGTCCAGGGCGCCGGTCGGCTCATCGGCCAGCAGCAGCGCCGGCTCGTTCATCAGGGCCCTGGCCACCGCCACCCGCTGCCGTTGCCCGCCGGACAGCCGCTGCGGATAGGCATTGACATGCCGGTCGATGTCCAGCGAGCCGAGCAGCTCGACGGCCCGCCGCTGCGCTTCGCGCTTGCCCATCCCGGCCAGCTGCGCCGGAACCATGACGTTGTCCAATACGGTCAGGTCGTCCAGCAGGTTGAAGAACTGGAAGATCATGCCGATGGAGGCCCGGCGGTACTTCGCCGAACCGGCCTCGCCGAGCTGGTCGACGCGGGTGCCGTCGACGGTCACGGTGCCACTGGAAGGCTTGTCCAGACCCGCGATCAGGTTCAGCAGCGTGGACTTGCCACTGCCGGAATGGCCGAGGATCGCCACGCACTCACCAGCCGCCACGGACAAGGTGACGCCGGCCAGTGCGGGCGGGCCGTCGTCGTACTTCTTCGTCGCGTCGCGGAGATCGATCATCGGTGCATTCGTCATGACCATGAACCTAGGAACGGACCACGATCCACCGCGTCGGCCGGCGGATGTCACCTCTTCCCAGGTCATCGGCCCGGGGGCGTATCCGGCGTACATCCCCGGGGCGACGCGCAGAGCCGATGCCACTGAATACGATCTCCGTATGGAACAGCTTCTCCAGCGTCTCTCGACATCGAAGCGCGTGACCTGGCTGACGTCACAGGCCGTGGTACTGGCCACTGCCTGCTTGTACGCGCTGATGCTCCCCTTGACGATGCCGACCCCTGAGAACGGCCTGTTCCGGTTCCCCGACCTCGAGCCCGCCCAGATGATCGGTCTGTACATCGTGCTCGCCCTGCCGGTTCTGCTGGTGCGCCGCCTGCCGGCGGCGGTCTTCGCGGCGGTCCTGGGCGAAACAGTCCTCGGCGACGCCTTCGGCGCGCGGCCCTCGATCGTGTTCGTCCTGCTCGTCGGCTTGGGCGGGTACCTCGCCGTCCGGCGGCCGAAGGCTGCCGCCGTCGGCTCCGTCGCGGGCGTCGCGGCCGCGCTCGTCAACGACATCCACACCCGCGAGCAGTCCGTCAGCGACGCGGTCCAGTGGGCCGGGGGGTTCGCGTTGTGGTTCGCGGTCGCGTGGGTCTTCGGGGGCGTGTATCGCAAACGCCGTGAATACCTCGAAGCCCTGCAGGAGCAGACCGCGGCCCGCGTCGTCTTGGCCGAGCGGCTGCGGATCGCCCGCGAGCTGCACGACAGCGTCGCGCACAGCATCGGGATCATCACGGTGCTGTCGGGAGCGGCGGCGCGGGTCGTGGAGACCAAGCCCGAGCAGACGCGGCAGGCGCTGACCGGCATCGAGACCACCAGCCGGGAGACGCTGCTGGAGCTGCAGCGCATGCTCGGGGCGCTCCGCCGCGCCGAGCCGGATGACGCCATGCCGCAGGCCGCTCCGCTGGCGCCGGCCAGCAGCCTGGCCGACGTCCCGCAGCTCGCCGAACGCACGGCCGGCGCCGGGGTGCGGGTCCATGTGACCTGGCGGGGCGAGCGGCGTCCACTGCCGCCGGAGATCGAACTGTCGGCGTTCCGGATCGTCCAGGAGTCGGTGACGAACGTGGTGCGGCATTCCGGTGCGCGGACGTGCCGGGTCGCGGTCGGTTACGAGCCGGAAGGGGTGACGATCGAGGTGGTGGACGACGGGGACGACGGTCTCGGCGGGCCGGGCCGTCCGAGGTTCACGGCGGGGGCCGGCGGCAGCGGCTTCGGCCTGCTCGGCATGCGCGAGCGGGTGACGTTGCTGTCCGGCCAGTTCAGCGCGGGCCGGCGTTCGGAGGGCGGATTCCGGGTGGCTGCGAGGCTCCCGGCATGAGCGTGCGGGTGCTGCTGGTCGACGACCAGCCGCTGATGCTGGTCGGGCTCGGGATCCTGATCGGCGACACCGACGACCTGGAGGTGGTCGGCCAGGCCGGCGACGGCCGCGAGGCGGTGCGCCTGGTGCGTGAACTGCGGCCGGACGTCGTGGTGATGGACATCCGGATGCCGGATATGGACGGGATCGAGGCGACCCGGCAGGCGACCGCCGAACCGGACCCGCCCAAGGTCTTGGTGCTGACGACCTTCGACGACGACGAGTACGTCTACGGCGCACTGCGCGCCGGGGCCAGCGGATTCCTGCTCAAGAGCATGGCCCTGGACGCGATCCTGGGAGCGATCCGTGTGGTGGCCGCGGGCGACGCGCTGATCGCACCGAGCGTGACCCGACGGCTGATCGCGGATTTCGCCGGGACGTCCCGCCCCGCGGCCCCCGAACCGGACGCCGAGCCCGCTGCGGACCCACGTCTCCTCGCGGGGATCACCGACCGGGAGCGCGAGGTGCTGGCACTGGTCGGACAGGGACTGTCGAACACTGAGATAGCCGAGCGGCTGGTGATCAGCGCGGCGACCGCGAAGACGCATGTCGCGCGCCTGTTCGCCAAGCTCGAAGCCCGGGACCGCGTCCACCTGGCGATCGTCGCCTTCGAAGCCGGACTCATGCCGCGTAGACGGTCCGGACTCATGCCGCGTAGACGGTAGGGACAGGATCAGAAGAACGAGGCGGCGCTGCCCGAGCCGCCGGCACTACACAGAACTCCTGCGGAGATCGAACCCAGTGCACTCTCATTCCACATCGCGAGCCCCAGGGGTGTCGCAGCCGACCCCTCTCCAGGCGTTTCCGCAGGTCAGAACCTCGTCTGACCTGCGGAAACGATGAGAGGTCGAACTGCGTTTCCGCAGGTCGGAGGAGCTTCTACAGGTCGTAGTACAGCTCGAACTCGTGGGGGTGGGGGCGGAGGGCGATGGGGGCGATCTCGTTGGTGCGCTTGAAGTCGATCCAGGTCTCGATCAGGTCCGGGGTGAAGACGTTGCCGGCGAGCAGGTACTCGTGGTCGGCTTCCAGGGCGTCGAGGACGGCCGGGAGGGAGGCGGGCACCTGCGGGACGTTGGCGTGCTCCTCGGGGGCGAGCTCGTAGAGGTCCTTGTCGACCGGCTCCAGCGGCTCGATCTTGTTGCGGATGCCGTCGAGGCCGGCCATCAGCATGGCGGCGAAGGCCAGGTACGGGTTGGAGGAGGGGTCGGGCGCGCGGAATTCGATGCGCTTGGCCTTGGCGTTGGAGCCGGTGATCGGGATGCGGATCGCGGCGGAGCGGTTGCGCTGGGAGTAGACGAGGTTGACCGGCGCCTCGAAGCCCGGGACCAGGCGGTGGTAGGAGTTCACCGACGGGTTGGTGAAGGCCAGCAGCGAGGGGGCGTGCCGGAGCAGGCCGCCGATGTAGTAGCGGGCGGTGTCGGAGAGGCCGGCGTAGCCCTGCTCGTCGTAGAAGAGCGGCGAGCCCTCGGTCCACAGCGACTGGTGGACGTGCATGCCCGAGCCGTTGTCGCCGAAGATCGGCTTGGGCATGAAGGTGGCCGTCTTGCCGTTGCGCCAGGCGACGTTCTTGATGATGTACTTGAACAGCATCAGGTCGTCGGCGGCGTGCAGCAGGGTGTTGAACTTGTAGTTGATCTCGGCCTGGCCGGCCGTGCCGACCTCGTGGTGCTGGCGCTCGACTTCGAGGCCGGACTTGGCCAGTTCGAGCGACATCTCGGCCCGCAGGTCGGCGAAGTGGTCCACCGGCGGGGTGGGGAAGTAGCCGCCCTTGTACTTGACCTTGTAGCCGCGGACGTCGCCCTCGGCGGCGCCGGAGTTCCAGGCGCCGGCCTCCGAGTCGATGTGGTAGAAGGACGCGTTGGCGCTGGTCTCGAAGCGGACCGAGTCGAAGACGTAGAACTCGGCCTCGGGCCCGAAGAACGCGGTGTCGGCGATGCCGGAGGAGGCGAGGTAGGCCTCGGCCTTCTTGGCGACGTTGCGCGGGTCGCGGCTGTAGGCCTCGCCGGTGACCGGGTCCTGGATGAAGAAGTTGATGTTGAGGTGCTTCTCGACCCGGAAGGGGTCGAGCCGAGCCGTGGCGAGGTCCGGGACCAGGGCCATGTCGGACTCGTGGATGGCCTGGAAGCCGCGGATCGACGAGCCGTCGAACATCAGGATCTCGGACGGGTCGAAGGTCGCCGCAGGTACGGAGAAGTGCTGCATGACGCCAGGCAGATCGCAGAAGCGGACATCGACGAACTTCACGTCGTTGTCCTGAATGAACTGCTTCACTTCGGCGGCGTTGTTGAACATCCATCCTCCTCGGCGTGCGAATGGGGCTCACCCTAGGAACGGGCCGTTTCCGGCCGGTGACCCGGTCGTTTCATAAATGTTAACCACGCCCGCCGATCGGGTGGCAAAGATGTACGGGACGGGGCAAAACGCACCGCCGTCAGGCTCGGCTCTCCACAAGTGGTCTGGACCACTTGGAAAGCTCCGGCGGCACGATTCACCCGCCCGTGGCGTTCGGGGGAGCCGGTGGCGGCGCGGACGGGTCGCCCGGTTAGTGTGGATTCGTGGACACCAGAGAAGCGTTGGGATCGTGGATCGACGGCCCGAAGGCGGCCGCCGAGAAGATGGGAGCCGACTTCGGCTTCCGCGGCGAGCGCCTCGGCCTGCCCAAGGGGGGCCCCGGCTCGATCGCGGGCCCGGGCCGCCGGATCGGCGCCCTGTTCGTGGACGGCTGGCTGGTCGCCCTGATCGCCTACGGGCTGATCGGCAAGGGCAGCCCGGCCGAGGCGAACCTGTGGACCAGCCCGCTCTACTTCCTGGTCGCGGCGGTGCTGCTCGCCACCACCGGGACGACCGTCGGCAAGCGGCTGTTCGGCCTCCGGGTGATCCGTCTGGACGGCGGCCGCGCGACCATCCCGCAGGTGCTGCTGCGCACCCTGCTGCTCTGCCTGGTGGTGCCGCCGCTGGTCTGGGACCGCGACACCCGCGGTCTGCACGACAAGGCGGTCGGCACCGTCGAGGTCCGGATCTAGTTCGGATCTGTCGAGGTCCGGAACCCAGTCCGGAACCCAGCCTGGATCCAGGGCCGGACGGCCTTGCCGCACAACACTGAACGGCCCCGCTGCGGGATCTCCGCGGCGGGGCCGTTCAGTGTTGTGGTCGGGGGAGCGTCAGCGGGCCTGGCCGCCCTTGGGCATCCGGGCACCCTTGGGCATCGGGCCCTTGGGGATCGGCGCCTTGGAGAGCAGGTCGCCCAGGGCGCGCAGACGGTCGTTGGTCTCGGTGACCTGGGACGCGGTGATGGCGCGGGGCAGTCGCATCAGGTGGATCTGCAGCTTCTTGAGCGGGATCTCGCCCTCGCCGGTACCCACCACGATGTCGTGCACCGGCACGTCGCCGACGACCCGGGCCATCTTCTTCTTCTCGGAGGCCAGCAGCTGGCGCACCCGGTTCGGGTTGCCTTCGCCGATCAGCGCGATTCCGGCCCGGCCCACCGCGCGGTAGACCGCGTCCTGGTTGCGGGTGACCGCGACCGGGGTGGAGTTGGAGCTCCAGCCGCGTCGGATGTTGTTCAGCACCGCCGCAACGGCGCCCGGCTGCCCCTCCATCTGTCCGAACGCCGCGCGTTCGGCCCGGCGCCCGAAGACGATCGCCATGGCCAGGAAGGCCACGATGAAGCCCAGGATGCCCAGGTAGATCGGGTGGTCGATTGCGAAGCCGATGGCGAGGAACACGCCGAAGGTCAGCAGGCCGACGCCGGCGATGATCAGGCCGATCTTGGTGTCGACCTTCTTGGTCATGGTGTAAGCCAGGCGGATCTGCTTCAGTCGCCCGGGGTTCTCGGATGTTTCCCTCGCCATAACGCTCATGGTACGTGGCACGGGTACGGGATATCCAAGCCCGGTACCCGTTCGCCTCTATCCGTGACTCGTGTGCCCTGTGCCGTCGCACACAGCGACCGTCGGCGACGGTGAACGGCCTCCGGAGCGGTCGCGTCGAGAGCCGAGTCGAGAGCCGAGTCGAGAACGTCACCGTCGTGGCGGTGATGTCGTCGCCGCCCGCGCGTCGTGTCGGCGGTCCGCCGCGTACCGGCGGTTCTCGCAGACTGCCGCCCAGGCGTTGCGCCGGGCCTGCTGCTGGCCGCCCGCCAGCAGGACGCTCTCGGCGAGCCGCAGCGCGACCCCCACCGACCGGATGCGCATCCGCATGCCGAACAGCTCCCCTCGTGGCTGAGAAGAATCGAACGATCGCAACGAGTCCATCGTCACCATCCCGTGTTACCAGGCGGTGACCAGGCAGTCAAAGTGCGGTGAAACCGAAAGGGCGGAGCCGAGGCTCCGCCCTTCGCTCGCGCACCGGATGGCTCAAAAGCACCGGATCAGCAGGATCATCAGAATCTGCCGGCTCAATCAGCCCGGCCGACCCAGCCGACCCAGCCGACTCGGCCGGATCAGACCGCGGCCTGCGCGCGCCGCTCCAGCGCCTGCCGGTACAGCCGCCCGGCCCGGTAGGAGGAGCGCACCAGCGGGCCCGACATGACCCCGGCGAAGCCCAGCTCCTCGGCCTCCTGCTGGAGCTCGACGAACTCGTGCGGCTTGACCCAGCGCTCCACCGGGTGGTGGCGCAGCGAGGGGCGCAGGTACTGGGTGATGGTGATCAGCTCGCAGCCGGCGCCGACCAGGTCGGCCAGCGCCTGGCTGACCTCCTCGCGGGTCTCGCCCATGCCGAGGATCAGGTTGGACTTGGTCACCAGCCCGGCCGCGCGGGCCTGGGTGATGACGTCGAGCGAGCGCTCGTAGCGGAAGGCCGGGCGGATCCGCTTGAAGATCCGCGGCACCGTCTCGACGTTGTGCGCGAGCACCTCGGGGCGGGAGGAGAAGACCTCGGCCAGCTGCTCGGGCACCGCGTTGAAGTCGGGGATCAGCAGCTCGACGCCGGTGCGGCCGCTCTCGCGGTCGGCGGTCAGCGCGTGCACCTGGCGCACGGTCTCGGCGTACAGCCAGGCGCCGCCGTCCGGCAGGTCGTCGCGGGCGACGCCGGTGATGGTGGCGTAGTTGAGGTCCATCGTGACGATGGACTCGGCGACCCGGCGCGGCTCGTCCCGGTCGAACTCGGCGGGCTTGCCGGTGTCGATCTGGCAGAAGTCGCAGCGGCGGGTGCACTGGTCGCCGCCGATGAGGAAGGTCGCCTCGCGGTCCTCCCAGCACTCGAAGATGTTGGGGCAGCCGGCTTCCTGGCAGACGGTGTGCAGCCCCTCCTTCTTCACCAGCGACTGGAGGGCGTTGTACTCCGGCCCCATCTTCGCGCGGGTCTTGATCCACTCGGGCTTCCGCTCGATGGGGGTCTCGCTGTTGCGGACCTCCAGGCGGAGCAGCTTCCTGCCGTCGGGCGCGACAGCGGACACGTGCGACTCCTAGAACTAGACGGGGTACCCCCAGGGTACGCCTGTGGTTGTAAGGCCTTCGCGCGGCCTGTTGCCCCGCAATCGCAGGGCAACAGCGCTACTGGCCGGTAGATTCCCGGGGGGCAATCCGGAGTGGGGCCCGGGGAAGAGCCCGGGCGAGGACCCGGGCCCGGGTCAGCGGGTGAGCGCGGGTTCGGGCAGCTCGGCGAACACGTCCGCCAGGTGCCGCTCGACCACCGGCAGCGCCTCGCCGACGGTGAAGTCGCGTCCCAGCTCGCCGGCGAGCGAGGCGACGCCGGCGTCCCGGATGCCGCACGGCACGATCCGGTCGAACCAGGTCATGTCGGGGTCGCAGTTGAGCGCGAAGCCGTGCATGGTGACCCCGCGGGCGACCCGGACGCCGATCGCGGCGAGCTTGCGGTCGTCGCCGCGCTGGCCGGCGTTGGACGGCGCGTACTCGGGGCCGGCCAGCCGCGGGTCGATGCCCAGCGGCAGGCCCATCCGCAGGGTCAGCTTGCCGATGTCCACCACCTGCGCCGGGTCCACCACGGCGTCCGGGATGGAGTCGCCCAGCACCCAGACGCCGCTGCGGCCCTCGACCCGGGTGGTGCCGACGCCGAACCCGGCGCAGGCGCGGATCAGCGCCTCCTCCAGCCGGCGGACGTAGGCGACCACGTCGATCGGGTCGGGCAGCTTGACGATGGGGTAGCCGACCAGCTGGCCGGGGCCGTGCCAGGTGATCTCCCCGCCGCGGTTGACCTCGACCACCGGGGTGCCGTCGAGCGGCAGGTCGGCGGGGTTGGTGCGCTTGCCCATCGTGTAGACGGGCTGGTGCTCCAGCAGCAGCACGGTGTCGGGGATCTCGTCCGCGACCCGCAGCGCGTGCAGGCGCTGCTGCTCCTCCCAGGCCTCCTGGTAGGCGATGGCGCCCTCGCCTGTCCCCATTCGAACGAAACGCACGTTCTCGCTCACCGCTGCCGCTCCTTGCCAGGCGTTCGAGACCAACCTCGCCACTGTACGCCCACGCCCGTGCGGGCGGTTCAGCCGCCCGTACGGGCCGTTCAGGAGGCCGAACCGGACCGTTCGGGCGGCCCGGAAGGACCGCGCCCGCAAGGACCCGTTCAGCCCCCCGCCAGCAGTTGCAGCCGCAGCGCCAGCTGGAGTTCGAGCGAGCGCTCGGGGTGGTTCCAGTCCGGGCCGAGCAGCGCCTCGACCCGGTCCAGCCGCTGGACGACGGTGTTCACGTGGACGTGCAGTTCGTCCTTGGCGCGGGTGAGGCTGCCGCCGCAGTCGAAGTAGGCGCGCAGGGTGCGGACAAGTTCGGTGCCGCGGCGGGTGTCGTAGGTGAGCAGCGGGCCGAGCGCCGAGCCGACGAAGCCGTCCACGTCGTGCCCGTCGCCGAGCAGCACCCCGAGGAAGCCCAGCGCGCGGGCCGAGGCGCCCTCCCCGGCGCGGCCGAGCACCCGCAGCGCCCGGACGCAGCGCAGGCCCTCGGCGTACGAGGCGGCCAGCGCGGGCGGGCCGGCGGCCGGGCGGCCGGCGCCCACGGTGACGGGGAACCCGGCCAGCCGGGCCAGCCGCTCGGCGGCCTGCCGTGCGGCCTCCTCCGGGTCGCCGGCCTCCGGCACCAGCAGCACCACCGCCTCGCCGTGCTCGGCGCTGACGCCCCGGGAGCCGAACAGGTACCGCCGGGCGGCGCCGGCCAGCCGGCCGCGGTCGGGGACGGGGGGTCCGGCGGGTTCGGCCGGTTCGGCGACCAGGACCAGGTGCGGGCGGGCGAGGTCGACGCCGAGCCGGCGGCCGCGCGCGGTGAGCCCGGCCGGATCGCGGTCGGGGGCGGTGAGCAGGTCGGTGAGCAGTTCGCCGCGGACCCTGTTCTCGGTCTCGGCCACCGAGCGGCGCAGCAGCAGGAGCAGCGCGGTCACCACGCTGGCCCGCTCGAACAGCCGCCGGTCGGCGTCGTCGAGGCCGGGGCGTCCGCGCAGCACCAGGGTGCCGAGCGCGTCGTGCCCGGCCAGCACCGCGCATACCCACAGCTCGCCGTGCCGGACGGACCGCCCCTCGGCCCGGGACGCGGCGACCGCCTCCGCCAGTTCGCCGGCGGGTGCGGACCGCCCGGCCAGCGGCTCGCCCTCGGCGTCGAGGACGGCTATCTCGCCGCCCAGCAGGGTCGCGACGGCGGCGGCGACGTCCGGCACCTCGGCGCCGCGCAGCACCAGGTCGGTGAGCCGGTCGTGCGCCTGCTCGGCGCGCTGGACGGCGGCCGAGTGGGCGCGGACCAGTTCGTTGGCGCTGTTCAGTTCGGCGAGCGCGGCCCGGGTGTCGGCCAGCGACTTGGCGGTGTCCAGGGCGATCGCGGCGTGCGCGGCCAGCGTGCACAGCAGCGCCACCTCGTCGGGGGAGAAGGCGCGGGGCGAGCGGTCGGCGGCGAACAGCACCCCGATGACCTCGCCGCCGAGCAGCAGCGGCACCCCGATGATCGCCACCAGGCCCTCGTCGAGCACGCCCGCGTCGATCGTGCCGGTGTGGTGGAACCGTTCGTCGGTGCGGTAGTCGGGGGTGGCGTACGGGCGGGCGGTCTGCGCGACCAGGCCGCCCAGGCCGTGCCCGAGGCTGAGCCGCAGGGTCTGGAACAGGACGGAGACCGAGCCGTCGGTGACCCGCATGTAGGTGTCGCCCGCGGCCTCGTCCGGCAGGGTCAGGTACGCGGTGTCGGTGCCGAGCAGCATCCGGGCGCGGCGGACGATCGCCTGGAGCACGGTGTCCAGTTCCCGGGAGGCGGCGAGGTCCCCGGCGGTGTCGAAAAGGGCGGTCAACTCAGCCTCCCGGCGCCGGTGTTGACGCAGCGTGCGGTGCACCCGCAGGGCCTGCCAGGTGGCGTCGTCGATCTCGGCGAGGACGGCGGCCGGCGCCCCGCGGCGGCGGGCGTCGGCCAGCACGTCGGCGAAGTCCTCGGTGGCGGCGCCGGAGGCGAGCAGGTCGAGCAGCCGCCGCAGCGCGGGCGCGGCGCTTTCGTGAGGGTGGTTCATGGTGCGTGCCGCCAATCGGCGTCGGGTCCGGCGGAAGCGCGATCGTAGCGGCTCGGCCGTCAGGCGGTGGCGGGCTTGGCCGCCACGGCGGCGCCCTCCGCCTCCACCGCCGCCTCGACGTCCGCCAGGTCGCTGCCCCTGGTCTCCCGCCCGCACAGCACCGCCAGCACGGTGATCGCCGCCGCGATCGCCACGTACACCGAGATCGGGGTGGCGTTGCCGTAGTCCTTGAGCAGTGCGGTCGCGATCAGCGGCGCGGGCGCTCCGGCGGCCACCGAGGCGAACTGGGCCCCGATCGAGGCGCCCGAGTACCGCATCCGGGTGGCGAACAGCTCGGAGAAGAACGCCGCCTGCGGTGCGTACATCGCGCTGTGGAAGACCAGTCCGACCGTCACCGCGACCACCAGCTGTCCGAACGACCTGGTGTCCACCAGCCCGAAGAAGACGAACGCCCAGATGCCCACCCCGACCGCGCCCACCAGGTACACCGGTTTGCGTCCGACCCGGTCGGACAGTGCTCCGAACAGCGGGATCAGCGCGAACTGGATCGCCGAGCCGATCAGTACGGCGTTCAGCGCGGTCTGCTTGGAGAAGTGCGCGTGGGTGACGGCGTACGTCAGCACAAACGTGGTCATCACGTAGTACGAGATGTTCTCCGCCATCCGTGCGCCCATCGCCACCAGCACCTCCCGCCAGTGGTTGCGCAACACCGCCACCAGCGGGGGCTGTTCGACGGTCTTCCGCTGCTGCTTGGCCGCCAGCGCCTGCTTGAACAGCGGCGACTCGTCCACCGCGAGCCGGATCCACAGCCCGACCCCGACCAGCACCGCCGACAGCAGGAACGGCACCCGCCACCCCCACGACAGGAACGCGTCCTCCGACAGCACCGCCGTCAGCAGCGACAGCACCCCCGCCGCCAGCAGGTTCCCGGCCGGCGCCCCGCCCTGCGGCCACGACGCCCAGAACCCGCGCCGCCGCTGGTCCCCGTGCTCCGACACCAGCAGCACCGCCCCGCCCCACTCCCCGCCGAGCGCGAAGCCCTGCACCAGGCGCAGCACCGTCAACAGCACCGGCGCCGCCGCCCCGATGGAGCTGTAGGTGGGCAGCACCCCGATCAGCGTGGTCGACCCGCCCATCAGCAGCAGGCTGACGACGAGCAGCTTCTTCCGCCCGACCCGGTCCCCGAAGTGCCCGAACACCAGCGCCCCGACCGGCCGCGCGGCGAACCCGATCGCGTAGGTGAGGAAGGACAGCAGCGTCCCCGTCAGCGGATCGGTGTTCGGGAAGAACAACTTGTTGAACACCAGCGCGGCCGCTGTTCCGTACAAGAAGTAGTCGTACCACTCGATGGTGGTCCCGATGAGACTGGCGGCCACGACCCGAGGGAGTGAGCGGGTGGCTGCCGTGGCTGGTGCGGAGGCGTTCATGGTCACCACTTCCGGGCCGGGGGGAGGGCGTCGCCCCGAGAGGCGTCGCCCCGAGGAATGTCGCCACAAGGGGCGCCGCCCCAAGGGACGTCGCCACAAGGTAGGGAGGCGCGTTCCCCGGGACTATGTGGGCCACCCACATAGTCCCGGGGGTCAGCCTGGGGAGGGCGGCCAGGTGCCGCCGCTCAGTGCGCCGTCCAGCCGCCGTCGACGGGGAGGCTGGCGCCGGTGATGTAGGAGGCGGGCGGGGAGCAGAGCCAGAGGGCGAGTTGGGCGATCTCCTCGGGTTCGATGAGACGCTTGACGGCCGTGCGTTCGAGCATGATCTGCTCGACGACCTCGTCCTCGCGGATGCCGTGGGCGAGTGCCTGGCTCGCGATCTGCTTCTCCACCAGGGGAGTTCGGACGTAGCCCGGGTTGATGCAGTTGCTGGTGACGCCGTAGGGGGCACCCTCCAGGGCGACGGTCTTGCTGAGGCCCTCCAGCGCGTGCTTGGCGGTGACGTAGGCGGACTTGAAGGCGCTGGCCCGCAGGCCGTGGACGGAGGAGATGTTGACCACCCGGCCCCACTCCCGCTCGTACATGTGCGGGAGAGTGCGGCGCAGGATGCGGAACGGCGCCTCGACCATGACGCGTTGGATGAGGGTGAAGCGGTCGGGCGGGAACTCGTGGACGGGCGCGACGTGTTGGAGGCCGGCGTTGTTGACCACGATGTCGGCGTCGGCCGGCAGGGCCTCCACGGCCTCGGGGTCGGCGAGGTCCGCGACGACGGCGCGGCCGCCGATCCGCTCGGCGAGCTCCCGGGCCGGACCGGCCGCGAGATCGACGACGTAGACCCGGGCGCCGGCCCCGGCGAAGGCCTCGGCACAGGCCCGGCCGATGCCCGAGGCGGCCCCGGTGACCAGGGCCGTCCGGCCGTCGAGCGGGCGGGCTGTAGTGGTGTCCATGGCCGAGAACGCTAGGAAACCCGGGGGCCCGGCTCCCATGTGGTGGTCCACCACAGCATCCCGGTGGGCTGTGGTGTTCACCGCCATGATGGTCGATCGACGGTTCGACCGCGAAAGGCCAAACCCGCGCCGCCCGCGCTTCCCCACAATGGGCGCGATTGCTTCACCCGTTCGGAGGATTGCTCGGTCAGATCCACCCATAGCGCCCGAATGCTCGCTACATTCACGCCGATTCCCGACAGGGGGCGCCGCCCCAGGCAGCCGAAGTGCTGGTAGAGCCCGGTGCGACGTCCGAGAGGTGTTGACTGACATGCCCCAACGGCCTGCAACCGACAGCCCGGCGTACGGACCGCTCGACCCGCTCGGCCACCACCGAGGCCCGGTCGGCCGGACCCTGCCGGACGCCCCCGACGCCCTGACCGCCGACGCCCCGACCGCCGACGAACTGCGGCTGCCCGCGCAGGCCACAACCGACCGGCACGAACCCGCCGTCCCCGCGCCCGGGCCGGTCGGCGGCCACTCCGGGCACTCCGGCCCGTCCCCGCAGAACGGCCAACTCGCCGCGCTCATCGAGGAAGCCGGCTTCTCGCACGCGGGCCTGGCCCGCCGGGTCGACCAGCTCGGCCTGGAACACGGCCTCGACCTGCGCTACGACAAGACCTCGGTCACCCGCTGGCTGCGCGGCCAGCAGCCCCGCGGCGCCACCCCCGCGCTGATCGCCGAGGTCTTCACCCGCCGCCTCGGCCGCCGCCTCACCGCCCAGGACCTCGGCCTGGACGCCTGCGCCCCGGTGTACGCGGGCCTGGAGTTCGCCGAGACCCCGCAGGAGGCGGTGGACATCGTGGCGAGCATGTGGCGCAAGGACAACGGCCCGCAGTCCGAACTGCGCCGGATCGCCTTCACCCCGGCGGGCCTGGTCGTCCCCAGCCGGGACTGGCTGATCGGCCGTACCGACGAGCGCGTCGCCCGGGACGGCTCGACGATGGTCCGCCCCGACGCCGCCACCGGTCCGCCCGCCGGTCCGTCCGCCGCCGCTGCCGGTACCGCCGGCACCGCAGCATCCGTCGTGACGGCGGCATCCGGAGCACCCTCCGCACCCGCCCAGAGCGTGCCCCCCGCGCCCGGCGCTCCCCCTCCGAGCCCAGCGCGCAGCCAGGCCCACCACGGGGCCCCCGGCATCCGCCCCGTGCCCGGCGCGGCCGGCCCCGCCGCGCCCACCATCGGCCGGGTGCCCACCCAGAGCCGGCGCCCGCCGACCGCCGTCGAGCCGCCGTACACCGAACCGGCCCGCGAGTCGCGCCCCGCCCTGCGGGTCGGCCGCGGCGACATCGCCGCCATCCGCGCCGTCGGCGACCTCTTCCGGGCGCTCGATCACGCCTACGGCGGCGGGCACGCCCGGCAGGCGCTGGTCCGCTACCTGGAGAGCGAGGCCGAGCCGATGCTGCGCGGCCGCTACGGCGAGCAGATCGGCCGGGCGCTGTTCGGCGCCGTCGCCGACCTGACCAGGCTGGCAGGCTGGACGTCCTTCGACATCGCCGCGCACGGCCTCGCCCAGCGCTACTTCGTCCAGGCGCTGCGCCTGTCCCAGGCCGCCGGGGACCGCGCGCTCGGCGGGTACGTCCTGGTGACGATGAGCCAGCAGGCCGTCCACCTGGGCCACGGCCGGGAGGCCGTCCAACTGGCCCGGGTCGCCCAGCAGGGCGTGGGCACCGCCGTGCCGCCGGTGGTCCAGTCGCTGATGCACACCGCCGAGGCACGCGGGCACGGCCTGCTGGGCGACGTCCGGGCCTGCACCACCGCCCTGGTGCGCTCCGAGCGGGCACTGGCCGCGGCCCGGGTCGGCGACGAACTGCCCTCCTGGGCGCGGTACTTCGACGAGGCCCAGCTCTCCGACGAGTTCGCCCACTGCTACCGCGACCTCCAGCAGTGGCGCACCTCCGCGCAGCACGCCGAGAAGTCGCTGCGGCTGCGCTCACCCGCCTACGCGCGCAGCCGGATCTTCTGCCGGCTGGTGCTGGCCACCGCCCGGCTCGGCATGGGGGACCTCGACGAGGCCTGCACCATGGCCACCGACGCGCTGCGGGCGGCGGGGGAGATGCGCTCGGCCCGCTCGCTGGAGTACGTCCGGGACTTCCACCGCCGCCTCACCCCCTACCGGGGCAGTCCGGTGGCCCGTGCCTTCGAGGAGACGGCCCGCCAGGCCGGCGTGATCTGAGGACCTGTCGCAGAGGGGCCGGTCGGGCGAGCTCCGGCGGCCCTGGAAACCCGTCCGGCCCGGGTCCGCCCCGGGCCGAAGGGCCCATCCGCCCGGCGACGGCTCCGAGCGCCCCGGCGACGGCTCCGGGTGCCCCGGTGACGGGCTGGAGCATCCCGGCGACGGCTCCGAGCACCTCGGCGACGGGCGGGAGCGAAGCGGGTCACCAGCTCTCGGCCCGGACGCGCGGCTGCCCGGCCTCCGGCGAGGGCGGCCGGACGCCGCCGCGCACCCGCTGCGCCACCAGCGGGAACACCAGCACCGAGAGCATGCCGGCGCCGACCAGCGCGGCCGCCGTCGAGGACGGCAGGTGGCCGTCGTCCACCTCGATGGTGGTGATCACCACGACCAGCGGCAGCGCCGTCGCGCCGTAGAGCCCGAGCGCCGTGCGGTCCCGCCGGCCGAGTCCGGCCGGGGCGAGCAGCCCGGCGGGCAGTCCGCGCACGGCCAGGAGCAGCAGCAGGAACACCGGGACGAGCAGTATCGTGCCGGGGTCGTCCAGCAGGGCGGACAGGTCGAAGTTCATCCCGCTGACCACGAAGAACACCGGCACCAGGAAACCGAAGCCGATGCTCTCCAGCTTGGCCTCGATCACCTCCTCCTCGGCCCGGCGGATGTCGGAGAGCAGCAACCGGGAGACGATCCCGGCGGTGAAGGCGCCGAGCAGCATGTCCAGGTCGAGCCAGATCGCGGCGGCCACCATGACGGCGAGCACCAGGATCACCGCCCGGACGGCGAACTGCCCGGAGGTGCGCAGGGTGCGCTCGATGAGCCGGGTGGCCCAGGCGGGCCGGGGGCGGCGTGCGCCGAGGACCGCGACGGCGGTGATCACCGCGAAGGCGCCGAGGATGACGGCCGTCCGGACCGGGGAGTTGCCGCTGAGCAGGATGGCGATCGCGATGATCGGCCCGAACTCGCCGACCGCCCCGGTGGCCATCACCAACGAGCCGAAGGGGGTGGGCAGTTCGCCGGAGTCGCGGAGGATCGGCAGGATGGTCCCGAGGGCGGTGGTGGTGAGCGCGAGCCCGGCGAAGGCGCCGTTCAGCGGGTCCCGGTTGACCAGCGCGCCCACGCCGAGCGCCACCACGAGCGAGACCAGCCACGCGGTGCCCGCCCGTTTCAGCGGGCCGCCGCGCAGCTTGGCGAAGTCGATCTCGTACCCGGCCAGGAACATCAGCATGGCCAGGCCGAACTGGGAGAGCGCGTTGACCAGGTCGTCGACGCGTGCCCAGTTCAGGACGTCGGGGCCGATCAGGACGCCGAGCAGGATCTCGAACACGACGGTCGGGACGGCGATCCACCGCAGCAGGCGGTCGGCGAGCAGCGGCGCGGCGACGGCCGCGGCGGGGATCAGGATCAGGGCCACCGGCTGGACGGCGGCGCTCACCGCGCAACCGGCCGGACGGTGTAAATCATCCGATGAGCGGTCATGTCGGCATCCTGGCATGCCGCCGGTCCGTCACCCACCGGCGGGCCGCCAGCGTGTCCCGGAAGCCAGACCGAAAGCCCGCCGGGCCGGGAGCCGGGCCGGGAGCCGGGCCGGGAGCCCGCCGGGCCGACCCCGACGGGCTCAGGCCGCCGCCTCGGCCTCCCGGGCGTTGGCCGGGACGCCGAGGTCGCGCAGCACCGCCTGCGCGGCCCGCCGCCCGGAGACCAGCGCGCCCTGCACGGTGCTGGTGTCCCGGTGGTCCCCGGCGACGTACAGCCCGGCCAGCACCCGCACCGGGCGCCGGGGGTTGTGCGGCGGCGGCATCGCGGGCAGCGCGTCCGGGACGTGCCGCACGTTCAGGAACTGCCAGCCGGTGGTCGAGGCGCCGTACAGCTCGGCGAGCCGGGCCCGGACCGCCGGTTCCAGTCCGGCCGGGCCGCCCGCGTCGAAGGAGCGCCGCCCGAGCACGGTGGTGGCGATCAGCGCCTGTCCGGCGGGGGCGTAGGAGGGGTGCAGTTCGCTGAGCACCAGCGAGTGCGAGACCAGCGGCGGCTGCCCGCCGGGCCGGTCGCCGTCGAGCAGCAGGACGGCCTCGCCCAGCGGGGTGCGGTCGGCCGCGTGGTAGAAGGTCGTGACGGGGTGGAAGTCCGGCAGCCGTAGCCCGGGCAGCAGTTCGGCGGCGGAGCGGGCGTCGGTGGCGAGGACGACGGCCTGGGCGCCGATCCGCCCGTGGGCGGCGGTCTCCACGCCGTCGGCGGTGATCGAGGTGACCTGCACCCCGGTGCGTACGGTGCCGGCGGGCAGGGTGGCGGCCAGCTGGGCCGGCACGGCCGCGATCCCGCCGGCGGGCAGACAGAGCCGTCCGCGCGCGTAGGAGCGCAGGACCAGGTCGGCGATCCGGCTGCTGGTGCCGAGGGCGGGATCGCTGAGCAGCGCGCTGAGCAGTGGCCGCAGGAAGCCGTCGAGGGTGCGCGGGGCGAGCCCGTGGCCGGCCAGCGCGCGGGCGGTGGTGGTCTCCGGGCGGGCCTTGAGCCGGCTGGCGGGGGTGGTGGCGAGCCGGCCGAGCCAGCTGCCGAGCCGGGCCTTGTCCAGCGGGCTGCCAAGTGGGGCGCGGGTGGCGGCCTGCCGGGCGGTGGTGAGCTGCGGGTCCCCGGTGCGGTAGCGGCGGCCGCCGCTGTGTACGAGGACTCCGGGGGCGAGCGGGCGCAGGTCGAGGCGGTCGAGGTCGAGGACGCGGCGGAGTTCGGGGAAGGCGGTGTTCAGCAGGTGGCTGCCGTCGTCGAGCCGGAATCCGTCCAGTTCGCGGGTGGCCATCCGGCCGCCGATCCGGTCCGTGGCCTCAAGGATCTGCACGGTGAGGCCGCGGCCGGTGAGCGTGCGGGCGGCGGCCAGGCCGGCGAGTCCGGCGCCGATGACGATGACGTCAGGGTCGGACGGGCGGCGGGCGCGGCGGGTGAAGTCGTATGTGGGCACTGGCGTGCTCCCTCCCTGGTCCCGGGGCTCCGGCCGACGCAGGCAGCGGGGTGCCGGGACACGGTCCGACGGTGTGATGCCCAGTCAGTGTGAGCATCAGACAAGCGCATCGGGCCCGATCCAAGGGTCGAGAGGGGGCGTGCGGCACCGGGCGGGAGCGCGGTCACGGACAGTGCGCCGTTGGGGCCGGGTTCCGGGGTTGGCGGGCGCGCACGGTCACCGGGGGCGTGCGACGCGCCCGGTGTGTGCTCCCATGCGCCCCCTCCCGGAGCCCCGTCCGACCCCCACCCGACCCCCACCCGATCTCCGCCCGGCATATGCCCCTGGCCAGCGCGAATGCCGTAGCCGCCGTACGCAGCGGGACGTACCGGAGCCCCGCCGTGCAGCCCGTGCCGGAAACCCGCGGCGGACGGCAGGGTTCCGCGCCACCGGTCGCCCCCACCGCCACGCACGGCGCCACTTACAGCGCCGCGCGCACCGCCGCGTCCACGTCCGGGTGCGCGAAGCGGAAGCCCGCGTCCAGCAGCCGCCGCGGCACCACCCGGTGGCTGCCGACCACCTCGACCGCCAGCTCGCCGAGCACCACCTTGAGCACCGCCTCCGGCACCGGGAACGGGGTCGGCCGCCGGAGCACCCGCCCGAGCGCCGCCGTCAGCTCGGCGTTGGTGACGGGATCGGGCGCGGTGAGGTTGACGGCGCCGGAGAGGTCGTCCCGGTCGATCAGGAACCGCAGCGCGGCGACCTGGTCGGCCAGCGAGATGAAGCTCCAGTACTGCCGCCCGTCGCCGAGCCGCCCGCCCAGCCCCAGCTTGAACAGCGGGAACAGCCGCGCGCCGGCCCCGCCGGCCGCGGACAGCACCATCCCGGTGCGCGGGTGGACGACCCGGATGCCGGCGAGCTCGGCCGGCCGTGCGGCCGCCTCCCACTCCACGCAGACCTCGGCCAGGAAGTCGTCGCCGGCGGGGGAGTCCTCGTCGATCACCCGGTCGCCGGTCTGCCCGTACCAGCCGACGGCGGAGGCGCTGACCAGCACCCGGGGCGGCTCCTTGAGCGCGGCCAGTGCGACGGCCAGCGTCTCGGTGCCGAGTGCCCGGCTCTCCCGGATCTCCCGCTTGTAGGCGTCCGTCCAGCGGTGGTCGCCGACCCCGGCGCCGGCCAGGTGCACGACCGCCTCGACCCCGGCCAGCCCGTCCTGCTCGACCTGGCCGAGCAGCGGGTTCCAGCCGATGGCCGTGCTGCCGTCGGGCTGCGGGCCCGTCCTGGAGCGGCGCCGGACCAGCCGGACCACCTCGTGGCCGTCCGCCAGCAGGGAGCGGACGAGAGCCGAGCCGATCAATCCCGTGGAGCCTGTGACAGCGATGCGCATGCGTCCATCCTCCCAGTTCCCAAAGCCCTGTCATGTCGGCATGCGCCTCACTAGCATGACGCGCATGCACGAGGACGATCTGATCATCCGCCCAGCTCAGCCCGAGGACGAGGTCGAACTCGCCGTTCTCAACCGTGCCGCCTGGTCCCCGCTGGCCGACGTCTCCCCGCAGCCGCCCGAGGGGGACGGCGTCTTCGACGAACGGCACACCCCGGAGCAGTACCTGCTCGCCCTCCTTGACGGCCGGGTGGTCGGCTATGTCCGCCAGGTCCCGCCGACCCCGCTGGCCAGCAACCGGCACGTCCGGCAGATCCAGGGCCTGGTCGTCGACGGCACGGCCCGCGGCCGGGGTGTCGGCCGGCGCCTGGTCGAGGCGGCGTGCGAGGCCGCCCGGGCCGCGGGCGCGCGCAGGATGACCCTGCGGGTGCTCGGCTGGAACGCCCCGGCCCGCCGCCTCTACGAGGGCTGCGGCTTCGTCGTCGAGGGCTCGCTCGCGGAGGAGTTCCTGATCGACGGGTCGTACGTGGACGACGTCCTGATGGCCCGCAGCCTGGCGCACTGACAAGCCCGACCGGCCTTTCCGCCCACCGAAACTGACGGCACGTCAGGCATGGCGGGCGGTGCAGAGTCGTGACCGATCCGCTCTGTCTGGACCAGCACCCCGCCGGGTACCGTACGGCCGTGAGCAACTCGACGCCCCCCGGGTGGTACCCGGTCCCCGGTGCGGACGGCACCCCCGGTCACGAGCGCTGGTGGGACGGCAACGCCTGGACCAGCGAGGTGCGCCCGCTCCAAGGCGGCGCCGGCCAACTCGCCGACGCCCCCACCCAGGGCTGGCAGCCCCCCGGCCGGCAGCCCGGGTACGGCTACGGCGGCCCGCAGGACGCCCCCGGCCACGGCTACCCGGGCAGCGCCCCCGCCCCGGGCTACGGCTACCCGGGCCAGGACGGCTACTACCCGGCCCAGGACGGCTACCCCGCCCAGGGTGCGGGCTACGGCTACCCGGCGCCGGGCTACCCGCCGCAGCAGCCGGGGCCCGGCCGGATGAGGCCCGGCCTGGTCGTCGGCATCGCGGTCGCCGTCCTGGCCGTGGGCGGGATCGTCGCCGGGATCGTGCTCAGCGGCGGCGGCTCCCCGCAGGCCGACCCGACCCCGAACCCGACGGTCACCATCACCCGGGGCGCCGGCCCCGCCCCGAGCCCCACGGCGGGCACGCCCGCCCCGACGCCCGCGCCCAAACCGGCGCCGACCGTCAGGAGCACCGTCCCGGACGCCCAGCACGCGATCACCGTCCCGGTGCTCGACGGCTGGGACGTGGCGCCCAACTCCCCGCACTCCACGGTCTACCTGGGCACCGGCCGCTACACCTGCCCGGACGGCAACTCCTGCATCCGCGGCCAGTTCTCGGTCGAGACCGACACCGTCCAGGGCGTCACCGCCAAGACGGCCGCCGAGGCCACCATGCCGGCGTACGCCGGCCAGATCTTCACCGGGATCAGCTCGCACACCGACTCCGGCTCCGGCTACACGACCGTCGCGGGCGTGTCCGGCTACGCCGTGCGCTGGCACATCCGCACCGCGGACGGTACCCAGGGCTACGTCCTGCTGGCCGCCGTCCCGGCCAAGGGCGGCGGCTTCGTGGTGTTCGAGGGCGGGGTGGACGACACCCCGAGCGCGCCGGACGCGTCCGTGCTGGACCAGATCCTCAAGGGCGTCAAGCAGGACGGTACGTCCGGCGGCGGCAGCACCGCCTGACGCGTCCGGCGCCGCTCACGCCGTGGGCGTGTCTGACGCGCCGTTCGGCCGGACAGAACCTGTGGCCTGCCCTAATCCCCGTAGCGCTCCCAGAGCTTGGGAAACCGTTTCGCCATGACGTCCGGGTCGTCGAAGTCCAGCGCGGCCCCGGCCGGTCGGCCGGACTGTCGCCCGCCCACCTCGGGCAGCGGCAGCCCGGTCAGCTGCTCGTACGCCTCGTCGGCGGCGTAGCCGAGGTCCTCGGCCTCGCCGTCCTCCTCCTCGTCGAACTCGGGCAGCAGGTCCGCCAGGTCGTCCGGCTCGAACAGAGCGCCCTCGAAGACGTCCCGGCCCTGGCCGATCAGCCAGCAGCGGAAGTAGTCGAAGGTGTCGTCGGAGGCGCCGTCCAGCAGCAGGTAGGCGGCGCCCCAGAGGTCGTGGCGGTAGGCCCGCTGGAACCGGGCCTCGAACAGCCGGGCGAAGTCGATGACGTCGTCCGGGGTCAGTTGGACCAGCCGTTCCACCAGCCGGTCGGCCTGCTCGTCCGGATCGCCGTCGGCGTCCTCCCGGGTCTCGTCGATCATCTGCCAGAAGTCGGTCTCGTCCATCACCGCTCCAGCATCCCCGTTCGCCAGCCCCCGCGCATGCCATGGCCCGGCGAAACGCTGGTGATGTTCGACGCAGCCGGGCGCGGGTCGGAGACGACCAGGCGCGGCCAGGAGCAGGCGGACGGCAGGCGGACCCCGGCAACGGCGGAGCCCCGCGCCGTCCAGGGACGACGCGGGGCTCCGTGCAGCCGAAACCGCGGACCGGCAGTGGTGCCTTACAGGCCGAGCTCGACCTCGAACTCGCCGGCCTCCAGGATCTCCTTGACCGCGACCAGGTAGCGGGCGGCGTCGGCGCCGTCCACCAGGCGGTGGTCGTAGGAGAGCGACAGGTAGGTCATGTCGCGGATGCCGATGGCGGTGCCGCCGTCGGCCTCGATGACCACCGGGCGCTTGACGGTGGCGCCGATGCCCAGGATGGCGACCTGGTTCGGCGGCACGATCACGGTGTCGAACAGCGCACCGCGCGAGCCGGTGTTGCTGATGGTGAAGGTGGCGCCGGACAGCTCGTCCGGGGTGATCTTGCTGTCGCGGACCTTGGTGGCCAGCTCGGCGGTCTTCTTCGAGATGCCGGCGATGTTGAGGTCGCCCGCACCCTTGATGACCGGGGTCATCAGACCCTTCTCGGAGTCCACCGCGATACCGATGTTCTCGGTGTCGAAGTAGGTGATGGTGCCCTCGGCCTCGTTGATCCGGGCGTTGACGACCGCGTGGGTCTTCAGCGCCTGGGCGGCGGCCTTGACGAAGAACGGCATCGGGGACAGCTTGACGCCCTCGCGGGCGAGGAAGCCCTCCTTGGCCTTGCCGCGCAGCGACATGATCTTGGTGACGTCCACCTCGACCACGCTGGTCAGCTGGGCCTGCTCGTGCAGGGCCTTCAGCATGTTGTCGCCGATGACCTTGCGCATGCGGGTCATCTTGACCGTCTGGCCGCGCAGGGCGGACGGTGCGGCGGCGGCCTTCGGCGCAGCGGCCGGAGCGGCGGCGGCGACCGGGGCCGGGGCGGCCTTGGCGGCCTCCGCGGCGGCGACGACGTCCTGCTTGCGGATGCGGCCGCCGACGCCGGTACCGGCGACGGAGGACAGCTCGACACCGTGCTCGGCGGCGAGCTTGCGCACCAGCGGGGTGACGTAGGCGTCACCGGCGTCGGCCACCGGGGCAGCCGGCGCGGCCGGGGCGACGGGAGCCGGGGCGGCGACCGGAGCGGGCGCGGCCGGGGCCACCGGGGCCGGGGCGGCGGCGACCGGAGCCGGGGCAACCGGAGCCGGAGCAGCCGGAGCGACCGGGGCGGCCGGAGCGACGGGGGCCGGGGCAACCGGGGCCGGAGCGGCGACCGGAGCCGGAGCGGCCACCGGGGCCGGAGCGGCCACCGGGGCCGGAGCGGCGGCGACGGCACCCGCGGCACCGATCAGCGCGAGCTGGGCGCCGACCTCGGCGGTCTCGTCCTCGCCGACCAGGATCTTCACCACGACACCGGCGATCGGTGACGGGATCTCGGTGTCGACCTTGTCGGTGGAGACCTCGAGCAGCGGCTCGTCGACCTCGACCGTCTCACCCTCGGCCTTCAGCCAGCGGGTGACGGTGCCCTCGGTGACCGACTCGCCCAGTGCGGGCAGCAGGACGGGGGTGGCGTCGGCGGCCGGAGCGGCAGCCGGAGCCGCCGGGGCGGCAGCGGCGACCGGGGCGGGGGCGGCGGGCGCCTCCACGACCGGGGCCGGGGCGGCGACGGGCGCGGCCTCGGCGACCGGGGCCGCAGCGGCGACCGGGGCACCGGAGCCGTCGTCGATGATCGCCAGCTCGGCGCCGACGTCGACGGTCTCGTCCTCGCCGACCTTGATCGAGGCCAGGATGCCGGAGGCCGGCGACGGGATCTCGGTGTCGACCTTGTCGGTCGACACCTCGAGCAGCGGCTCGTCGACCTCGACACGCTCACCCTCGGCCTTCAGCCAACGGGTGACGGTGCCCTCGGAAACGCTCTCGCCCAGCGCGGGCAGTGTTACTGAGACCGCCATGGTTTCAGCGACTCCTATCAAGTCTTGCGTACTGGAAATGGGGGGTGGTGGCGTGATCAGTCGTGCGCGTGCAGCGGCTTGCCGGCCAGCGCCAGGTGCGCCTCGCCCAGGGCCTCGGACTGGGTCGGGTGCGCGTGGATGAGCTGCGCGACCTCGGCCGGCAGGGCCTCCCAGTTGTAGATCAGCTGAGCTTCGCCGACCTGCTCGCCCATGCGGGCGCCGACCATGTGGACGCCGACCACGGCGCCGTCCTTGACCTGGACGAGCTTGATCTCGCCGGCGGTCTTCAGGATCTTGCTCTTGCCGTTGCCGGCCAGGTTGTACTTGAGGGTGACGACCTTCTCCTTGCCGTACAGCTCGACGGCCTTGGCCTCGGAGATGCCGACGGAGGCCACCTCGGGGTTGGAGTAGGTCACGCGCGGGACGCCGTCGTAGTCGATCGGCACCGGCTTGAGGCCGGCCAGGCGCTCGGCGACCAGGATGCCCTCGGCGAAGCCGACGTGGGCCAGCTGCAGGGTCGGGGCGAGGTCGCCGACGGCCGAGATGGTGGGCACGTTGGTGCGCATGTACTCGTCGACCAGGACGTAGCCGCGGTCCATCGCGACGCCGTTCTCCTCGTAGCCGAGGCCGGACGAGACCGGGCCGCGGCCGATGGCGACGAGCAGCAGGTCGGCGTCGATCTGCTTGCCGTTCTCGGTGGAGACGCGGACACCGGCCTCGGTGTACTCGACGCCCGAGAAGCGGGCCTTCAGCTCGAACTTGATGCCGCGCTTGCGGAACGCGCGCTCCAGCAGCTTGGAGGAGTTCTCGTCCTCCAGCGGGACGAGGTGCGGCAGCGCCTCGACGATGGTGACCTCGACGCCGAAGGACTTCCAGACGGAGGCGAACTCGACGCCGATCACGCCGCCGCCGAGGATGACGGCCGACTTCGGGATGCGGTCGAGCTTGAGCGCGTGGTCCGAGGAGATCACGCGGTTGCCGTCGATCTCCAGGCCCGGGATCGAGCGCGGCACGGAGCCGGTGGCCAGGACGATGTGGCGGCCCTCGATGCGCTGGCCGTTGACGTCCACCGAGGTCTGCGAGGAGAGCTTGCCCGCGCCCTGGATGAAGGTGACCTTGCGGGAGGCGACCAGGCCCTGGAGGCCCTTGTACAGGCCGGCGACGACGTCGTCCTTGTACTTGTGGACGCCGTTGATGTCGATGCCCTGGAAGGTGGCCAGAACGCCGAACTCGGCGGCCTCCTTCGTCTCGTCCGCGATCTCGGCGGCGTGCAGCAGAGCCTTGGTCGGGATGCAGCCGCGGTGCAGGCAGGTGCCACCCAGCTCCCCCTTCTCGACCAGGGCGACGCTCAGGCCCAGCTGAGCGGCGCGGAGCGCCGCGGCGTAACCGCCGCTTCCGCCTCCGAGAATGACTACGTCGAAAACGGTGCTGGCGTCGTTCGCCACGTCACGTCCTCCATGCAATGGGGTGGGTCGCCGGGCCGGTCGCGGTCCGGTGGGTCGGAAGCCTTTGTGAGGCGCCCAGTCGTGCCGGAAATACATCTTCGCACTTGTTCGCGGTGGCTGATGTCCGGGTCCACCCCAGGGGTGTCCCACAGAGCGGTCACCGGGGCGGGAATACCCCCGACGGAAGGGCATCATTGCAGCTCAACGCGGGGTTGACAGCCGCCGGACGGGCGTCGGGGCGGCCCTGCGGCGCCGCGTCTTCCGCAGGGTGGAACAAAGTTTCGCCCGCAGCGAACAGAGGTGCGGGTCGGGGTCCCGCCCTACTCGCAGGTAACCGGCGCCGGAACGTGACGGACCCACGACGGGCCGACAGCGGACCCACGGCGGACCCACGGCTGACCCACGCGCGAACGCCGACGGGGGCCCGGCGCACGCGCGCCGGACCCCCGTCGACTCGGGTGCCTGATCAGGCCTTGCCGCCCGCCGCGGTCTGCTCGGCGAACCGGACCAGGGTGCGCACCGCGCTCGCGGTGCCGCCCTTCGGGGTGTAGCCGAACGGAGCGCTCTCGTGGAACGCCGGGCCGGCGATGTCCAGGTGCGCCCAGTCGATGCCCTCGGCCACGAACTCCTTCAGGAACAGGCCGGCCACCAGGCCGCCGCCCATCCGCTCGCCCATGTTCGCCAGGTCGGCGATGGTCGACTCGGTCATGCCCTTGCGCAGCTCGGCCGGCAGCGGCATCGGCCAGGACTGCTCGCCGACCTCGCCCGAGACGGTGTGCAGGGTCGCGCGCAGCTCGTCGTTGTTGGACATCACGCCGAAGGTGCGGTTGCCCAGGGCCAGCACCATGGCGCCGGTCAGGGTCGCCACGTCGACGATGACGTCCGGGTTCTCCTCGCCGGCGCGCACGATCGCGTCGGCCAGCACCAGACGGCCCTCGGCGTCGGTGTTCAGCACCTCGACGGTCTTGCCGCCGTACATGCGCAGCACGTCGCCGGGGCGGGTGGCGGAGCCGGACGGCATGTTCTCGGCCAGCGCCAGCCAGCCGGTCACGTTGACGGCCAGGCCCAGGCGCTTGGCGGCCACCACGGCGGCGAACACGGCGGCGGCGCCGGCCATGTCGCACTTCATGGTCTCGTTGTGGCCGGCCGGCTTCAGCGAGATGCCGCCCGAGTCGTAGGTGATGCCCTTGCCGATGAAGGCCAGCGTGGCCTTCGCCTTCGGGTGGGTGTAGGCCACCTTCACCAGCCGCGGCGGGTTGGCCGAGCCGTTGCCGACGCCCAGCAGGCCGCCGAAGCCGCCCTTGAGCAGCGCCTTCTCGTCGAGCACCTCGACCTTGAGGCCGTGCTCCTTGCCGGCCGCCTGGGCGATCGCGGCGAAGCTCTTCGGGTTCAGGTCGTTCGGCGCGGTGTTGACCAGGTCACGGGCCCGGTTCATCTCCTCGCCGACCGCGGCGGCGCGCTCCACGGCCGCCTTGGAGTCCTTGCTGCCCTTGCGGGGGGCCAGCACGACCAGCTCGCCGACCGGCTCCTTGCCGCTGCCGTCGGCCTTGTAGGTGCCGAAGGCGTACGAGCCGAGCAGGCCGCCCAGCGCGACGGCCTCGACCTCGTCCGCGGACTCGGCCGGCAGGGCCAGCGCGGCCTTCTTGGCGCCGGCCAGGGTGCGGGCGGCGACACCAGCGGCGCGGCGCAGCGCCTCCAGCTGGTAGCCGGTCTCGGCGGCCTCGCCGAGGCCGACCGCGAGCACGAGCGCGGCCTTCAGGCCGGCGGGGGAGGGCACCTTGACGGCCTCGCCCTCGGCGCCGGTCGCGCCCAGGGTGCTGAGGACCTCGGTCAGCTTGCCCTCGAACGCCTCGTTCACGGCCTCGGAGCCGGGGGCCAGCACGATGCCCTTGGGGCCCTTGGCGACACCGACCACCAGGGCGTCCGCGCGCAGCGAGGCGGCGGAGGAGGTGCTCACAGACAATGCAGTCACGTAATGCGTCCTGTTCTTTCGCGGTCCACGGCCGGTTGCGGCGAGGCTGCCGCACCGGCGCAACCCGCCGTCGCAGGCCGGACCGCCCGGCACGCCCCGGGTCCGGGCCCCCTGGCGCGCGCACCCGCGCAGGTCGCGGCCACGCACACCAGAGGCCCCGGCTCCTCGGGTCAGGCCGGGCGGGCAGGACCTGCGACGGTGCAGGGCTGCGGTGCTCCCCGCATGGTAGTCCGCATGGTGGGATCACGCGCCGCCCGGTGTCAGCCGAGCAACGCCAGGGCGAACAGCGAAGCGGTCGCGGCGGTTTCCGCCATCGCGCCGAGCACGTCCCCGGTGATTCCGCCGAACCGCCGTACGCAGCGCCGGAGCAGCAGCTGGGCGCAGCCGACGCCGAGCACAACGGCCGTGGGGAGACGAAGGGTTGACGATCCGTCAAACAGTCCGAGGGCGGCCAGGGCGAGCGCCGCGGCGGCCGTCCCCGCGACCGCTCCGGCGGGTGCCACGGTGCCCGCCACCATCGCGCCCAGGCCGCCCGGCCGGGCGGCCGGCACCGACCGCAGGCAGCCCCAGGCGAGCGCGCACCGCGCGGTCACCGCCGACGCCAGCACCGCGAGCGCGCCGCGTGCGGTCGACTCGGCGAACTGTCCGGCCAGCGCCGCGATCTGGGCCAGCAGCACGAGAAGGAGGGTCAGGACGCCGAACGGGCCGATGTCGGACTGCTTCATGATGCGCAGCGCGTCCTCGGCCGGCTTCCCGCTGCCCAGGCCGTCGGCCACGTCCGCCAGACCGTCCAGGTGCAGCCCCCGGGTGAGCGCGGCCAGCACCCCCACCGCCGCCACCGCCCCGAGCAGCCCGCCGGCCCGCCAGGCCACCAGTGACCCCGCCCCGGCGGCCACCGCGCCGAGCACCAGCCCCACCACCGGGGCCGCCGTCATCGCCCGCGCCGCCGCGGCCCGGTCCCACCGCTCCACCCGCACCCGCAGCACGGACAGCGTCCCGAACCCGAACCGGAGCCCCTCGGCCCAACTGGCGCCCTGCACGACGTGTTTCCCTCCGAACGGAAGCGCCCCGTCCGATGTGCCGGACGGGGCGCCCATGATCCTGGTGCCACAGGTTGCCGCGGGTTGCTACATCCGCCGCAGCAGGTCCGCCGCCGAGGGCAGCTTCGGCTGCTCCTTCGGCGCCGACGGCACGAACGGCCGCGGGGCCTCGTCCGCGAGCGCGTCGCCCGCGGCCTGGAGCAGCGGCAGGGCCAGCAGCGCGCCGAGGCCCTCGCCCATGGTGATCCCCTGGTCCTGCAGCGGCGTCAGGGTGAGCCGGTCGTAGGCCTTGGCCTGGGCGGGCTCGCCGCTGGACTGCCCGGCCCGCCACCACTCCGGCGCCCGGAAGGCGATCCGCTGCGCGACCAGCGCGCAGGCCGCCGAGACGACGCCGTCCAGCACCACCGGGAGCCGTCGCACCGCGGCCTGGAGCAGGAAGCCGGTGATCGCCGCGAAGTCGGCCCCGCCGGTGGCGCCGAGCAGCGCCAGCTGGTCGCCCAGGACGGGCCGGGCCCGCCGCAGGGAGTCGCGGATGGTGGCGCACTTGACCATCCAGACCCGGTCGTCGACGCCCGAGCCGCGCCCGGTGACGGCGGCCGCGTCCGTTCCGCACAGCGCGCCGACCAGGACGGCGGCGACGGTGGTGGCGCCGACGCCGAGGTCGCCGAGCAGCACCAGGTCGGTGCCGGCGTCGGCCTCCTCGTCGGCGACGGCCATGCCGGCCCGGAAGGCCCGCGCGGTCTCCGCGGGGGTGAGCGCGTCCTCGACGTCGATCCGGCCGGAGCCGCGCCGGATCCGGTGGGTGACCACGTCGTCCGGGAAGTCGGCGGGGTCGGCGTCCACCGCGACGTCGACGACCCGCACCTCGGCGCCGTAGCGCCGGGCCAGCCGGGTGACCGGCGCGGTGCCGTCCAGGACGGCGCGCACCCGCGCGGCGGTGCCGCCCTTGGCGGGCAGCCGGGACACCCCGAGCGCGGCCACGCCGTGGTCGGCGGCGAACAGCAGCACCTTGGGGGCCGACACCGGCCGCACGGGGGATCGCCCCTGTACGGACGACAGCCAGCTGCCCAGTTCCTCCAGCTTGCCGAGCCCGCCGCGCGGCCGGCCGGCCTCCTGCCAGCGTTCCTCGGCGGCCCGTCGGGCGCTCTCGTCGGGGCGCTCGACGAGCGAGGAGAACGTATCGAGATCCACGGTCGTGTCCATCGTCCGGAAGGCTACACGCCGCAGATGTTCAGGCGGCGGCTGGCTTGACGGTCAGAACCTGCCCGGCCACGACCAGCAGCACACGCTCGGAGGCGTCCGCCACGGCCATGTTCAGCCGGCCCAGGGTGTCGCGGAAGCGCCGGCCTGCGGCGGTCGCCGGGACGACGCCCATCCCGACCTCGTTGCTGACCGCGACGGCCGTGCGCCCGGTGGCCGCCCAGGCCCGCGCCAGGGCCTCGCAGCGCCGCTGGACGGCGGCCTCCCCACCCGCCGCCCAGACCGCGTCGTCCCAGGCGCCGCACTCGTCCATCACGGCGGTCAGCCACAGCGCCAGGCAGTCGACCAGCACCGGCGCAGGGTCGGTCCGGTCGGCCAGCACGGCCTCCAGGTCGCAGGTCTCGGCGGTGCGCCAGCTCGCCGGCCGCCGCTCGCGGTGCAGCGCGACCCGCTGGGCCCACTCGGCGTCGCCGTCCCGGGTGCCGCCGGTGGCCACGTACAGGACGTCCGGGTGGTCGGCGAGCAGCTGCTCGGCCCGGGTGGACTTGCCGGAGCGGGCGCCGCCGAGCAGCAGTGTGCGGGGGAGCGGGTGGTGGATCGCCATGCCGCCCATCCTGCCCGACCGGGCATCCGGAGCGTCCGGCCAGGCATACGGAAGATCGGGCCGGGCAGGCTAAGGTGCGCAGCACGCAGGCAGCGTCGTCGGTGGGAGGAGCCGGGCATGGTCTGGACGTGGCGGTACGAGAAGGCGGACGGCACCGCGGTGGTGCCGGAGGGCGCGCAGGAGGAGTTCGCGGGCCAGGGGGACGCCGAGACCTGGATCGGGGAGTCCTGGAAGCAGCTCGCCGAGGACGGCATCGACACGGCGGTCCTGCTGGACGACGACCGGGTGATCTACTCGATGAGCCTGCACGAGGCGTAACCGCCGTCGCGGGGCCGCTACTTGGCCCCGACCACGTGCAGCAGCGCGGCGACCTGCCGGTACGGGTCGGTGCGGCCGGCCCGGTCCTCGGCCTCCAGCAGCTGGGCCAGCTGCCGCCCGTCCACCGGCGGGGCCGCGTCGTCGGGCGCGTTGTCGGTGAAGACCCGTACGCCGTACCAGTGCTTCAGCGGCACCGACACCTCGGAGAGGGTGACGGTGAGGTCGGCGAGGCGGTCGGCGCGGGCCGCCAGCCCGAGCCGGTTGTAGTACCGGTCGCTCTCGAAGGCGTGCAGGGCGGCCCGCCAGTCCCCGGCGGCGGCGGGCCGCAGGGCGAGCGCGTCGCGGTTGCGGACCAGCAGCGAGAGCAGCCCTCCCGGGGCCAGCAGCCGGGCCAGCGAGGCGATCATCGGGTCGGGGGCGGGCAGGTACATCAGGACGCCGTGGCAGAGCACCACGTCGAAGCTGCGCGGGCCGAACCAGCGCCCGCACTGGTGGGCGTCGCCGCTGAGCAGTTGCAGCCGGCCGGCGACCTCCGGCGGTTCCTCGGCGAGCGCCCCCTGGGCGACGCCGAGCGCGACCGGGTCGGAGTCGATGCCGGTGACGTAGTGGCCGGCCCGGGCCAGGCGCAGCGCCTGGGTGCCCTGGCCGCAGCCGATGTCGAGGACGCGCTGCGCGGTGCGGCCGGCCAGTTGCTCGGCGAGCTGCCGGGAGACCAGCTCCTGGCGGACGAAGTTGCGCAGTCCGCCGAGCCGGTCCAGCCAGGCGCCGGTACCGCCGGCGAAGGAGCCGCTGCGCGAGGGCAGCCGGCGCTCCTGGCCGATCCGGTCGTGGCCGCCGTCCCCCTGCCCCGGCAACGCGTACAGGCCGGGCCCCTCCCAGGAAGGCGGGGCCCAGCCGGAGTCCACCGGTTCGGCGGTCAGGGCTTCTCCCCGCGCCGCACCTGCGGCTTGGGCAGTCGCAGCCGGCGCATCTGCAGGATGCGCATCAGGCCGTAGGCGACCGCGCCGCGGGTGTTCTGGCCGGCGAAGCGCTCGGCGAACTGCTTGCGCAGACCGAAGCCGAGGCGGACGAAGTCCAGGATCACCAGCACGAAGAACAGCAGGAACAGCAGCGTGGACAGCAGCTGGATGGCGGGCACCTTGATGATGCTCAGCACCAGGATGACCACGGCGGCGGGCAGGAAGAACTCGGCGAGCGACCAGCGGGCGTCCACGTAGTCACGGGCGAACTTGCGCACCGGGCCCTTGTCACGGGCCGGCAGGTGGCGCTCGTCGCCCTCCATCAGCGCGGTGCGCTGCTTCTCGCGCTCGGAGCGCATCCGCTCGCGGGCCTGGCGGGCGGCCTCCTTGCGGTCCTTGGGCACCGTCACCCGGGTACGCCGGTGGGCCTCGGCCTCACTGCGCTTGGGCGTTGGCCGACCCTTCTTGGCCTGGGGGTGGCGGGTCTCGTCCGGCTTCTCCAGCACGGTGGCGGAGGCGGCTGCATCATCTGAACGGCGTCGGAACACACCACCAGCGTACGGGGTGCCGGGCGGCTTCTCGGGGTCCCCTCGGACCCAAACGCGTATCGATCCGCGAGGTCGGCCGCCCGCCGGGGTTTCCCGGCCCCTTCCCGTAGGGGATCAATCGGATGGACTATGGAGGGGATGAGAGGCGGATCCACCCGGGGGAGGAGGAACTCCGCTGGTCGCTGTAGCAGTCTTGTAGCAGGCAGGTGCACTGCGGCGACGGGCTCGCTGCACATACACTCGTCGTGTCTGGTATCGAGATAGAGACCGCAGGCCGGAGAAGGGGGCACCCGAGGCCCATGAGCGACGGAATCATGAAGCGTATGGGGTTGATCTTCCGCTCCAAGGCGAACAAGGCCTTGGATCGGGCGGAGGATCCCCGAGAGACGCTCGACTACTCCTACCAGAAGCAGCTCGAACTGCTGCAGAAGGTACGGCGTGGCGTCGCGGACGTCGCGACCTCGCGCAAGCGCCTGGAACTCCAGCTGACCCAGCTCCAGCAGCAGTCGGCGAAGTACGAGGACCAGGGCCGCAAGGCGCTGTCCCTGGGCCGTGAGGACCTCGCGCGCGAGGCGCTGACCCGCCGGGCCAACATGCAGTCCCAGATCACCGACCTGGAGACGCAGTACCAGGCCCTCCAGGGCGAGGAGGAGAAGCTCACGCTCGCCTCCCAGCGGCTGCAGGCCAAGGTGGACGCCTTCCGCACCAAGAAGGAGACCATCAAGGCCACGTACACCGCCGCTCAGGCGCAGACCCGCATCGCCGAGTCCTTCTCCGGGATCTCGGAGGAGATGGGCGACGTCGGCCTGGCCATTCAGCGGGCCGAGGACAAGACGGCCCAGATGCAGGCCCGGGCCGGTGCGATCGACGAGCTGCTGGCGTCCGGTGCGCTCGATGACGCGAGCGGTCTCGGCCGCAAGGACGACATCGAGGCCGAGCTGGAGCGAGTGGCCGGCGGCACCGACGTCGAGCTGGAGCTGGCCCGGATGAAGGCCGAGCTGGGGGGCCCGTCCTCCGGTCCGGCCGCGATCGAGCAGGGCAAGCCGCAGCAGCCGCAGGCCCACCCCCAGCAGGACACCCCGCGCATCAACTACAACAAGTGATCTGAGCTCCATCCCACGAACCAGGGAGACGCACGGCATGATCATGAGGGTCATGGGTGAGGGGCAGTACGAGGTGGGCGAGGCCCATCTGAACCTGCTCAACGAGCTCGACTCCGAGCTCGTCACCGCAGTGGAGTCGGGGGACGAGGAGCACTTCCGTCGCGCCTACGGCAAGCTGCTGGACGCGGTGAAGCAGTTCGGCACTCCGGTGCCGCTGGATTCACTGGCGCCGTCCGAGCTGATCCTGCCGAGCGCCGAGGCGACGATCGACGAGGTCCGCGAGATGTTGATGGCCGACGGCGAGGGTGTGATCCCGGGCTACCCCGAGTAGCCGCCGCGGCCGGTGCCAGACGAAAGGGCGGGTCCCCTCCGGTGGGAGGGGACCCGCCCTTCGTCGTGTCGCCGTGTTCCGGCGGCCGGGTCGGGCCGGGCCGGCTACGGCAGGGCCAGCATCCGGTCCAGCGCCGCCTTGGCGTACTTCTCGGTCTCCGGGTCGACGGTGATCACGTTCGGCACCCGGCCCTCGACCAGCGACTCCAGCGCCCAGACGAGGTGCGGCAGGTCGATCCGGTTCATGGTGGAGCAGAAGCAGACCGTCCGGTCCAGGAAGACGATCTCCTTGTCCGGGTGGGCCTTGGCCAGGCGGCGGACCAGGTTCAGCTCGGTGCCGATGGCCCACTTGGAGCCGGGCTCGGCGGCGTCCAGCGCCTTGATGATGTACTCGGTCGAGCCCACCATGTCGGCGGCCGAGACGACCTCGTGCTTGCACTCGGGGTGCACCAGCACGGTGACGCCGGGGATCCGCGCGCGCACGTCGTTCACCGAGTCCACGCTGAACCGGCCGTGCACCGAGCAGTGGCCGCGCCACAGGATCATCTTGGCGTCCCGCAGCTGCTCGGCGGTCAGGCCGCCGTTCGGCTTGTGCGGGTTGTACAGGACGCAGTCGTCCAGCGAGAGGCCCAGATCGCGCACCGCGGTGTTGCGGCCGAGGTGCTGGTCGGGCAGGAACAGCACCTTCTGGCCCTGCTCGAAGGCCCACTCCAGGGCGCGCTCGGCGTTGGAGGAGGTGCAGATGGTGCCGCCGTGCTTGCCGGTGAAGGCCTTGATGTCGGCGGAGGAGTTCATGTACGAGACCGGGACGGTGACGTCGGCTATGCCGGCGTCGGTCAGCACGTCCCAGCACTCGGCGACCTGCTCGGCGGTGGCCATGTCGGCCATCGAACAGCCGGCCGCGAGGTCCGGGAGGACGACCTGCTGGGCGTCGCCGGTCAGGATGTCGGCGGACTCGGCCATGAAGTGCACGCCGCAGAAGACGATGTACTCGGCCTCCGGGCGGGCCGCCGCGTCGCGCGCGAGCTTGAAGGAGTCGCCGGTGACGTCGGCGAACTCGATCACCTCGTCGCGCTGGTAGTGGTGTCCGAGGATGAAGACCCGGTCACCGAGCGCGGCCTTGGCGGCGCGGGCGCGCTCGACGAGGTTCGGGTCGGAGGCCGGGGGGAGGTCGCCGGGGCACTCGACGCCGCGCTCGCTGTTCGGGTCGGCCTCGCGGCCGAGCAGCAGCAGAGCGAGCGGCGTCGGAGTGGGGTCGACGCCGTGGGTCTCGGTGATGGTGGTGGTCACGGGCGGGTGCCCTTCTGTGCGGCCGATCAAGCCTGAAGCCTTTTCGTCTATCTGACGCTATCTATGATAACCGGTTAGCGTCAGAGTGACGATGGCCATCCTGTCGATGTGACGAGAACCGCTCGCCGAATCGGACCCCCGGCGGAGCCGGATGACCGTTTTGGGGTGGTCCTCGCGTGGCCGAATCGATATCCGGCCGGGCCCGGGTATGGCTGAGGCCATGAAGGCAATCGCGATCAACCGCTACGGCGGCCCCGAAGTCGTCGAGTACACCGACCTGCCCGACCCCAAGGTCGGCCCGGACTCGGTCCTGGTGCAGATGCGGGCGGCCGGGGTGAACCCGGTGGACTGGAAGATCCGGGACGGCGCCCTGGACGGCCTGCTGGACGTGCACTTCCCGCTCGTCATGGGCTGGGACCTGGCCGGCGTGGTCCGCGCCGTCGGCGGCGGCGTCACCGAGTTCGCGCCCGGCGACGAGGTCTACGGCTACGTCCGCAAGGACACCGTCGAGCACGGCACCTACGCCGAACTCGTCTCCGCCCCGGTCCGCACCCTCGCCCGCAAGCCGGCCGCACTGGACTGGGCCCAGGCCGGCGGCCTGCCGCTGGCCGGGCTCACCGCACTGCAGAGCCTCAAGGCGCTGCGGCTGCGGGCGGGGGAGACCCTGCTGGTGCACGCCGCGGCCGGCGGGGTCGGGCACCTGGCCGTGCAGATCGCCCGGGCCCTCGGCGCCCGGGTGATCGGCACCGCGGGCGAGCGCAACCACGACTACCTGCGCGGCCTCGGCGCCGAGCCGGTGCTCTACGGCGAGGGCCTGGCCGACCGGGTCCGGGCGCTCGCCCCGGGCGGGGTCGACGCGGCCCTCGACCTGGTCGGCCACGGCGCCGTCCCGCTCTCGGCGAGCCTGGTGGCGGACCAGAGCCGGATCGCCTCGATCACCGACTTCGGGGTGAAGGCCCTCGGCGGCCACTACGTCTGGGTCCGCCCGGACGCCGCGGACCTCGCCGAACTGGCCGCGCTGGCCGACGACGGCCGGCTGACCGTCACCGTCGCCTCCACCTTCCCGCTCGCCCAGGCGGCCTCCGCCCAGGCGCTCAGCGCCGAGGGCCGCACCCGGGGCAAGATCGTCCTGCTGGCCGACTGACGGCGGACCGGCTGCCGACCGGCGGCGGACCACCGGCCGTCATCTGCGAGCGGTGAACTCGCTCCTGACATCCGCCAGAATGGTTGGCGAACCGTTTCGGCAGCCGCCCCTACCGCCCTCCGTCCGAGGGCCGCCGCCCGAGGCCGCAACCGACCCGTACGACCCGTGGAGCCCCGCACCGATGACCAGCAGCCGAGCGCACGAGGTGGTCGGGGCCGACCTGGACGAGACCGACCGGCTCCTGCTCGCCCGGCTCGGCCGCGACGGCCGCGCCTCGTACGCCGAGATCGGCCTCCAGGTCAACCTCTCCGCCACCGCCGTGCGCCGCCGGATCGACCGGCTGCGGGCGCGCGGCGTGGTGCGGGGCTTCACCGTGGTGCTCGACCCGTCGGTGCTCGGCTGGCAGACCGAGGCCTTCGTCGAGGTCTACTGCCGCGAGCGGACCGCCCCCGAGGAGATCCTCGCCAGCCTGCGCCAGTTCCCCGAGGTGATCGCCGCCTGGACGGTCACCGGAGATCCGGACGCCCTGGTCCACCTGCGCGCCGCCGACATGCGCCACCTGGAGGCCGTCATCGAGCGCATCCGCCGCGAGCCCGGCGTCCAGCGCAGCCGCTCCTCGGTCGTCCTCTCCCAGCTCATCGGTTGAGGCGCGCCCCGTCCGGCCCCCTCCGGCCGGTGCGCAGGAATCCTGCGCGGACCGGCCCGAAGACGCCCGAAAGCTGCCTGACCAGCCGGGTTCCGACGCGCGGCGAACCCCTCCCGCTGCCTACGCTGATCACGTCCGGTCCACGCGGTGAACCGCCCCGCCGACCGGGCATCCCCCGACACCCCACAGCCGAGAGGGACAGCCGTGTCCGCAGCCCCCGACCGCATGCACCGGCCCGACAACGAACTGGTCGACCTGGTTTTCGACTACATGCGGGACCGGCTGCAGTACGACCCCGTCCCGCTCGACCACCCCGGTGACGGCGAGCACCTGCGCGCCCAGCTGGCCGGTCTGCTGAACGCGGACGGCAACGCCCCCGCCGACGTGCTCAAGCTCTACGACCACGAGCTGTCCCGCGCGGTGATCTCCGCCGACAGCCCGCGCTACCTGTCGTTCATCCCGTGCGCCCCGACCAAGGCCGCGCTGCTCTTCGACATGGTGGTCTCCTGCGCGTCCCTGCAAGGCATCTCCTGGCTGGAGGCGGCCGGCGCGATCGCCGCCGAGAACCAGGTGCTGCGCCTGATCGCCGACCGCGCCGGCCTGCCCGCCTCGGCCGGCGGCACCTTCGTCTCCGGCGGCTCCGCGGGCAACCTCTCCGCCCTCGTCGTCGCCCGCGACACCGCCCGCCGCAAGCTGGGCGTCGGGCCGGAGGCGCGGCTGCGGATCGCCGTCGCCGACCAGGTCCACTCCTCGGTCAAGAACACCTTCAACATCATCGGCGTCGAGGCCTTCAAGGTCCCCACCGTGAACCGCCGGTTCACCGGCGAGGCGCTGCGCGCCGCGCTGGCCGCCGACCCGAACCCGGAGACCGTCATCGCGGTCGTGGGCACGGCCGGGACGACCAACGAGGGCATCGTCGACGACCTCAAGGGCCTGGCCGAGGTCGCCCGCGAGCGGGACCTGTGGTTCCACGTCGACGGCGCCTACGGCGGCGCGGGCCTGTTCGCCCCCTCGGTGCGCGAGCGCTACAACGGCATCGAGCACGCCGACTCCTTCGTCGTCGACCCGCACAAGTGGCTGTTCGCCCCCTTCGACTGCGCCGCGCTGATCTACCGCAACCCGCAGCTCGCCCGGGCCGTGCACACCCAGGACGCCTCCTACCTCGACGTCCTGCACACCGAGGGCGACGAGTGGAACCCCACCGACTACGCCTACCACCTCACCCGGCGCGCCCGCGGCCTGCCGCTGTGGTTCTCCCTCGCCGTCCACGGCACCCAGGCCTACACCGACGCCATCGAGGCCGGCCTCACGCTCGCCCGGGACACCGCCCAGCTCATCCGCGACACCGACCACCTGGAGCTGCTGTTCGACCCGCAGCTCTCGGCCGTCTGCTTCAAGCGCAAGGGCTGGACCAACGAGGACTACTACCGCTGGTCGCAGCAGCTGCTCGCGGACCAGATCGGCTTCGTCACCCCCACCGGTTGGGACGGCGAGACGGTCGCCCGCTTCGCCTTCCTGCACCCGGGCACGACGATGGACATGGTCCGGGAGATCCTGGACACCATGGCCTGATCGGCCCCGGTGACCCGTGGCCCCCGCCGGAGCAGGCAGCCGGCGGGGGCCACGTCGTCCGTCCCGTCGTCCCGTCGTTCACAGGAAGGCGCCGCTCGGCAGGTACGGCGCCGGCGGCCGCATCCCGCGCAGCCCGACGAAGCCCCGGCTCTGCGGGGTCAGCCCCACCTCCAGGCCGACGTCCAGCGCCCACTCCTGCTCGGCGGTCAGGAACTCCACCCGCGCCTCGACCCCGTCCGGCACCCGGGCCAGCGCCTCGCGCAGCAGCCGGGCGGCGATCCGCTTGGTGGTGGCCGCCAGCAGCTTCACCTCGCCGCCGTCCCGGTAGCAGTAGCCGCTGCCGGCCAGCGCGTCGGCGATCAGCAGTTCCTCGAAGTGGCCCAGCATCAGCTCGTGGTCCGGGCCGTGCGCGGACCCGCGCAGCCGCCGGTCCACCGAGTCCAGCAGGTACCGGTGGACGGCGCCGCCCCGGTGCACCGGGATGTCCCCCGGGTCGAGCAGCCCGGCCCGGTCCACCCGCCCGGTCAGCCGCATCGCCGGGTGCAGGGTGAACCCGGCCAGCCGGTAGCGGCGGACCGCCGCCGGGGACGCCGACGCGCAGACCATCCCGCGCAGGCAGCCCCGCGAGTGCGCCGCCGCCCGTTCCAGCAGCAGCCGCCCGACGCCCTTGCCCTGCGCCTGCGGCCGGACCGCGAACAGGGACGGCGCCCACAGGCCCTCCCGGCGCATCGACAGCACCGCGCCGACCGGCTCCCCGCCGCTCTCCGCCAGCCAGCAGCCCGCCGGATCGGTGCGCGCCAGATGTCTCGTCCGGGCCAGCTGCAACGGGGTCGGCACGGCCGCCGGACCGGGCAGGGCCGGATCGGCGAACGCGGCGAGGGAGAGCTCCTGGACGGCCTCCGCGTCGGCGGCGGTGTCCCTGACCTGGCGCAGGATCATGGCCACCATCCTGGCGTCCGCCGGCCCGGCCCGGGGCCGGTTCCCCGGATTCCGCGGCTCGGGCGGTGACCCGCCCTCCCGGGTTGTGCGAGCATGGGGAGCGTAGGGGACACGGGTGGCACACCCGGCCCACGGAAATTCCGCCACCAGCAAGCCGACGAAGACAATCGCCGTTCGGGAAATGAATCCGGACGGCCGTTGGTTGGCACTGGGGGCAAACCGTCGTCAAAGACCGGGAGAAAGCAGATGACCGTCCAGGACGAGACCACCGTCGAGAGTGGCATCCTCCTTACCGATGCCGCCGCGGCCAAGGTCAAGGGCCTGCTGGAGCAGGAGGGCCGCGACGACCTCGCACTTCGCGTCGCCGTCCAGCCCGGTGGCTGCTCCGGCCTGCGTTACCAGCTGTTCTTCGACGAGCGCTCGCTCGACGGCGACGTGCTCAAGGACTTCGACGGTGTCAAGGTCGTCACCGACCGGATGAGCGCCCCGTACCTGGGCGGCGCCACCGTCGACTTCGTCGACACCATCGAGAAGCAGGGCTTCACGATCGACAACCCGAACGCCACCGGCTCCTGCGCCTGCGGCGACTCGTTCAGCTAGGCCTGAGCAGCACCGCTCGACGCTCGTTCGAGCCGCGGTACGGAGGCGGGGCCCGGGGGGAGGACCCCCGGCGCCCCCGCGGGGGCCAACCCCGAGGTGGGGTGGGGGGGGGGGCGGGGGGCGGCCCGGGGCCCCCCCCCCCCCCCCCGCCTCCGCGTTCCACACCGTTGTCGCGGTTACTGGGTCGTCGCGGCTACTGGCCGGCGACGTCGGGAGTGACCGGGTCCGGCCCCATGTGCGGATCGGCGTCCAGCGGCACGTTCTGGCCGCTCGACTGGTCGGTCACCGTCCGCCCGGCCAGCGGCGAGCGCAGATCGGCGGTCACCGACTGCCGCTTGGCCAGCGCGTTGCAGACCTGCCCGGGCTGCACCGGCGCCGCCACCACGATCCTGACGTCCACCCGGCCGGGGTGCGACTCGTCCGCCTTCAGCGCGTACTTCTGGCAGACCCCGCCGAAGAAGTAGACGGTCAGCCCGTTGCTGCCGTCCACCCGGTAGGAGACCGCCGGGCGCGCCCCCGACCCGGCCGGGTCGGGCTCGCCCACCGCGATCCCGGGGCCCGGGGGAGTGCCCCCGGAGCCGGCCGTCGACGGCTGCCCAGGGGCGGGCGAGGCCGGGGTGGGGGCCCACTTGGTCGGCGGCGTCTGGCCGGGCTGGTCCGTGGTGGCCGACGGGCTCCCCGTCGGAGCCGTCGGAGCCGGCGCGGACGGGGCGCCGGAGGACGCCGGGGCCTCCGGGGAGGCGCTCGCGCCCGCCGAGGTCGTGGCCGCGCCGCCCGCCGCCGCGTCCGAGGAGGTCTTGCCGTCCCCGTTGCACCCGGCCACCGTCACCACCGCCGCCAGCGCCAGGCCCGCCAGGGCCACCGCCCGCCGACCGCGCCGGGGCATCGTCTCCAGGTCCATCTGCACATCCTCCCGAGGGCTCAGCGGTGCCGCCCGCTCGGCCGCTCCGCGCGGATGTGACGTGACCCGGTCGGATCCGGTTCCACCCGCCCCGGGCCGGGGCGGGCGCCGGGTCACATGTCGTACTCGGCCATCCCGGCGACCAGCCGCTGCGCGTCGGACGGCACCCGGAACCCCTCCCGGGCGGGCGCGGCCGGCTCGGGACCGGTCGCCAGCAGCGGCCAGAACCGGCGCAGCCGCCGGGACGAACTCACCAGCGCGTCGAGGCTCTCGCCGTCGGCTTCGGTCCGGAGGGCGGACAGCGGGGCGTGGCTGGGCATCATCGGGCATCGCTCCGATCCATGGCCGTGGCCGCACTGCCACGGTCGACGACGGGGCCCGCCCGGCTCGGCGGGGCCCCTGCTGCCGACCCTAGGCCGGGGTTCGGCCCACCCACCAGTGCTACCCGGAGGTAGTACACGTTCGACGGTGACGGGTGCCACGATGGCACTGCGGGCCGGCGGATTGCGGCGGTCTTGCTGCCGCCCGCCCCGAGCCCGGTACCGTGTGTGGGTTCACCCGTGCTTGCCCGTTGGCCCCGCAGCCATCCTGAGGAGACCTCCCGTGCGTATCGCCGTCGCCGGCTCGATCGCCACCGACCACCTGATGACGTTCCCCGGTCGGTTCGCCGACCAGCTCGTCGCCGAGCAGCTGCACACTGTGTCGCTGTCCTTCCTGGTCGACACCCTGGACATCCGCCGCGGCGGAGTCGCGCCGAACATCGCGTTCGGCATGGGCGTGCTCGGGCTCCGCCCGATCCTGGTCGGCGCGGCCGGCGCGGACTTCGCCGAGTACCGCAGCTGGCTGGAGCGCAACAACGTGGACTGCAACTCCGTCCACATCTCCGAGACCCGGCACACCGCCCGCTTCATGTGCACCACGGACGAGGACCACAACCAGATCGCCTCGTTCTACACCGGTGCCATGGCGGAGGCCCGCAACATCGAGCTCAAGCCGATCGCCGACCGCGTCGGCGGCCTCGACCTCGTCCTGATCGGTGCCGACGACCCGCAGGGCATGGTCCGCCACACCCAGGAGTGCCGCACCCGGGGCTTCGCCTTCGCCGCCGACCCCTCCCAGCAGCTGGCCCGCCTGGACGGCGACGACATCCGCGACATCGTCGACGGCGCCGCGTACCTCTTCACCAACGAGTACGAGGCCGCACTGATCGAGAGCAAGACCGGCTGGGACGCCGAGGAGATCCTCACCCGGGTCGGCACCCGGATCACCACCCTGGGCAGCAAGGGCGTGCGGATCGAGCGCAAGGGCGAGGCGGCGATCCTGGTCGGCTGCGCCGCCGAGGAGGCGAAGGTCGACCCGACCGGCGTCGGCGACGCCTTCCGGGCCGGCTTCCTGACCGGCCTGTCCTGGCAGCTCGACCTGGAGCGCGCCGCCCAGCTCGGCTGCATGCTCGCCACCCTGGTGATCGAGACCGTCGGCACCCAGGAGTACGAGCTGCGCCCGACCGCCTTCCTGAAGCGCTTCGAGGACGCCTACGGCGCCGAGGCCGCCGCGGACGTCCGCGCGCACCTGGTCAAGTAGTCCGCCGGACGACGAGGTAGGCCGAGCCCCGGTCGCCGCCGTAGTCGGCGGCCGGGGCCTCGCCCGCGTACTCCTGACCGCGCATCCCGCACCAGGCCGGGATGTCCAGCCGGGCCGCCTCGTCGTCCGCGAGCACGGCGACCGTGCCGCCCTCCGGCACCTCGCCGATCCGCTTCGCCAGCTCGATCACCGGCAGCGGGCAGCGCTTGCCCAGCGCGTCGATCACCAGCAGGGGCCCGGCCGCCGGCTCCGGCTCCGGGGCCGGCAGGTCCAGCCCGAGCGGCGCCCGGACGCCCGCGACCAGCTCCGGCAGCACGGTGAGGAAGCGTTCGACGTCGGCCTCGGCCGTCCCGGGCGGCAGCGAGACCCGGACGTTCCCCTCGGTGAGCACCCCCATCGCGGCCAGCACATGGCTCGGCGTCAGGGTGGAGGAGGTGCAGGAGGAGCCGGAGGAGACCGCGAAGCCCGCCCGGTCCAGTTCGGTGAGCAGCACCTCGCCGTCCACGTACAGGCAGGAGAAGGTGACGATGTGCGGCAGCCGCCGCACCGGGTCGCCGACCACCTCCACCTCGGGCACCAGCTGCGGCACCCGGGCCCGGATGCGCTCCACCAGCGCGTGGAGCCGGGCGTTCTCCCGCGCGGCCTCGGCCCGGACGGCCCGCAGCGAGGCGGCCGCGGCGACGATCGCCGGGACGTTGACGTAGCCGGGCACCCGCCCGCCCTCGCGTTCGTCGGCCGGCAGCGGCGAGGCGTACCGGACGCCCTTGCGCACCGCCAGCACCCCGACGCCGGGCGGCCCGCCCCACTTGTGCGCGCTGGCGGTCAGCAGCGACCAGCCGGCCGGGACGTCCATCCGCCCGACGCTCTGCGCCGCGTCGACCAGCAGCGGGACACCGGCCTCGCGGCAGTGTCCGGCGACCTCGCCGACCGGCTGGACCGTCCCCACCTCGTGGTTGGCGCTCTGCAGGACGGCCAGCGCGGTGTCCGCGCGCAGCAGCGCGGCGAACACGTCCGGGTCGACCCGTCCGGCGCGGTCCACCGGCACCACCGAGACGGTGCCCCCGCCCGCCTCCTGACGCTCGGCGACGTGCAGCACGCTGGAGTGCTCGACCGCCGAGTGCACCAGGTGGCCGCCGCGCCGCCGGTGGCCGGCCAGCGCGCCCAGCATGCCGAGTTGCACCGCCTGCGTCCCGCTCGCGGTGAAGGAGATCTCGTCCGCCCGGGCGCCCAGGGCCTCGGCCACCGTCTCGCGGGCGGCGTCCAACAGCATCCGGGCCTGCCGGCCGGAGCGGTACAGCCGGGCCGGATCGGCCCAGCCCTCGTCCAGGGCGGCGGTCAGCGCCTGTCGTGCGACGGGGTGCAGAGGAGCCGTCGAGGCCGCATCGAAGTACACGGTCACATTTAACGACACACCCGGAGCCGTTCCGGTCCGACGACATCGCTTACCGGCCGTCAGTCGATCACCCCGAATGTCCGCTTCGTCCGCGTCCGACGGACCGTCACCCGCGTAGTTCGAGGTCATCCCCCGATCGGGCGTAAGGACCTCGAATGCCTACGATGACCTGCGACGCAGCCCCTGCCGGGCCTGATCGGGCGACCGGGCGGCGCGTTACCGGGGGCTGCCCGTCAGGAGCGCATAAGGCTGGAGTAGGGTTTGGCCCGCATAAGCATTCAAACCGTGCCCGTGGACGGGTCGCCGGGGAGGCTCACAATCCTCCGCGGGGCGACGCGAAGGCGGGCGAGACTTCGGGAAGGCGCTACGTGAGTCCCAACGGCTCCGACCGCTCGCCGCGGCGCACGATGCGGCGGAAGCTGCCTCAGGCGCTGGCACTGGGCCTCGTCATCGCGACCGCCACCGGCTGCTCGGCCAACGACCTCCCCAGGCTTGGCCTCCCGAGCCCCGTCACCAAGGAAGGGCCGATGGTCCTCCAGATGTGGCAGGGCTCCTGGATCGCGGCGCTGGTGGTCGGCGTACTGATGTGGGGTCTGATCATCTGGAGCGTGATCTTCCACCGGCGCAGCCGCACCGGCGTGGAGGTCCCCCCGCAGACCCGGTACAACGTGCCCATCGAGGCGCTCTACACCGCGGTCCCCATCATCATCGTCTCGGTGCTCTTCTACTTCGTCGCCCGCGACGAGTCGAAGCTGATCGCCGTCTCCGAGAAGCCGCAGCACACGGTCAACGTGGTCGGCTTCCAGTGGAGCTGGGCGTTCAACTACGAGAACACCGAGAACCCCGACCCGGCCAACAAGGACGCCGCGTACGACGTCGGTACGCCCAGGGACGTTCCGACGCTCTGGCTGCCGGTCAACGAGTCGGTGCAGTTCCGGCTGACCTCGCGTGACGTCATCCACGACTTCTGGCCCGTCAACTTCATGATGAAGATGGACGTCGTGCCGGGCGTGGTGAACAGGTTCGAGGTCACCCCCACCGTCAAGGGCGAGTACATGGGCAAGTGCGCGGAGCTCTGTGGCGTCGACCACTCGCGCATGCTGTTCAACGTCAAGGTCGTCGACCGCGCCGACTACGACAAGCACCTGGCGGACCTCCGGGCCAAGGGCCAGACCGGCGCGTTGCCCTCCGGCATCACGACCATGGGAAGTGAAGAGAAGTGACCATCCTCAACGAGCCCGCCGCGGCCGGCGGGGGCGCCGGGGCCGTCACGGTCGGGGCGCAGCGGACCCGCAAGCCGGGTTCGACCATCATCAAGTGGCTGACCACCACCGACCACAAGACGATCGGCACCCTGTACCTGGGCACGTCGTTCGCCTTCTTCCTGATCGGCGGCATCCTCGCGCTGGTCATGCGCGCCGAGCTGGCTCGTCCCGGGACCCAGATCCTGTCGAACGAGCAGTTCAACCAGGCGTTCACGATGCACGGCACGATCATGCTGCTGATGTTCGCGACGCCGCTGTTCGCCGGCTTCGCGAACTGGATCATGCCGCTCCAGATCGGCGCCCCGGACGTGGCGTTCCCGCGTCTGAACATGTTCGCGTACTGGCTGTACCTCTTCGGCTCGACCATCGCGGTGGCGGGCTTCCTGACCCCGAACGGCGCGGCCAACTTCGGCTGGTTCGCCTACTCCCCGCTGTCGGACGCGGTCCGTTCGCCGGGCGTCGGCGCCGACATGTGGATCATGGGCCTGGCCTTCTCCGGCTTCGGCACGATCCTCGGTGCGGTCAACTTCATCACCACGATCATCTGCATGCGCGCCCCCGGCATGACGATGTTCCGGATGTCGATCTTCGTCTGGAACGTCCTGCTGACCGCCGTGCTGGTCCTGCTGGCCTTCCCGGTCCTGGCCGCCGCGCTGTTCGCCCTGGAGGCGGACCGTAAATTCGGGGCCCACGTATTCGATCCCGCCAACGGCGGGGCGATGCTGTGGCAACACCTGTTCTGGTTCTTCGGCCACCCCGAGGTGTACATCATCGCGCTGCCGTTCTTCGGCATCGTGTCGGAGATCATCCCGGTCTTCAGCCGCAAGCCGATGTTCGGCTACTCCGGCCTGATCGCGGCCACCATCGCGATCGCCGGTCTGTCGGTGACGGTGTGGGCGCACCACATGTACGTCACCGGGCAGGTGCTGCTGCCGTTCTTCTCCTTCATGACCTTCCTGATCGCGGTCCCGACCGGTGTGAAGTTCTTCAACTGGGTCGGCACCATGTGGAAGGGCTCGCTGAGCTTCGAGACGCCGATGCTCTGGACGGTCGGCTTCCTGGTCACCTTCCTCTTCGGTGGTCTGACCGGTGTGCTGCTGGCCTCCCCGCCGATCGACTTCCACGTCTCGGACTCGTACTTCGTCGTCGCCCACTTCCACTACGTGGTCTTCGGCACCGTCGTCTTCGCGATGTTCGCCGGCTTCCACTTCTGGTGGCCGAAGATGACCGGCAAGATGCTGGACGAGCGCCTCGGCAAGATCACCTTCTGGACGCTGTTCTTCGGCTTCCACACCACCTTCCTGGTCCAGCACTGGCTCGGCGCGGAGGGCATGCCCCGCCGCTACGCCGACTACCTGGCCTCGGACGGCTTCACCACGCTGAACACCGTCTCGACCATCGGCTCGTTCGTGCTCGGCGCCTCGATGCTGCCGTTCCTCTACAACGTGTGGAAGACGGCCAAGTACGGCGAGAAGGTCGAGGTCGACGACCCGTGGGGCTACGGCCGCTCGCTGGAGTGGGCGACCTCCTGCCCGCCGCCGCGGCACAACTTCCTCACCCTGCCCCGGATCCGCTCCGAATCCCCGGCCTTCGACCTCCACCACCCGGAGATCGCCGCGCTGGACTACCTGGAGAACCACGGTGAGCCGGCCAAGCACCTCGCCGGCGTGACCCCGGCGAAGTACGACGCCCCGAAGCTGGACAAGGGCAAGAAGGAGGGCGACGTCTGATGAAGGAACAGGGAAAGATCTTCCTCGGGCTGGCGGTCTTCGTCCTCGCGATGGCCGTCACCTACGGCCTGTGGACCAACCACTCGGAGCACGGGATCGAGGCGGCCGGCACCACGGCGCTGTTCCTCGCCTTCGCGCTCTGCGCCTTCATCGGGTACTACCTCGCCTTCACCGCCCGCCGGGTGGACAGCGGCGCGGGTGACAACCCCGAGGCCGAGGTGGCGGACGACGCCGGCGAGCTGGGCTTCTTCGCCCCGCACAGCTGGCAGCCGCTCTCCCTGGCGATCGGCGGCTCGCTGGCGTTCCTCGGAGTGATCTTCGGCTGGTGGCTGCTGTTCTGGTCGATCCCGATCATCCTGATCGGCCTCTTCGGCTGGGTCTTCGAGTTCTACCGGGGCGAGAACCAGAACCAGTAGGTTCCCGGGTTCCGCCGACGACGACAGGGCCGGTCCTCCCGCACGGGGAGGACCGGCCCCGTTGCGTCTCCAGGGTGACGAACTCACTCACCCGGGTGAACGCGGGGGCGCTCCGATGTCGCTTCGGCGGGCCTCGTTCCTACGATCTGAGCAATCGTGCGGACCCTCGGAGGCGTTTCATGGCCGACAGGCGCGGAATCGCAGGTATCGGCGGCATCTCGCTGACCCTCGCAGTACTGGCCCCGCTGGCCGCCTGCTCGTCCGGCGGCGGCGAGGCGGTCGGCCCCCACCGGATCGACGCGGCCGTGCTCGTCCATCTCTCGGCCGAGGGCGGGGGCAAGGTCGACCCCTCCAAACCGGTCACGGTGACGTCCGTGCCCGGCAGCCGGCTCACCGACGTCACCGTGACCGGCCCGGACGGCCGGGTGGTGGCCGGTCAGCTCGCCGAGGACCAGCGCAGCTGGCAGACCACCGGCCGGCTGAAGGCCGACACCGACTACTCGGTGCGGATCGCCGCCGACGACGGCAAGGGCGGCCGCGGCGACACCACGGCGGACTTCAGCACCCTCGCCGCCCAGCGCCTGCTCACCGCCAAGCTGGGCCCGGACTCCTCCGGCAGCGGCATCTACGGCGTCGGCCAGCCGCTCACCGTGCAGCTCTCCGAGGCGGTGCAGGACCCGCAGGCCCGCCAGGAGGTCGAGCGCGTCCTGACCGTCAGCTCCCAGCCCGCCGTCACCGGCGCCTGGTACTGGGTGGGCGACAAGGAACTGCACTTCCGCCCGCAGGAGTACTGGCCGGCCGGCACCACCGTCTCGCTGGCCTTCGACGGCACCGGCGTCCGGATCGCGGACGGCCTCTACGGCGGCGACCGCAGCACGCTGGGCCTGCGGATCGGCGCACGGGTCGAGACGGTGGTCGACGCGGCCGCCCACCTGCTCACCCTCAGCCGTGACGGCGAGCTGCTCCGGAGCATCCCGGTGACCACCGGCAAGCCCGGATTCGACACCCGCAACGGCGTCAAGGTGGTGCTCGGCCAGGAGCGGTCCGTCCGGATGAACGGCGAGACGATCGGGATAAAGGCCGGGAGCTCGGAGTTCTACGACCTCAACGTGGAGTGGGCCACCCGGGTCACCTGGAGCGGCGAGTACGTCCACGCGGCGCCCTGGTCGGTCCGCTCGCAGGGCCTGGAGAACGTCAGCCACGGCTGTACCGGCATGAGCACCGAGAACGCCAAGTGGTACTTCCAGAACACCAGGGTGGGGGACCTGGTGACGGTGGTGAACAGCCGCGGCGCCACCATGGAGCCCTTCGGCAACGGCTTCGGGGACTGGAACATCTCCTGGACGGACTGGATCAAGCACAGCGCCCTCGGACAGCCCGTCAGCACCACCGTGCCGTCCTCCCAGGCCCACGCCTCGGGGATGATCCGCCCGGAGGCCTGAGGGCCCCTGGAGCGCCTCCTCAGGCCTCCTGGTAGGCCAGCCGCAGGGCGGCGTCCACGGCGGCCAGCGCGTCCGCCCGCGGGAGCCCGAGCCGGGTCGCCCGCTCGGCGTACTCGGCGGCGGCCGCGGCGGCCAGCCGGTGCGCGGTGTCGCCGGTGGCCGCGATCAGCGTGCCGCGCCGGCCGTGGGTCTCCACCACGCCGTCCGCCTCCAGTTCCCGGTACGCCCGGGCGACCGTCCCGGCGGCCAGCCCCAGCTCCTCGGCCAGGGCCCGGACGGTGGGCAGCCGCAGCCCGGTCGGCAGTTCGCCGGAACGGGCCCGTTCGGCGATCTGGGCCCGGATCTGCTCGTACGGGGGAGTGGCGGCGGCGGGGTCGACGGACAGCTGCACGGGAGCTCCTGGAGGGTGCGGACGGGGGACGGGAAAGCCCGAGGGCCGCCGACCAGAAGAACTCTGGTCAGCGGCCCTCGGGTGTGACGCTGCGGGGCGTACGGGATCAGTGGTGGCCGTGGCCGCTGGTGATCTCGTGGTGCTCCTCGGAGGTCGGCTTGGGGATCTGGGCGCCGCCGCCGTAGAAGCCGCGGGACAGCTTGGCCCGGGTGCGGCCGATCAGGCCGGCCTTGCCGGCCACGCCGTTCTCGTCCGTCTGGGCCGGCAGCTCGACCGGCTGGACCTGCTCGTGCGCGGTGAGCTTGTACAGGTCCTTCTGCGGCAGCTGGGCGTGCACCTCGACGAACTCGCCGTGCGGCAGGCGCTTGATGACGCCCGTCTCGCGGCCGTGCAGCACCTTCTCCTTGTCCCGGCGCTGGAGGCCGAGGCACCAGCGCTTGGTGATGATGAAGGTGATGACCGGCACCGCGAAGAAGCCGACGCGGACGAAGTAGGTGATCGAGTTGATCGACAGGTGCAGGTGGGTGGCGAACAGGTCGTTGCCGCCACCGACCAGCAGCACCAGGTACAGGCTGATCCAGGCGGCGCCGAGCGCGGTGCGGACGGGCGCGTTGCGCGGGCGGTCCAGGATGTGGTGCTCGCGCTTGTCGCCGGTGATCCAGCCCTCGATGAACGGGTAGACCGCGATCGAGACCAGGACCAGCGGGAAGATCATCAGCGGGATGAAGACACCCAGGTTCAGGGTGTGGCCCCACAGGCCGACCTCCCAGCCCGGCATGACGCGGATCAGGCCTTCGGAGAAGCCCATGTACCAGTCGGGCTGGGCGTCCGTGGACACCTGGTCCGGGCGGTACGGGCCGTACGCCCAGATCGGGTTGATCGTGGCGATCGCCGAGATGGCGGCGATCAGACCGAACACCAGGAAGAAGAAGCCACCGGCCTTGGCCATGTAGACCGGCATCAGCGGCATGCCGACGACGTTCTTCTCGGTCTTGCCCGGGCCCGCCCACTGGGTGTGCTTGTGGTAGAAGACCAGGATCAGGTGCGCCACCAGCAGGCCGAGCATGATGCCCGGGATCAGCAGCACGTGGATCGTGAAGAAGCGCGGCACGATGTCGTGGCCGGGGAACTCGCCCCCGAACAGGAACATCTGGATGTAGGTGCCGACCAGCGGGACGGCGAGGATCGCGCCTTCCATGAACCGGATACCGGTACCCGACAGCAGGTCGTCCGGCAGCGAGTAGCCGAAGAAGCCGTCGAACATGCCCAGGATCAGCAGCAGGAAGCCGAAGACCCAGTTGATCTCACGCGGCTTGCGGAACGCGCCGGTGAAGAACACGCGCATCATGTGCACGAGCATCGCGGCCACGAAGACCAGGGCGGCCCAGTGGTGGATCTGCCGGATCAGCAGACCGCCGCGGACCTCGAAGCTGATGTCCACCGTCGAGGCGTACGCCTCGGACATCCCGATGCCCTTGAGCGGCACGTACGAGCCGTTGTAGACGACCTCGGCCATCGACGGCTTGAAGAACAGCGTCAGGTAGACACCGGTCAGGATGATGATGACGAACGTGTAGAGGCAGATCTCGCCCAGCATGAAGGACCAGTGGTCCGGGAAGATCTTGCGCAGGTTGGCCTTGGCGAGGGAGTAGATCCCCACCCGGCCGTCCGTCCAGTCAGCAGCGGCCTCCCACTTGTTGGCGGGCTTGGCGCGCGTGCTGGCGGGCTTGGCGGCACCGGTGGTGCTGCTCGTACTCATCGAGCACGCTCCCAGTAGCTCGGGCCGACGGGCTCGTCGAAGTCGCCGGTGGCGACCAGGTAGCCCTTCTCGTCAGTGATGATCTTCAGCTGCGGCAGCGGGTGGCCGGCCGGGCCGAAGATCACGCGCGCGCCGTCCGCCAGGTCGAAGGTCGACTGGTGGCAGGGGCAGAGCGCGTGGTGGGTCTGCTGCTCGTACAGGCTGATCGGGCAGCCGACGTGGGTGCAGATCTTGGAGTAGGCGAGGATGCCCTCGAAGCCCTTCTCCCGCGACCGGTCGTCCTTGATGTCGTCCGGTGCGATGCGCACCAGCATCAGGGCGTCCTTGGCGATCGCCTGCTGGAAGTCCTCGTCGTGGACGTGCAGACCCTCGGGCATGGCGAAGGTCAGCGAGCCGATGACGATGTCCTCGGCCTTCATCGGCAGGTTGGTGTTCATGTTGATGAGCTGCAGGGGCTGGGCCGGGGTCGCCTCGTTCCAGCCCGTCTCCTTCAGCTTCTTCTCGGGCAGCGGCCCGAGGTCGCGGAGCAGGACCACGCCGGAGAGCGGGACCAGCGCCATGGAGCCGATGAGGGTGTTGCGGATCATCTTGCGGCGGCCGAAGCCGGACTCGGCGGCACCGGTCTTGAACTGCTCGATGACGTCCGCGCGGACCTCGTCGTCAGCCTCGATCGGGTGGCGCTCGGCCGGCAGCTCGACGTCCGACATCAGCGTGCGGGCCCAGTGGACCGCACCCGCGCCGATCATGAACAGCGCGACGCCCAGGGTCATGCCGAGCGCGAAGTTCAGCGCGCTGACGTGACCGAGCGGGAAGATGTAGACGATCTTGTCCGGGTCGATGGCCACGTACGAGGCGATGAAGCCGATGGTGGCGAGCATCGAGACCACGAACATCAGCGAGACCTGGCGCTCGGCCCGCTGGGCGGCCCGCTCGTCGATGTCGGTGCGGCGGGGCTCGTGGGCCGGAAGGCCCGGGTCGGCGAACGGGTCGCCGTGTGCGGCGACGTCACCGGCGGAGCCGTGTGACTCCGGCAGCTTCTCTTCTGACATGTCGTGGCTCATGACTTCTTGGCCTTGGTGGTGTGGGCGGCGACCCAGATCGCGACCGCGATGAGCGTGCCGAGACCGAAGATCCAGCCGAACAGACCCTCGGTCACCGGACCGAGGCTGCCGAGCGTGAGACCACCGGGGTTGGGCTCATCGGAGGTGGTGTGGCGGACGAAGGCCACGATCTGCTTCTTCTGCTCCTCGGGCATGGTGGTGTCCGGGAACGACGGCATGTTCTGCGGGCCGGTCTGCATGGCCTCGTAGATGTGCTTGGCGTCCACGCCCTCCAGCGACGGGGCGTACTTGCCCTTGGTCAGGGCACCGCCCTGGCCGGCGAAGTTGTGGCACTGGGCGCAGTTGGTGCGGAACAGCTCGCCACCCTTGGAGATGTCGTCCGGGTTGGTCGAGGTGTACTGCTCCGGGGTCGGCGTCACCGGGCCGGGGCCGAGCGAAGCGACGAAGGCGGCGAGCTGGTCGATCTCCGCCTGCGAGTAGATGTTCTTCTTGCGCGGCACCTGGGCGCCGGGCTGCTGGGCCGGCATGCGGCCGGTACCGACCTGGAAGTCGACAGAGGCGGAGCCGACGCCGACCAGGCTCGGACCGTCGCTGCTGCCCTGGCCGTTCAGGCCGTGGCACGAGGAGCAGCCCACGGCGAAGAGCTTCTTGCCCTCATCGATCGCGAGCGACTGCGCGGCGACGTCGGCCTGCGCCTTGTCGGCGGGCGCGAACGCGGCGTACAGCCCCCCGGTTGCCGCCAGGGCGAGAAGTAGGACGACCAGCGCCGCCAATGGGTGGCGCCGTCGTGCGGAGAGCTTTTTCACGGAATAACCCCGGTGTCAGGATCTGGTCGACTGGTGGGTGCACCCGGCGGCCGGTCTGGCCGGCACGAGGCTGCCTGTCTAGGGCTGCGCGCGCGGTCGGTCGGTGGGAGCGTCGCCCACCGGCAGAATCGGCCCGACGCCGGTGAGGGCGGGGACCGAAGCCGGTGGCCAGCGACCTGATCAGCTGGTTACTTGATCAGGTAGATGGTCGCGAACAGGCCGATCCACACGACGTCGACGAAGTGCCAGTAGTACGACACGACGATCGCGGCGGTGGCCTGCTCGTGCGTGAAGCGCTTGGCTGCGTACGTCCGTCCCAGGACCAGCAGGAAGGCGATCAGACCACCCGTCACGTGCAGACCGTGGAAGCCGGTGGTCAGGTAGAACACCGTGCCGTACGGGTCGGAGGACAGCGAGAGGCCGTCCTTCTTGACCAGCTCGGTGTACTCGAAGATCTGGCCGCCGATGAAGATCGCGCCCATCACGAAGGTGATGACGAACCACGAGCGGAGCTTCTTCACGTCCCCGCGCTCGGCAGCGAACACGCCGAGCTGGCAGGTCAGCGAGGAGAGCACCAGGATCGTGGTGTTGACCGAGGAGAAGGGCACGTTGAGGGCGTGCGCCTTCTCGGTCCAGAACTCGGCTCCCTTGACGGAGCGGAGCGTGAAGTACATCGCGAAGAGGGCCGCGAAGAACATCAACTCGGAACTGAGCCAGACGATCGTTCCGACGCTGACCATGTTCGGCCGGTTGACCGATCCGTGCGCGTGCCCGGTTTCTACTGCTGTTGCTGTCGCCACGACGGACATTATGTCGGTCCCTTATTCCGTCTTCACGCCGGGGGGTGTCCCTCGGAGTGTCCGGTGCGTGCGGTATGCCCCCCTGAGGGGCGGTGGGGGACCCCAATGGCGGCTGAGCAGCGGCGTGTCCCTTTTCTGACGGTTCCTCGAAGGGGCCCGCGACCCCGTTGCCCAGCGCGTCGTTGCACGCTTGGCGGAGCCTCCGGGGGTAATGCGCGGGCCCCTTATCGGCCGTACGGGTGGTCTGGACGGGTCCGGGTGACGGGCCGTCCTCCGGGCGGGTGAGTCGCGGGCGCGGCGGCTTGAGGAGGAAGGTCCGCGAGGGGGACTCGGCGACGGGTGATCGGGAGTAGCATCCGGATCAGGCGAACGTGGTCCGGATCACACTTGAGGGAGCAGGGCCCATGGCGTACACGACCGACGAGACGCTCACCGTCCTCGTCTACAGCGATGACCGCAACACCCGCGAGCAGGTGCTGACGGCACTCGGCCGCCGGCCCGTCGAGGACCTTCCGGAACTGTCCTACCTGGAGTGCGCGACCACCCCGGCGGTGCTGAAGGCACTGGAGAAGGGCGGCGTGGACCTCTGCATCCTGGACGGCGAGGCGGTGCCGGCCGGCGGGCTCGGGCTCGGCCGCCAGCTCAAGGACGAGATCTACGGCTGCCCGCCGGTGCTGGTGCTGATCGGCCGGCCGCAGGACTCCTGGCTGGCCGCCTGGAGCCGGGCCGACGCCGCGATCTCCCGCCCGGTGGACCCGGTGGCGCTGGCCGGCGCGGTCGCCACCCTGCTGCGGGCACGGCTGGCCAAGCGGGCGCCCGTCAGCCGCTGAAGGGTGCCGTCTCACGACTAGAGAAGACGCCGCCGCGGGGACCCCACCGGTCGATAGGCTGACTCCATCCGTACGGACGTCCCCCCGACGCGGGGAACCCGACAACAGCTGGAGTCAGCCATGGTGAACGTGAACCCTGCGAACGGTGGTACCGCACCCGCGCAGGTGGTCCGCACCTGGCCGGACGTCCTGGCGGCGCTGTTGAAGGGGGAGGACCTCGACCGCTCGGCCACCGCGTGGGCGATGGACCGGATCATGAGCGGCGAGGCGTCCCCCGTCCAGGTGGCCGGGTTCATGGTGGCGCTGCGGGCCAAGGGCGAGACGGTCGACGAGATCACCGGCCTGGTGGACGCGATGTACGCGCACGCCGAGCCGCTGGACATCCCCGGCCCGGCCGTGGACATCGTCGGCACCGGCGGGGACCGGGCCAAGACCGTCAACATCTCCACCATGTCGGCGATCGTCGCGGCCGCGGCCGGCGCCAAGGTGGTCAAGCACGGGAACCGGGCCTCCTCCTCGGCCAGCGGCTCCTCGGACGTGCTGGAGAAGCTCGGCGTCCGCCTCGACCTGTCGGCCCGGCGGGTCGCCGAGATCGCCGAGGAGGTCGGGCTGACCTTCTGCTTCGCGGCCAAGTTCCACCCGTCGATGCGGCACGCCGCCACCGCCCGGCGCGACCTCGGAGTGCCGACCGCGTTCAACATCCTCGGCCCGCTGACCAACCCGGCCAAGGTCACCTCGCACGCGATCGGCTGCTTCGACACCCGGCTCGCCGCACTGATCGCCGGCGTGCTCGCCCGGCGCGGCTCGACCGGCCTGGTCTTCCGGGGCGACGACGGCCTGGACGAGCTGACCATCACCACCACCTCGCAGGTGTGGATCGTGCGGGACGGGACCGTCACCGAGACCACCTTCGACCCGCGGGACGTCGGCGTCGAGCTGGTCGGCATCGAGGCGCTGCGCGGGGCGGACCCCTCGTACAACGCCGAGGTCGCGCGCCGGCTGCTGGCCGGCGAGCGCGGGGCCGTACGGGACGCCGTCCTGATGAACACGGCGGCGGCGCTGGTCGCGCTCGACCTGGGCGAGGCGCCGCTCACCGAACAGCTCGCGGCCGGCATGGCGCGGGCGGAGCAGGCCATCGACTCGGGCGCGGCGCAGGAGCTGCTGCGGCGTTGGTCGGAGGCCACCAGCCGGGTGTGAGGCGGTACTTGGGAGCCCGTGCCGCAACGTCGGCGCGGGCTCCTCGGCTGTCCGGATGGTGGATGCCTGTTTGACCACTCGCTGGGCGCGACCTAGAGTCTTGGCCAGGTCATGAGTGACAGCGTCAAGCCCCAGCTTGCTGTCCGGCAACCCTCCGTCCGTGGCGGGGTGCCCTGGGTGAGGACCGGGTCGCTCGGCGAATCGTCCGTGCGGCAAGCGCGGACGCCCGACGACTAGTACTCCCGGGGTCCCACACCCCCAGAAGGAGTGCATCCTCATGTCGATCTCCCACCCGTCGCCCGCCGCCACCCTTGTCTCGGCGCGCTCCGCGCGGCAGCCTCGTGTTGAACTCTGCGCCCCCCTCGCCGTCCTCGGCCACGACGTCCAGGTCCCGCTCGCCAGCGGCGAGAAGGTCGGGTACGCGGCCCTCGACTACGCGGCCAGCTCCCCGGCGCTCCAGCGGGTCTGGGACGACGTCTCCGCCTACGCCCCCTACTACGGCAGCGTGCACCGCGGCGCCGGGTACCTCTCCCAGCTGTCCACCGACCTGTTCGAGCAGAGCCGCCGCACCGTCGCCGAGTTCCTCGACCTGCGCGAGGGCGACCAGGTGGTCTTCACCCGGGCCACCACCGACTCGCTGAACCTGCTCGCCTCGGCCGTCCCGGCCGGGACCCGGGTGTTCGCCTTCGAGACCGAGCACCACGCCTCGCTGCTGCCCTGGGCGCACGCCGGGCTCGACGTCCACTACCTGCGCGCGCCGCGCTCGCACGCCGAGGCGGTCGCCGCCCTGGACGCCGCGCTCGCCGAGGCGCCCGAGGGCCCCAAGCTGCTCTGCGTCACCGGAGCCTCCAACGTGACCGGCGAGCTGTGGCCGGTCGCCGAGCTGACCGGGACCGCGCACCGGCACGGCGCCCGGGTGGTGCTGGACGCCGCCCAGCTGGCCCCGCACCACCGGGTCTCGGTGCGCGAGCTGGACGTCGACTGGATCGCCTTCTCCGGCCACAAGATCTACGCGCCCTTCGGCGCCGGTGTGCTGGCCGGCCGGGCGGACTGGCTGGACGCGGCCGACCCGTACCTGGCCGGCGGCGGGGCGACCCGGACGGTGGCCCGGGAGACCGACGGCTCGGTGGCCGTCCAGTGGCACTCCGGCCCGGCCCGGCACGAGGCCGGCTCGCCGAACGTCATCGGCGCCTATGCGATCGCCTCGGCCTGCCGGGCGCTGAGCGAGGCGGGCTTCGACGCGCTGGAGGCCCGGGAGCGGCAGCTGATCGCCCGGCTGACCGCCGGGCTGGCGGAGATCCCGCAGGTCAAGGTGCTGAACCTGTTCGGTGCCGAGGCGGCCCGGGTGGGCGTGCTGTCCTTCGTCGTCCAGGGCTGGAACAGCTCGCACTTCTCGGCCGCGCTGTCCGCCGAGTACGGCATCGGGGTCCGCGACGGCCTGTTCTGCGCGCACCCGCTGCTGCGCACCCTGCTCGGGGACGAAGAGGTCTCCCCCTCCGAGTGCGGGGCGCCCGAGCCGTCGCTGCCCGGCGAGCGCAGCCTGAACGCGATCCGGGTGAGCTTTGGGGCCGGGACCCCGGACGAGCACGTCGACCGCTTCCTGACCGCCGTCCGCGAGCTGGTCACGGACGGTGCCGCGTGGAACTACCGCAACGAGGGCGGACGCTGCGTCGCCACCGTGGAGGTCGACCGGGGGCGTCGGCAGGGCTGAGGGGCCCGGTCGGCAGGGCTGAGGGGCCTACTCGTCCAGACCGAGGGCGAAGGCGGCCTCGAGGTCGTGCTGGGAGTAGGTGCGGAAGGCGATCTGGGTCTCGGTGTGGGCCACGCCCGGGACCTTGTTCAGCCGGCCCGGGATGACCGCGGCCAGATCGTCGTGCCGGCGCACCCGGACCATCGCCACCAGGTCGTAGCCACCGGTCACCGAGTACACCTCGCTGACGCCCTCGATGGCCGCGATGGCCTCGGCGATCTCCGGGATGCGGTCGACACTGGTCTTGATCAGGACGATGGCGGTGATCACTGTTCGGGCTCCTTTGTGGGGTGCCGCCAGCGTATCGGGCGTCAGCCGGGTCGTCTCGGGGGGTGGCTGACCGCCGTGCAGGCGTAGAGGAAGCCCGCCGCGAAGCCGATCACGTGGACCAGATAGGCCACCCCGGGCCCGGCCGAGTGGACCGACCACCACTGCAGGGCGAACCAGAGGCCGAGCACCAGCCAGGCCGGGAAGCGCAGCGGCAGGAACAGCAACAGCGGGACGAGCGTCGTCACCCGGGCGCGCGGATGGAAGCGCAGGTAGGCGCCGAGGACGGCGGAGATCGCGCCGGAGGCTCCGATCAGCACCCGGGTGGAGCCCGGGGAGTGCGCCTCGGCGAGGGCGAAGCCGTACGTGGCCAGACTGCCGGCGGCCAGGTAGAAGAGGGCGAACCGGGCCCGGCCCAGCCGCTGTTCGACGGTGGGGCCGAAGACGTGGAGGAAGAGCAGGTTGCCCAGCAGGTGCAGCCAGCCCGCGTGCACGAAGAGCCCGGTGAGGACGGACAGCGCCGGGTGCTTGGCCGGGGTGGGCGCGGCCGGGCAGCCCGGGGCCGGGTCGGGGGCCTGGGCCAGCTGCTCGGCGGTCAGCGGGCGGCCGGCCAGCACCTCGGCGGGGATGACGCCCCAGCGCTGCTCGTACCGCTGCTCCGCGCAGAGCCGGGACTGGCCGGTGCCGTACAGCGGATTGAGCCCGGCGGCCGGGCCCAGCAGGAACACCAGGGTGTTGACCGCGATCAGGGCGTAGGTGACCGCCGGGGCAGGCACGGACGGGCGTTCGCCCCACGCGTCGGTGTGCCCGGGGGCCGTCAGTGCCATGCGGCCAAGCATCCCTCCGTGTCGGGCGTGTGACACGGCCTTGTACGGCAGGTGGACTAGCCCGCTCGTTCTCCTGACTGGTGGCCGGGATGGTTGCCTCAGGCAATAGGCTTGGGGCGGGCAATCCCGCCTCCCGCCGCCGACGCCGGGGCCCCGGGGGGAGCGCCTAGCCCACCCAGGGACCACCCGAGAGGACCCCCGATGACCGTCCCCGCCCTGACCGCCGAGACGCGCTGGCGCTGCACCCTGTGCGGAAACCTCACCCGCTTCGACGTGACCCGCACCGCGCGGGTCACCGAGTTCCTGCACTTCGACCTGGCCGGCGAGTCCAAGGTCGAGGAGACCGAGGTGCTGAGCGAGACGATCGAGTCGGTGCGCTGCCGCTGGTGCAACGCCGTGGACCAGGTCGAGCTGGTGGCCCGTCCGGGCGCCGAGAGCGCGGAGGCCTCCGCCGAGCAGGGTTGACGCCCGACGGCGCGGGGGGCGGGTGCGCGGCGCGCCTGCCCGCCGCGCTGGGACAATACAGACAGGACGCACGGAGCGTGACGACAGGGCGGCGGCCGCGGGCCGTGACCCCGTAGGACCAGGATCGGAGCCGAGGACGTGGTGGACGCAGCGAGGGAGCCCGCCGAAGCGCAGGGGCTTCAGCCTGCTGCCGCCGCGCAGGCGCAGGCCGCCGACGCGGCCCCGTCCGGGCCCGCGGCCGTCGGCGAGGCGGCGGGTTCCGATGAGGCGGTGGGCTCCGGCGAGGCGGTGGCGGAGCGTGCTGCCGAGAAGCTGGACCGGCCGCTGCCCGAGGGCGTGCGCCGGCGCGTGGTCGGCCTGGCCTCGGACGCGCTCGGCGGGCTGCCGCCCGGCGAGCTCCCGCAGAGCCTGCGCCAGTACGTCAAGTTCACCCCGGCCCGGCGGGCCAAGTACGCGGCCACGGCGCTGGCCGCGGCGCTGGAGTCGGAGCCGGCGTTCCGGGTGCGGATAGCGGAGCGGCTGAGGCTGGGCCAGCCGGACCTGGTGAAGGCGTTGGAGTCGGGCAGCGTCCCGGGCGCCGCCGATCCGATGGACGTCGCGGCCGCCGCCTACCTGGTGCGGTCGGCCGGCTGGAGCCGGCTGGTGGCCGAGGCCGGGGAGGAGGCCGAGCGGGCCGGCGCCGAGGGCGCGGCCGCCGAGGCCACCCGGCTGGTGGAGAAGCTGCAGGCGGAGCTCGCCGAGCTGCGGTCCGCCGCCCGGGCGGACCTGGAGCGGCAGCGTGCGGAGTCCGAGGACGTCCGCCGGGAGGCCGAGTCGCTGCGGAAGAAGGTGCGCTCGCTGGAGAGCGACACCCGCCGGGCGCAGGCCGAGACCAGGCGGCTGACCGCCGAGCTGGAGGCCGCGAGGGCGCAGGCGGCTGCCGAGCGCGGCGCCGCGGAGTCCGAGGCGCGGCGGCTGCGGCACCGGGTCGGCGAGCTGGAGACGGCGGCCGAGCAGGGCCGCCGGTCGGCCCGCGAGGGCCGCAGCGTCGAGGACATGCGGCTGCGGCTGCTGCTGGACACGGTGCTGCAGTCGGCGCAGGGGCTCCAGCGGGAGCTGGCGCTGCCGGTCTCCCAGATCCGGCCGGGGGACCTGGTGGAGGCGGTGGTGCCGGGGGCGGCCTCGCCGCACGACGTGGCCCGGCGCGGTCTGGCCGACGACGATCCGGCGCTGCTGGACCAGTTGCTGGCGATCCCGCAGGTGCACCTGGTGGTGGACGGCTACAACGTGACCAAGACGGGCTATCCGACGCTGCCGCTGGAGCAGCAGCGGATCCGGCTGCTGGGCGGGCTGGCGATGCTGGCCCAGCGCACGCAGGCGGAGGTCACCTGCGTGTTCGACGGGCAGGACCTGGACGTTCCGGTGATCATGGCGCCACCGCGGGGGGTGCGGGTGCGGTTCAGCCGGACCGGCGAGACCGCGGACGAGCTGATCCGCCGTCTGGTGCGGGCCGAGCCGCAGGGGCGTCCGGTGGTGGTGGTGTCCACCGACCGGGAGGTCGCGGAGGGCGTGCGGAAGGCGGGCGCGCGCCCCGTGGCCTCCGTTCTGCTGCTGAACCGGCTGGCGCGGCCCTGACGGCTGCCGCGACGGAATGACGCCTGGTCAGCGCCCGGTTTGCGGCGGTGTGCACATCCGGTGAAGCCTGCGGGGGAAGTGGAGTTCACGCCTTCGGGGGAGTGGCAAAACCCGTGGATCTTCCCTAGGGTGTGGCGTCAAACCTATTTTCCGGATTCTCACCTGATCGGGTGAGGCCGATGGAAGAAGGAGCAATTCCCTTGGCCTCCCACCGCCGTCCCAAGCAGCCGAGCCGCGCCCGGGTCTCCGTGCTCACCGCTGCCGCGGCGACCGCGGTCGCCCTCTCCGCGCAGGTCGCCGCGCACGCCGCGCCCCAGCCCAGCAAGAGCGACGTCAAGGCGCAGATCGACCAGCTCCAGCAGGACCAGGAGCAGGCGGCGGAGAAGTACAACGGCGCCAAGGAGCGGGCCGACCAGCTCCGCAAGCAGTCCGACCAGCTGCAGGACAAGGTGGCCCGCAGCCAGGACGAGATGACCCAGCTCCAGACCGGCCTGGCCGGCGTGGCGGGCGAGCAGTACCGCACCGGCGGCATCGACCCGTCCGTCCAGCTGATGCTCTCCTCGGACCCGTCCGGCTACCTGGAGAAGGCGTCCAGCGCCCAGCAGGCCAGTGCCAGCGAGTCCGAGGCGCTCAAGGGGCTGCTGGACCAGCAGCGCCGGCTGGACCAGGAGAAGTCCGAGGCCGCCGCCGTCCTGGCCTCGCTCGACTCCACCACCAAGGACCTGAACCAGGCCAAGACGGACGTCAACCAGAAGCTCAAGGCCGCGCAGGACCTGCTGAACTCGCTCAGCGCCTCCGACCGCGCCGCGCTGCGGGCCCAGCAGCAGCAGGACGACCGCGCCTCGCGCGGCAGCGACCGCGCCGACCTCGGCAGCCTCCCGCAGGCCGGCGGCTACGCGGGCGTGGCCGTCGCCAAGGCGATGAGCAAGCAGGGCTCGCCGTACGTGTGGGGCGCCACCGGCTCGACCACCTTCGACTGCTCGGGCCTGATGGTCTGGGCGTACGGCCAGGCCGGCGTCTCGCTGCCGCGTACCTCGCAGGAGCAGGGCAACGTCGGCACCAAGGTCACGCTGGACCAGGCCCAGCCGGGCGACCTGGTCATCTACGGCCCCGACCGGCACCACGTCGGGATGTACATCGGCAACGGCATGGTGGTGCACGCGCCGCACACCGGCGACGTGGTGAAGGTGATGAAGGTCGACGCGATGCCGATCAACACGATCCGCCGGGTCTGACGGTCCGACACGCCCGAAGGGCCCCGTCCGGGCCTGTGATCCACGCCACCCTCCGGCCGGGGGTGGCGTTCGGGTTTTGTCCGCCGCGCGAGTCCCCGGTGAAGACTGATCAGCTTTGCGTACGGCGGTGATCACTATGTGTCATATTCACAAAAGAACTTTGGTCTTCTTCCGTCTTTTTTCTGACAAGGATTTGAACGGATCACGGTTCAGTTACTAGGGTCGTGCCCCGAACCACCGCACTCCCGATCGCCCAGCCAGGGTGACGGCGGTGGTTTCCGTCGAGTTCGTGACGCAGCGGGGCGGGCCCAGTGCCTGCCCGACGGGGAGCCCAGCAGTCGGGGGTGCTGTCGAACGGAGCCGGGGAACCACGTTCCTCCGGGGTGAATCGGCGCCAGGTCGGCCGGTGGAACGGCCGTGAGGCGTCGTAGGGCACGCTTCCGGCCCGAACCCGTCAGCTCACCCGGTAGACGGCGTAGGAAGAAGGAGTCCGCCTTCGTGGCGTCCCATCGTCGTCCCAAGCCCGCTAGTCGCACCCGGGTCTCGATCATGACCGGCTTCGCCGCCGCGGCCGTCGCGCTGTCCGCGCAGTCCGGCGCCCACGCCGACCCGCAGCCGACCAAGGACCAGGTCAAGGAGCAGGTCGACCAGCTCAACGAGCAGGCCGAGGTCGCGACCGAGAAGCTCAACGCCGCCCAGGAGAAGCAGCAGCAGCTGCAGAAGCAGGTCACCGACCTCCAGGACCAGGTGGCGCGGCAGCAGGGGCAGGTGACCGACCTTCAGGGCGGCCTGGCCGAGATCGCCGGCGAGCAGTACCGCAACGGCGGCATATCGCAGACCGTCCAGCTGATGTTCTCCGCCAGCCCGGACACCTTCCTGAGCCAGGCCGACACGCTGAACCAGGCCGGCGGCACCCAGAAGGGCCAGCTCAAGCAGCTCCAGGACGAGCAGCGCAAGCTCGACCAGGTGCGCTCCGAGGCCCAGGGCAAGCTCGCCGAGATGGAGACCACCACCCAGCAGCTGAAGAGCGCCAAGGACGAGGTCCAGGGCAAGCTCAAGGCCGCGCAGGACCTCTTCAACACCCTGTCCGAGCAGGAGCGCCAGGCGATCCGCGCGGCCGAGGAGAAGGCCGCCGCCGAGGCCAAGGCGAAGGCCGACGCCGCCGCGAAGGCCGCCCAGCAGCAGGCGGCGGCCCAGCAGGCCGCCGACCGCTCCTCCCGCGACAACAGCCGCACCGACCTGAGCGCGTCGCAGGCCCCCGCCGCGCCGGTCACCAAGCCGAGCGCCGGCAGCTCGCGCGGCGCCGCGGCGCTGTCCATCGCCGCCTCCAAGATCGGCAGCCCGTACGTCTACGGCGCCTCCGGCCCCGGCTCCTTCGACTGCTCGGGCCTGATGGTCTGGGCGTTCAACCAGGTCGACGTGGCGCTGCCGCGCACCTCGCAGGAGCAGGCCCACGCCGGTACCCGGATCGGCACCGACCTCTCCCAGGCCCAGCCCGGCGACCTGCTGATCTTCTACGGGGACGCCCACCACGTCGGCATCTACGCCGGCAACGGCCAGGTGCTGCACGCGCCCAAGCCCGGTGCGTCGGTCCGCTACGAGGCGGTCGGCAACATGCCGCTGACCTCCATCGTGCGGGTCTGATCCCCGCGCAGGCCCTCCCAGGCCCGGCCTTCCACCACGGAAGGCCGGGCCTGCGGCTTTTCCGGCGCCTCGGACTGATGTCCGATTACGGGTCAAATATTCGGGTTGGCAGGGGTTTGGACTCGGTTGCCCGGACTCGCTAACGTCTGCCACCGGACTCCGCTTCCAGGGCCGCCCGCGTTGGTGCGGCGGCGGGGCCCCACCGCCGGATCGGAGCCGCTGCCGCCATGCCCGTGCACCGTCGTCCCCAACTGCTCGCCCGTGCGCTGGTGCTGACCGCGGCCGCCACCACCGCCCTGGGCGTGACGGCGGGCGGCAGCGCCCAGGCCGCCCCCGCCGCGCCGGACACGCCCACCCGCAAGGACGTCAAGGCGCAGGTGGAACAGCTCTACGGCGAGGCCGAGCAGGCGTCCGAGAAGTACAACGCCGCCCTGGAGACGCAGCAGCGCCTCCAGGGCGAGACGACCGTCCTCCAGGGCGAGATCGCCGTCGCCCAGGACCAGCTCAACCAGTTGCGCGGCGACCTCGCCACCGTGGCCGGCGCCGAGTACCGCGGCGGCGGCATGGCCCAGACCGTCCAGCTGATGCTCTCCACCGACCCGGAGGGCTACCTGTCCCGGGCCCGCACCCTCGACCAGGCCGCCGAGCGGCAGCAGGAGACCCTGCACGAACTGGCCACCCGCCAGCGCCGGCTCGACCAGCGCCGCACCGAGACCGCCGGCAAGCTCGCCGAACTCGACCAGGCCCGCCGCTCGCTCGCCGACAGCAAGCAGCAGATCCAGCAGCGGCTCACCAAGGCCCAGCGGCTGCTGAACAGCCTGGGCGTCGCCGAGCGGGCCCGGATGGCCGCCCAGGACGCCCAGGAGGCCGAGCAGCGCGCCACCCGGGGCACCGACCGGCTGGACCTCGGCACGGCCCCGCCCGCCTCCGAGCGCGGGGCGGCCGCACTGGCCGCCGCGGTGCGGATGATCGGCTCGCCCTACCTCTACGGATCCACCGGGCCCCGCGCCTTCGACTGCTCCGGTCTGATGTACTACAGCTGGCGGCAGGCCGGAGTGACCCTGCCGCGTACCTCGCAGGCCCAGGCGTACGCCGGGCAGCGGGTCAGCCTCTCCGAAGCGCGGCCGGGAGACCTGGTGATCTTCTACCGGGACATGCACCACGTCGGGATGTACGCCGGCGGCGGGGTGATCGTGCACGCCCCCTACCCGGGCGCCAGGGTCCGCTACGAGAGCGTCAACGCGATGCCGGTCGCGGGGGTGGTCCGGCTCTGAGCCCGGCACCGTCCGACCCCGACGCCCCCCACCCGATAGGCGGCGCCCGCCGGACGCTGTCCCGGCGCGGTGCGCTGCTGCTCGCGGCCGGCGGGCTGGCCCAGCTGTCGCTGCCGCCGGCCGCCCCGGCGGCCCCCTCGGCGGCCGGGCGGGCGTCGGGCCGGTGGGCGGCGGACCGGCGGGCCGAGGTGGCCGCGCTGCTGGACGCGCGGGCCCGGGCGCTGCCCTCCTGGTCCGGACCGGCGGCGATCGAGGCCGGCTACCGCAACCTGGTGCTCGGCGCGGACGCCGGGTCGGAGCGGCTCACGGCCGCCGCCGACCTGGCGGTCCGGATCACCGGGTACGACGACTACCCGGTGGTGTACCCGCGCCGGATCGACCTGGTCCGGGCCGGCGGCAGCTGGCGGGTCGACCGGGAGGAGAGCGCGAGCGGGCCCCCGGCGCTCTGGGACCTCGGCTCCGCCCGGTCCGCGGCGGGCGCGCACTGCCTGGTGCTGGGCCTGGCCGACGGACCCGACCCGGCCGGCCTGGTCGCGGTGGCGGACCGGGCCGTGCCCGCCGTGAGCGAGGCCTGGGGCACCGGCTGGGCGGGCCGCCTGCTGCTCGAAGTGCCCGCCACCGCAGAGCAGTTCGCCCGGCTGCTGGAGGTCGACCCGGCGGGCTGGACGGGCATGGCGGCGGTCACCTCGGCCGCCCCCGGCGCGCCCTGGCACACCCCCGCCGACCGGGTGCTGGTCAACCCCGGGACGTTCGGGCGGCTCAGCGACTTCGGCCGGCAGGTGGTCGTCACCCACGAGGCCACCCACGTCGCGACCAGGGCCGACACCCGGGCCTGGACACCGCTCTGGCTCTCCGAGGGCGTCGCCGACTGGACCGCCTACCGGGGCTCCGGCCGGCGCCCGCAGCAGATCGCCCCCGAGCTGGCCCGGGACGTCGCCGCCGGCCGGCTGCCCGCCGCGCTGCCCGCCGACCGGGACTTCACCGCGGGCGCCGACGGCATCGCCCAGGCCTACGAGCAGGCCTGGCTCGCCTGCGAGCTGATCGCCCGGCGCTACGGGCCCGAGCGGCTCGTGGCGTTCTACCGGGCGGTCGGCGCGGCCGACGGGCAGGGGGAGGACCGGGACCGCCGGCTCGACCGGCTGCTCCGGGCCGGACCGGGCGTCGGCCTGGCCGAGTTCACCCGGCTCTGGCTGGCCGAGGTGGCCGCGCTGCGCAGTTGAAGGCGCGCGTCGTTCAGCGCCGCTGCCTGGCCGGGGTGCCGGGCCGGTCGATGCCGTCCAGCAGGTCCTGCTCGTAGGCGATGCCGGGGCGCACCGGGTAGGCGCCGGCGGGCACCGCCTCGGGCTTGGCCAGCACCACCGTCGCCGGGAGCTGTGCCGGGCCGCGGGTGGCACGCCAGAGCCGGATGCAGGAGAGCACGGTGGCGGCCAGCAGCAGCAGGTTGCGCAGGCTGAGCACGGTGACGCCCCAGGGCTCGCTGGCGAGGATCCGGCTGAACATCAGCGGGAACTCGGCCAGCGTCAGCGGGCAGGCGAGCAGGATCAGCAGGGCCACCGGCCGCTGGCTGCTGCCGCGCACGGTCAGGCAGACCGCGGCGACGCCGATCAGCCAGACCAGGTACTGCGGGCTGATCACCCGGCTGGTGACGGTGAAGATGAGCAGCGCGCTGAGCGCCGCGTCGTACATGGTGGCCGCGTTGCGGCGCTTGGCGGTGAAGCGCCAGAGCAGCAGCCAGGCGAAGCCCAGCACGGTGCCGGCCATCATCACCTTGCTGATCACGGGGACCCACGGCCCGAGCATCTCCGGGGAGCCGTAGTTCATGGTGACCTTGCCGTCCCAGGCGTCCGCGAGCCGGGCGAAGTGCAGCGGCAGCGCGCCGAGCGACTCCACCTCGATGCCGCGCTCCTTCTGGAAGGCGAGGAAGCCGAAGGCGCCGTTCATCCCGGCCGCGAGCAGGAAGCCCACCGAGACGGCGGTGGCCGCGGCCAGCGTCCAGGCGCGGCGGGTGCGGCGGCCGGAGGGGGTGCCGATCAGGGCGAGCAGCGGCCAGATCTTGATGATCCCGCCCAGGCCGAGCAGCATCCCGCCGATCGCCGGGCGGCGGATCAGCGCCAGCAGGCCGGCCAGGGCGATCGCGGTGACGATGATGTCCAGCCGGTTGTAGACCATCGGGCCGAGCAGCGGCACGGCCACCACCCACATCCAGGCGCCGGTCAGTGCCCGGCCCCGGCGCAGTCCGGTGCGGACCAGCAGGGCGGTGGCGGCGACGTCGGCGATCCCGCAGATCACCCAGAAGGAGACCAGGTACGACCAGGGCAGCAGGCCCGGCAGCAGGATCACCAGGGCCGCGCCGGGCGGGTACTGCCAGGTCACGTCGTCGAACGGGAAGGTGCCGGTCTGCAGGACGCCGTACCAGGCGTGGTAGATCATCCAGACGTCGGCGGTGATGTCCCCGCCGAGCCCCTTGACCACGCCGGTCATCAGCAGCACCAGCACCGTCCGGGTGGCCAGCCAGGTGGCGCCGAGTGCGGCGAGCGCCCCGAACGGGCGGCCGGGGGCACGGGCCGGCTCCTGCCGGGCGGCCGGCGTCGGGCCGGGGCCGGCGGCGCCGCTGGGTGTACCGGACTCGGTGGCCGGGGCCAACTCCACTGCGCTCCCTCGTTCGTCTCGGACGTCCCACCGGAGGCGCCGCGCGACGGACGCCCGGGCGGTCGGAGGGGCGGGCACGGCACGCTGGGCCGGGCCGCCACCGGCCGCCTAGGTTCTAGGACTGACCCGGGGGTGAAACGGTTGCCGTGCGCGGATCCGTTCCCGGCGGGTCATGGTGTTGACCTATCGTACGGATCACCCAGCGGTACACCGCGCACCCCCCGACAAGCGAGCCGTGGCCTGAATGCACCGAACCTTGATCGTCACCAACGACTTCCCGCCCCGCCCCGGCGGCATCCAGGCCTTCGTGCACAACATGGCTGTACGTCAGCCCGCCGGGAGCATCGTGGTGTACGCCTCGACCTGGCGGGACGGCACCGAGGTGGCCCGCTTCGACGCCGAGCAGCCGTTCCCGGTGATCCGGGACCGGACGAAGGTGATGGTTCCCACACCGCGGGTCACCCGGCGGGCCGCCGAGATCCTGCGGGCGGAGAAGTGCGACTCGGTCTGGTTCGGCGCCGCCGCCCCGCTCGGGCTGATGGCGCCCGCGCTGCGTCGGGCCGGTGCGGCGCGGCTGCTCGGCATGACCCACGGGCACGAGGCCGCCTGGGCCCAGCTGCCGGCCGCCCGGCAGCTGCTGCGGCGGATCGGCGCGGGCACCGACGTGCTGACCTACCTGGGGGAGTACACCCGGTCCCGGATCGCGGGCGCGGTCGGGCCGCAGGCCGCGGCCCGGATGGTGCAGCTGCCGCCGGGCGTGGACGAGACGACCTTCCACCCGGGCTCGGGGGGCGCCGAGGTGCGTCGACGGCTCGGGCTGGCGGACCGGCCGGTGGTGGTCTGCGTCTCCCGGCTGGTGCCGCGCAAGGGGCAGGACACGCTGATCGAGGCGATGCCGCAGATCCTCGCCGACGTGCCGGACGCCGTGCTGCTGATCGTCGGCGGCGGCCCGTACCGGGCGGACCTGGAGAAGCTGGCCGACGCCAGGGGAGTCCGGGCCTCGGTGCGCTTCACCGGCTCGGTGCCGTGGGAGGAGCTGCCCGCCCACTACGGGGCCGGGGACGTCTTCGCGATGCCCTGCCGGACCAGGCGCGGGGGGCTGGACGTCGAGGGCCTGGGCATCGTCTACCTGGAGGCCTCGGCGACCGGTCTGCCGGTGGTCGCGGGCGACTCCGGCGGCGCGCCGGACGCGGTGCTGGAGGGCGAGACCGGGTACGTGGTGCCGGGCGGCTCGGCCGCCGCGGCCGCCGAGCGGATCGTCCGGCTGCTGGGCGACGAGGAGCTGCGGCGGCGGCTGGGCGAGGCCGGGCGGCGCTGGGTGGAGCGCTCCTGGCGCTGGGACCTGCTGGCCGGGCGGCTGACCTCGCTGCTGGAGGCCTAGGTACGTGAGCGGGCCCCGTCTCCTTCCGCGGAGGCGGGGCCCTGCGGCTACTTCTGGTAGATCGCCTCGATGTCGGCGGCGAAGTCCTTCAGCACGAGGTTGCGCTTGAGCTTGAGGGAGGGCGTCAGGTGGCCGCTCTCCTCGGAGAACTCGGTGTCCAGCAGGCGGAACTTCTTGACCGCCTCGGCGTGCGAGACGGCCGCGTTGCCGTCGTCCACCGCGGCCTGGAGGGCGGCCAGCAGGTCAGGGTCCTGGCTCAGCTCGGCCACCGTGGCGGTGGCGGGCTTGCCGTTGAGCTCCTTCCACTTGGGGAAGAAGTCCGGGTCGACGGTGACCAGGCAGGCCACGAAGGGCTTGCGGTCGCCGACCACCATGACCTCGCCGACCAGCGCGTGCGCCCGGATGCGGTCCTCGATCACGGCCGGGGCGACGTTCTTGCCGCCCGCGGTGACGATGATCTCCTTCTTGCGGCCGGTGATGGTCAGGTAGCCCTCGGAGTCCAGCGAGCCGAGGTCGCCGGTGGCGATCCAGCCGTCCTTGAGGGTGTCGGCGGTGGCCTGCGGGTTGTTCCAGTAGCCGGTGAAGACGTGCGGGCCCTTGAAGAAGACCTCGCCGTCCTCGGCGATCCGCACCGAGGCGCCGGGGACCGGCTGGCCGACCGTGCCGATCTTCGGCTTGTCCCACGGGTTGAAGGCGGTGGCCGCACAGGTCTCGGTCAGGCCGTAGCCCTCCAGGACGGTGAAGCCGATGCCCCGGTAGAAGTGGCCCAGCCGCTCGCCGAGCGGGGCGCCGCCGGAGATGGCGTGGGTGGCCCGGCCGCCGAGGGCGGCGCGCAGCTTGCTGTAGACCAGCTTGTCGAAGACCGCGTGCTTGATCCGCAGGACCAGGCCCGCGCCGCCGGCGTCCAGCGCCCGGCTGTAGGCGATCGCGGTGTCGGCGGCCTTGTCGAAGATCTTGCCCTTGCCGTCGGCCTGGGCCTTGGCGCGGGCGGTGTTGTAGACCTTCTCGAAGACTCTCGGCACGCCCAGGATCAGGCTCGGCTTGAAGGCGGCCAGCTCGGCGGTGACGTCCCTGATGTCGGAGACGTGGCCCAGCTTGATCGGCGCCATCGCGGTGGCGATCTCGGCGATCCGGCCGAGCACGTGGGCCAGCGGCAGGAACAGCAGGACGGAGCTGTCGCCGGTGCGGAACAGCGGGGCCAGGCGTTCCACCACGTTGCCGCACTCGGCGAGGAAGTTGGCGTGCGTCAGCTGACAGCCCTTCGGGCGGCCGGTGGTGCCCGAGGTGTAGACGATGGTGGCGATCGAGTCGGCGGTCGCGGTCGAGCGGCGCTCCTGCACCGTCTCGTCCGGGACGTCCTTCCCGGCCTCGGCCAGCGCGGCGATCGCGCCGCCCTCGATCTGCCAGGTGTGCTTCAGCCCGGTCAGCCGGCCGCGGACCTCGTCGACCACCTTGACGTGCTGGTCGGTCTCGGTGACGACGGCGACCGCGCCGGAGTCGCCGAGGATCCACTCGACCTGCTCGGCGGAGGAGGTCTCGTACACCGGGACGGTGATCGCGCCGGCCGTCCAGATCGCGAAGTCCAGCAGCGTCCACTCGTACCGGGTGCGGGACATGACGCCCACCCGGTCGCCCGGCTCGATGCCCGCGGCGATCAGGCCCTTGGCGGCGGCGTGCACCTCGGCCAGGAACTGCACCGCGGTCAACTCCTGCCAGCGGCCGTCCACCTTACGGCTGAGCACCGCGACATCCGGGTGCTCCGCTGCGTTCCGGTGCACAGGGTCGGAGAGATTACCGCCGCTGGGTACCTGGTAGAGAGCCGGAAGGCTGAAGTCGAGCAAGACTGCTCCTCGTTCGCGACGCTGCGGGACGGCAGGACGTTACTGCCCGGTAGGCAGCTTCGACCAGGGGGGTCGGCTCCGGTGTTCGAAGTGTCACACCCGGCCGGGTCCGACCAGGCCGTGACCGGGTCGTTCGAATGGCACCCTACGACAGCCCCGAGGTGACCGGCCGGTAGCATGCCCCGCCGACCGGCGCCGGGCCCCCGCCGAGCCGCGGCCCGCGCGGCCGAGCCGATCGCCGGTCGCGGTAGCCTGCTCCGGGCGGACAAGGCCGAGCACGCTCGACCGGACCGGCAGGCAGAGGGACGACGCGGAGGGCCATTCCATGGCGGAGCACACCAGGTCGAGCATCACCATCGACGCGACCCCGGCCACGGTCATGGCCGTGATCGCCGACTTCGCCGCCTACCCGGCCTGGACCGGCGAGGTCAAGGAGGTCGAGGTCCTGGAAGCCGGCGAGAACGGCCGCGCCGCCCAGGTCCGCCTGCTGCTCGACGCCGGCGCCATCCGTGACGAGCACGTCCTCGCCTACACCTGGGACGGCGACCGCGAGGTCGGCTGGACCCTCGTGCGCAGCCAGATGCTCCGCTCGCTGGACGGCTCCTACACCCTCGCCCCGCTCTCCGGCAGCCGCACCGAGGTGACGTACCAGCTCGCCGTGGACGTCAAGATCCCGATGCTCGGCATGATCAAGCGCAAGGCCGAGAAGGTCATCATCGACCGCGCCCTGGCCGGTCTGAAGAAGCGCGTCGAGGACGCCGACGGCAAGAAGCCCGTCCAGGGCTGACGCGGCGGAACGGGGGCCGACGGCATGACGGCGACACGCACCATCCTGGTCAGCGGCGACGCGGGCGCGCCCGTGGTGGCCGCCGCCACCGCCCTGCACGCGGCCCGGCGCGGCCACCGCACCTGGCTGCTGGCTGCCGACGACCCGCACCGCGCCCTGGACGGCGTCCTCGGCACCCGCCTGGAGCCCGAACCGGCCCGCTACGCACCCGGCCTGACCGTCTCCCGGATCGACGAGCAGGCCGCCTTCCGGTACGCCGCCGGCGAGCTCACCAGCCGGCTCAGGCCCGCCCTCGACCTGCTCGGTGCCGAGCAGCTCGACCCCGAGGAGCTGACCGCCCTCCCCGGCATCGCCCGGATCGCCCTGCTGCGCGCCCTGCCCGCCGCCGACCAGGACGTCCTGGTCGTGCTCGCCCCGCCGCCCGCCGAGCTGATCGCCACCCTCGCCCTGCCCGAGCAGTTGGAGCGCTACCTGGACCGGCTCGTCCCCGAGCAGCGGCAGGCGGCCCGGGCGCTGCGCCCGCTGCTGGCCGGCCTGGCCGGCGTGCCGATGCCCGCCGAGTGGCTGTACGAGGGGCGGACCAAGGCCGCCGCGGTGCTCGCCGAGTCCCGCGCCGCGATCGCCGCGCCCGGCACCAGCGTGCGCCTGGTCGTGCCGGCCGACGGCCACCCGTACCAGGAACTGGGCCGGATCCGGGCCGGGTTGGCCCTGCACGGCCACCGGCCGGACGCCGTCGTGGTGCACGGCGTGCTGCCCGAGGGCGCGGCCGACTCGCCGGACCCGTGGCTGGCCGCGCTGGCCCGCCGCCGCCGGGAGGAACTGGCCGAGCTCGCGGCCGAGACCGACGCCCCGGTGCTGGCCACCGGCCTGGCCGAGGCCACCCTGGAGGCCGTCGCCGACCGGCTGTACGGGGACGGGCCCGGCCCGGAGCGGCTGGCCCCCGAGCCCTGGCCGGTCGAGGACCGCCTCGCCGAGGAGGGCCTGCTGGTCTGGCACCTCGCGCTGCCCGGCGCCGACCGGGCCGAGCTGGACCTCGTCCGGCGCGGCGACGAACTGGTGGTCGGCCTCGGTGCCCACCGCCGGGTGCTCACCCTGCCGTCCGCGCTGCGCCGCTGCACGGTGGCCGGCGCGAGCCTGCACGACGGGGCGCTCTCGGTGCGGTTCGCGCCCGACCCGGCGCTCTGGCCCCGGGGCTGAAGTGCTTTCGGGGCCCCTACGGGCTGTCCGGTAGCGTCGGGCCCGAGGGCCGCGGGGTGCGGCCCCGGCTGAGGAGGCGCCCGCGATGACCAGCACCGACGACCGGACCGAGCCCACCGCCGAGCCGGGCGGTCCGCAGGCCCACCCGTTCGGGCCGGAGCTGGGCCCGCTGGTGGACGAGGTGCGCAAGCTCGCCTCCGCCGTCGGCCAGAAGGCGCAGGAGGCGAGCGCCGACACCCTGATCACCCTCTCCGGGCTGGCCGACCGGCTGCGCACCCAGCAGCCCGAGGTCTACTCCCACCTCGCCGCCGCCGGCTCCGGGCTGGCCGCCGCGGGCACCGAGCTGCTGGCCGCCTACCGGGCCGCGGTGGCCGGCCACGAGCACCGCTGGACGGCCGGCGAGGGCGCCGCCACCGAGCGGATCGACCTCGACACGCCTGACGAGGCGTCCGCCAAGCAGTGAATCCGTAACCTTCGAACCGTGATCGCGTTGCTCTGGTGCGTGACGAAGCGGGCGATTAGATACGACTTTTGAAGCGTCACGGCCCGGTTGGTCCATGATTGTCTTCGGTTAATGTATGCGAGGCTGTGTACGGGGGGCAGGGTTGGGCGGTACCGTTCCGCCCAGCGGGAACGAGTGAATAGCTGAGGGACACATGGCTCTGACCATCGGCGTCGATGTCGGCGGGACCAAGATCGCGGCAGGCGTGGTCGACGAGGCGGGCGCGATCCTGGCCCGGACCAGGGTGCCCACCCCGGCCGACCCGCAGTGGGCGGTCGATGCCATCGCGCAGGCCGTGCGCGAGCTCAAGGAGCAGCACCCCGACGTCACCGCCGTCGGCGTCGGCGCCCCCGGCTTCGTGGACAGCAACCGTTCCACGGTGATCTTCGCGCCCAACATCGACTGGGAGAACGAGCCGCTGCGCGGCCGCATCGAGGAGCTCGCCGGCCTGGACACCGTCGTCGAGAACGACGCCAACTGCGCCGCCTGGGCCGAGTTCCGCTTCGGCGCCGCCGCCGACCACCAGGACATGGTGCTGATCACCGTCGGCACCGGCATCGGCGGCGGCATCGTCCTCGACGGCCGGCTGCACCGCGGCCGGTTCGGCGTGGCCGGCGAGATCGGCCACCTCAACATGGTCCCCGACGGCCTGACCTGCGGCTGCGGCGGCAAGGGCTGCTGGGAGCAGTACGGCTCCGGGCGGGCGCTGCGCCGCTACGGCCGGGAGAAGGCCGCCGCCGACCAGGTGCGCGGCCGGCGGATGCTGGAGCTCAACGACGGCGTCGCCGAGACCATCCGCGGCATCCACATCACCGAGGCGGCCGAGGAGGGCGACCCGCTCGCCCTGGAGTGCTACGCCGAACTGGCCGACTGGCTCGGCCGCGGCATGGCCGACCTCGCCGCGCTCTTCGACCCGGGCGTCTTCGTCCTCGGCGGCGGCGTCTCCGACTCCGGCCGCCTGCTGCTCGACCCGGTCGCCAAGGCCTTCGAGCACTACCTCACCGGCGGCATCCACCGCCCGCGCGCCGAGGTCGTGCTGGCCTCGATGGGCTCCGCCGCCGGCATCGTCGGCGCCGCCGACCTGGCCCGCACCGCGTAGCCACCCCCTGAACCCGCCGGCGGCGGTGCGACCGGACCCCGACCAACTCCGGACGCGCCGCCGCCGACGCACGCCCCCGGCCCTGCCGTACGGTCGTCCCACGCACCACGTACGGGGAGGACCAGGACCATGACCACGGCACCCGCCGAACCGCCGCCGCCCGGCCCGCGCCGGTTGCGCCTGCTCAGCTACAACATCCGCTCGCTGCGGGACGACCGGCGGGCGCTGGCCCGGGTGATCCGGGCCTGCGCGCCCGACCTGGTCTGCATCCAGGAGTCACCGCGCTACTGGCGGCCCGAGGGTCAGGCCGCCCGGCTGGCCCGGAGCACCGGGACGGTCGTCCTGGCCGGCGGCGGCCGGACCGCCGCCGGGCCGCTGCTGCTCGGCCGGCCCGGCGCGGCGCAACTGCTGGGCGTGCACGACCGGCTGCTGCCCAAGACCCGCGGCCTGCACGCCCGCGGCTTCGCCACCGCACTGCTGCGACTGCCCGGAACGGCGCCGTTCACCCTCACCAGCTGCCACCTCAGCCTGGACGCCGACGAGCGGTACGGCCAGTTCGAGCTGCTGCTCGACCAGCTCGGTATCGCCGAACACGGCATCGTGGCAGGGGACTTCAACGAGCACCCGGACGGCAGGGGTTGGCGGCTGCTGGCCGCGCGGCTCCAGGACGGGTACCCGACCGCGCCCTGGGGCGGCGAGTTCACGTCCGTCCCCGAGCGCCCCTACCAGCGGATCGACGCCGTGTTCGCCACGCCCGGGATCACCGTCCTCGGCTGCGGGGTGCCGCACGGGCTGCCCGGCGTCACCGAGGCCGACCTGCGCGCCGCGACCGACCACCTGCCGGTGCTCGCGGTGCTGGAGCTGCCGGAGGCCTAGGACCTAGACGACCGCGCCGTTGTCCGGGTCCTCGGGCTCGTCCTCGTCGCGGTCCTTCATCCGGGTCACCAGGGTGACGAAGCCGCCGAGGAAGGCGGTGATCCCCACCCAGGCCGGCCAGCCGGCGATCTCCCGCCACACCACCGCGTCGAACAGCAGCAGGGCGGGGCCGCCGAGCACCGCGAGCCAGGCGAACTTCGCGGTGACGTCGGCGGTCGGCAGCGGCGGGGGCTCCGGCGGGACGTAGTGGTCCTCGTCGGTCTCCTCGGCCAGCTCGAAGTCGCGCGGGCCCGAGCCCGCCGCCGGCATCACCGGCCGACCGGAGCGGGGGCGGGGCTGCGGGGCGAGGTCGGCGAGGTCGTCCGGGTCGGTCCGGGAGCCGGGGGCGTCCTTGAAGCCGCCCTTCAGCTCGCTCTGGGCCCGGAGGTTCTCGACCTCCGGCCAGTTGGGGTTGGTGAGGTCCACGGGGTCGTCGAACTGGGCGACCAGGGCGGCGAAGATCTCGTCCTGCTCGGCCTGGCTGCGCTCGGGGGCGCGCCGGGTGCGGGGCTCCGCGGGCGCGGTGGCGTCCGGTTCGGCCGGGCGCCGGTCGGCGGCCGGTGCTTCGGCGGCCTCCGCGGCCGGGGCGGTGACGCCGTCCGCCCCCGGACGGTCCGCCGGGGCGCCGCTGTGCGCGGTGCCGTCCTTCGCCGTGCTGTCCTTCGCCGTGCTGTCCTTCGCTGTGCCGTCCTCGCGGGGTGCCTCGTCCCCGCCGCCCGCCGTGCTGCTCTCGTGCACTTCCGGCCCTTCAGCCATGGTGATCGTCGGATTCGACCCCGGTGACGCCCACCGCGTGCGCGGGGGCCAGCCGTCGGATGAAGTCCTGGCTGGCCGCGAATATTTCCGCCGCGTCGTGGTCCAGCGTCGCGACGTGGAAGCTGCGCTGGCACAGCCGCTCCGTCACGTCGGTCGAGGATATCCGGGCCAGCACCAGTTCCGAGTTGGCCGGCGAGACGACGTGGTCCTGCGGACTGCGGAAGAGCAGCACCGGCTGGGTCACCTGCGGCAGCCGCCGTTGGACGTCCCGCCACAGCCGGCCCAGCGACCAGGCGGCGTTCAGCGGCGTCCGGTCGTAGCCCAGCTCGACCGTGCCGGGCTTGGCGATGTCGTCGGCGATCCCGGGCACGCTCGGCACGAGGTGCCGCAGCACCGGCAGCAGCACACTCGCAGGGTTGTCCGAGCGCACCGACGGGTTGACCAGCACCAGCCCGGACACCGCCGGACCGTGCAGCGCGGCCAGCCGCAGCGCCAGCGCGCCGCCCATCGACAGCGCGCAGACGAAGACCTGCTCGCACTCGGCGGAGAGCGTCAGCAGTTCGTGCTCGACCTCGGCGTACCAGTCCTCCCAGCGGGTGACCTGCATGTCCCGCCACCGGGTGCCGTGCCCGGGCAGCAGCGGCAGCGACACGCTGAACCCGGCCGCCGCCAGTTCCTCCGCCCAGGGCCGCAGCGACTGCGGCGATCCGGTGAAGCCGTGGCACAGCAGCACCCCCACCGGTCCGCCGCGGTGGCGATACGGTTCGGCACCGGGCAGCAACGGCATGGCGGACTCCTTCGCGGGCGGGTGGCGCTGGGGGAGGAACGCTGGAGGGGGAGGCTGCGGGAATCCGCATCGTCCCACGGCCCCGCCCGGGACGTACACCCCTCATGGCGGCCTCCGCGCGGGCCGCACACCCCTCTCGGCGGCCCCCGTGCGAGTGCCTGCGGGAGTCCGACGGCGGCCCGCCGGGGCGGGGCGGGGCGCGGGCCGAGCCCACGGGGCATTAGGATCGACCGGTCCGCATAACAGGAGGCCCGGGTTGTTCTACCGACTGATGAAGATGATCGTCGCGCCACTGCTTCGGATCTTCTTCCGGCCGTGGATCGAGGGTGAGGAGAACATCCCCACCGAGGGCGCGGCCATCATCGCGAGCAACCACCTGTCCTTCTCGGACTCCTTCTTCTTCCCCGCGCTGATCAAACGCCGGGTGACCTTCATCGCGAAGGCCGAGTACTTCAACACCCCGGGCATCAAGGGCCGGCTGACCGCCGCGTTCTTCAAGGGCGTCGGCCAGCTGCCGGTGGACCGCTCGGGCGTGCGCGGCGCGGGCGAGGCCGCGATCCGCAGCGCCATCGCGGTGCTGGACGGCGGCGAGCTGTTCGGCGTCTACCCCGAGGGCACCCGCTCGCCCGACGGCAAGCTGTACCGCGGCAAGGTCGGCGGCCTGGCCCGCGTCGCGCTGGCCACCGGCGCGCCGGTCATCCCGGTCGCCATGATCGACACCGAGAAGGTCCAGCCGCCCGGTCAGGTGATCCCCAACTTCGGCACCCGCCCCGGCATCCGGATCGGCCGCCCGCTGGACTTCTCCCGCTACCACGGCATGGAGAACGACCGCTTCATCCTCCGTTCGGTGACGGACGAGGTGATGTACGAGATCATGCGGCTCTCCGGCCAGGAGTACGTGGACATCTACGCGACCGCCGCCAAGCGGCAGATCGCCGACGACAAGAAGAAGGCCGACGCCGAGCGCAAGGCCGCCGCCAAGGCGGAGAAGGCGGAGGCGGAGGCCGAGAAGGCCGCCGCCGACAAGGCCGCCGCGACGGAGCAGGCCGAGCAGTCCGGGCAGGAGCCGAAGGAGACCGGGTCGGCCTGACGACCGCGGGCACGGCCCAGGGGAGGGGCGCAAGGATGACGGACGGCGAGAGAACCGGGGCAGTCGGCGGCGCGGTCGCGGCCGGGGGCATGTCCGTCGAACTGCCGTTGTGGAAGGCCATCTCCTACTTCCGGGTGCTGGCCCTGTGCTACGCCCTGCTGCGCTACCTCAACTCCTACCTGGACTTCCTGCACCCCGTCGCCGGCTGGATCTTCCTCGGCACGCTCACCCTCTGGACACTCGCCAGCACCCGGGCCTTCGCCGGCCCGCAGCGCTGCACCTGGTACGTGCTCGGCACCGACCTCACCCTCGCCGTCACCGGCATCGTGATGAGCGGCCTGACCGACGACCCGGTACGGATCAGCCACGGCGCGCCCACCCTGCCGACCATCTGGGCCGCCGGCACGGTGCTCGGCTTCGCCGGCAAGGGCGGCTGGCGCTGGGCGGCCGCCGCGGGCACGGTGATCGGCGTCGCCAACATCCTCGGCCACGGCGGCCCGACCGGCGACAACATCCACAACATCATGCTGCTGATGGTGGCCGGCTGCGCCATCGGCTACGTCATCGAACTGGCCCGCGCCAGCGAGGCGACGCTCACCCGGGCACTCCAGGTCGAGGCGGCCACCCGGGAGCGCGAGCGGCTCTCCCGGGACATCCACGACGGCGTGCTCCAGGTGCTCGCCCTCGTCCAGCGCCACGGCGCCGAACTCACCGCGCGGCCGGCCGAGGGCGCCGCGGCTGCGGCCGGTGGACGCCCGGGCGGCGACGCCGACTTCGCCGAACTCGGCCGACTGGCCGGTGAGCAGGAGCGCGCCCTGCGGGCGCTGATGACCGGCGGCCCGATCCCGGGGCAGCGCCCGCAGGAGTGCGGGGCCGGGGAGCCGCAGGACCTCACCGCGCTGCTGCGCCCGTACGCCGACGAGCGGATCACGCTGTCCGCCCCCGGCGGGCCGGTGCTGCTGCCCGCCGGGGCGGCCGGCGAACTGGCCGCGGCGGTCGGCGCCGCCGTCGACAACGTCCGCCGGCACGCCGGGGAGCGGGCCCGGGCCTGGATCCTGGTGGAGGACGAGCCGCAGGCCGTCACGGTCAGCATCCGCGACGACGGCCCCGGCTTCGCCCCCGGCCGCCTCGGCGAGGCGGAGAGGGCCGGGCGGCTGGGCGTCTCCCAGTCCATCCGCGGCCGGCTGCTGGACCTCGGCGGCACGGCCGAGCTGTACTCGGCGCCCGGGGAGGGTGTCGAGGTCGAACTCCGTGTCCCGAGGAAGGGCTCTGATGACCGATCAGCCGACGACTGACCGGCCGATACGGGTGATGGTCGTGGACGACCACCCGATGTGGCGCGACGCCGTCTCGCGGGACCTCGCCGAGGCGGGGCTCGACGTGGTGGCCACCGCGGGCGACGGCGAGGAGGCCGTCCGCCGGGCCCGCGCCTGCTCGCCGCAGGTCGTCGTACTGGACCTCAACCTGCCCGGTCTGCCCGGCGCCGAGGTGTGCCGCCAGGTGGCCGCGCAGGATCCGGCGGTGCGGGTGCTGGTGCTCTCGGCCAGCGGCGAGCACCAGGACGTGCTGGAGGCGGTGAAGTCCGGCGCGACCGGGTACCTGGTCAAGTCGGCCGGGCGGGAGGAACTGCTGGACGCGGTGCGGCGCACGGCCGTGGGCGACGCCGTGTTCACCCCGGGCCTGGCCGGCCTGGTGCTGGGCGAGTTCCGCCGGCTGGCCGCCGAACCGGCCCCGGCCTCCGCGCCGGCCGTCCCGCAGCTGACCGCGCGGGAGACCGAGGTCCTGCGCCTGGTGGCCAAGGGCCTGTCGTACCGGCAGATCGCCGACCGGCTGGTGCTGTCGCACCGGACGGTGCAGAACCACGTGCAGAACACGCTCGGCAAGCTGCAACTGCACAACCGGGTGGAACTGGTGCGGTACGCGATCGAGCAGGGGCTGGACGACGACATCTGACGGTTCCGGCGGGATCCGGCCGCCTCGGCGATCCCGCGTGCGGCGGGGGGCCGGTCCCGGGCCGGCCCCCCACCGGCTGCTCAGCCGGTTCCTCAGCCGCGGACGGCCGCCGCCTCGCGCAGCAGGCCCGCCACGATGCCGACGCCGTCGCGGGTCAGCACCGACTCGGGGTGGAACTGGAGGCCGGCGAAGCCGGGCCCGCGCAGCGCGTGGACGTCCCCGGTGGCGGCGTCCCGGGCGACCTCGACGCCCTGCGCGGCGAGCCGGGCCGCGTCGGCGTCCGAGCAGCGCGCGGTGAACGTGTTGTAGAAGCCGACGGTGTGCTTGGTGCCGAACAGGTCGACGCTCTCCTGCGCCCCCTGGTACGGGACGTCCTTGCGGCCCAGCGCCAGCCCGAGCTCGCCGCAGAGCAGCTGGTGGCTGAGGCAGACCGCGAGCAGCGGCGCGGTGCGGGCCCCGGACCGGACCGCGGCCAGGGCGTCCGCGACGACCGGCCGCAGCAGGGCCATCTTGGGGTCGTCGGCGAGCGCCGGGTCGCCGGGCCCGGGGCCCAGCACCAGCGGCCCGCGGTGCGCCGCCAGCAGGGCGGGCAGCCCGGGCGCGTCGTAGCGGACGACGCTGACCTGGTGGCCGATCGAGGTGAGCAGGTGGGCGAGCATCGAGGTGAAGGTGTCCTCGCCGTCGACCACCAGGGTCGGCGCGGGCTCGGTGACCACGGTCGGCGTCTGCATCCGCAGCCAGAACGGGGCGAGGTCGGCCCGCCGGGCGTCCAGGGCGGCCTGGACGCGGTGGTCGTCGGCCAGCCGGGGGCCGGTGGGGCCGGGCAGCCGGGCGGGCGCGGGCCGGGCGCCGATCGCGGTGAGCACCCCGGCGGCCTTGGCGTGGGTCTCGGCGACCTCGGACTCGGGGACGGAGTGGCGGACGAGCGTGGCGCCGACCCGGACGACCAGGCGGCCGGTGGCCGGGTCGATGTCGGCGGTGCGGATGCAGATCGGCGAGTCCAGCAGCTGCCCGCCGCTGGCGGAGCGGCCGATCAGGGCGAGCGCGCCGGAGTAGTAGCCGCGCCCGCCGGGCTCGTACCGCTTGATGACCCGGGTGGCGTTCTGTACCGGGCTGCCGGTGACGGTGGCGGCGAACATCGTCTCGCGGAGCACCTCGCGGACGTCCAGCGAGGTGCGTCCGCGCAGCTCGTACTCGGTGTGGGCGAGGTGGGACATCTCCTTGAGCCGGGGCCCGAGCACCTGGCCGCCGAGGTCGCCGACCGTGCACATCATCTTGAGCTCCTCGTCGACGACCATCGTCAGTTCCTCCAGCTCCTTGGGGTCGTGGAGGAACCGGAGCAGCGAGTCGATGTCCGAGCCGCCGGCCGGATAGCGGTAGGTGCCGGAGATCGGGTTCATCACGACGGTGCCGCCGCTCTGCCGGACGTGCACCTCGGGGGAGGCGCCGACCAGGACGCGTTCTCCGGTGTGCACCAGGAAGGTCCAGTAGGCGCCGCGCTCCTGCTCCAGCAGCCGCCGGAACAGGGTGAGCGCGAGTGCGGGCGAGAAGTTCTCCAGGGTGGCGCCGAAGTCGCGCCGGATCACGAAGTTGGCGCCCTCGCCGTTGCCGATCTCCTCCTCGATCACCCGGCGGACGATCGCGGCGTACGCCTCGTCGTCGATGTCGAACGAGCCGCCGGTGAGCGAGACCGGCGACTGCGGCAGGGCGGCGGTGAGTTCGGCCAGCGGCAGGGTGTGCTGTTCGGTCACCGAGAGGGCCTGCAGCGGGGTCCCGTCGTCGTGCGCCTCGAAGCCGCGCTCGCGGATCTGCCGGTACGGGACGAGCGCGAGCAGGTCGTGCACCGGGCCGTCGGCCGGGACGCCGGTGCGGACCGGCAGGTCGGCGAGGTTGCGGTAGCTGTCGACGGTGCCCACCAGCACCTCGACGGTGTCCGGGGCGAGCCGGGGGGTGCGGCGGTGCAGCAGGGCGAACGCGGGCGCGTCGGGAGCGGTGAGGCGGGCGAGCAGGTCGGCGGTGGCGGTCACGGAGCGGCTTCCTTCCGGGGGACTGGTGAGGTGCGGTGCTGGGATCCGCTCCCGGAGGGCCGTCTGCGCATACGCCGACGGCCGCCCCGAGGGGCGGCCGTCGTGTTCGTCTAGGAACGCGCGATCGGTGGGCCACCCTTGGGGGAGGCCCACCACCAGGAGTGGGTGTGGGGCGCGTGCATGGTTCGAGCGTAGCGGATCGTGCGGGGAGGGTGAGCCCGGTCACGTGTTTGTCCGAGTTATGTCTCACCCCTCGGGCAATGGTCACGAATCGCTCGGGTCACCCCGTAGCCTTGGTGGTGTGACCGTGACGACTGAGACATCGAGGACTGGCCACTCCTGGCAGTCCCTGCCCGCGGCGCAGCAGCCTGAATGGCCGGACCAAGAGGCTCTGCGCAAGACCCTTGCCGAGCTCGCCTCCTATCCGCCGCTCGTGTTCGCCGGCGAGTGCGACCAGCTGCGCGCCCGGCTCGGAGCCGTGGCGCGCGGGGAGGCCTTCCTGCTGCAGGGCGGTGACTGTGCCGAGGCCTTCGACGGCGTTTCGGCGGAGCACATCCGCAACAAGCTGAAGACCCTGCTGCAGATGGCCGCCGTGCTGACGTACGCGGCCTCGGTGCCGGTCGTGAAGGTGGGCCGGATCGCCGGCCAGTACTCCAAGCCGCGCTCCAAGTCGACCGAGACCCGCGACGGCGTGACGCTGCCGGTCTACCGCGGTGACTCGGTGAACGGCTTCGACTTCACCCCCGAGTCCCGCATCCCGGACCCGGAGCGTCTCAAGCGGATGTACAACGCGTCCGCCGCGACGCTGAACCTGGTGCGCGCGTTCACCACCGGTGGTTACGCGGACCTGCGCCAGGTGCACGCCTGGAACCAGGACTTCGTGCGCAACTCGCCGGCCGGCCAGCGCTACGAGCAGCTCGCCCGGGAGATCGACAACGCCCTGGCGTTCATGAACGCCTGCGGTGTGGCGCCGGAGGAGTTCAAGACCGTCGAGTTCTTCTCCTCGCACGAGGCGCTGATCCTCGACTACGAGACCGCGCTGACCCGCGTGGACTCGCGCACCGGCGAGCTGTACGACGTCTCCGGCCACATGGTGTGGATCGGTGAGCGCACCCGCCAGCTGGACCACGCGCACATCGAGTTCGCCTCGAAGGTCCGCAACCCGATCGGCGTCAAGCTCGGCCCGACCACCTCGGTCGACGAGGCACTGACCCTGATCGAGAAGCTGGACCCGGAGCGCGAGCCGGGCCGCCTCACCTTCATCACCCGGATGGGCGCGGGCAAGGTCCGCGACCACCTGCCCACCCTGGTGGAGAAGGTCACCGCGTCCGGCGCCCAGCCGGTGTGGATCTGCGACCCGATGCACGGCAACACCTTCGAGGCCTCCAGCGGCCACAAGACCCGCAGCTTCGACGACGTGCTCGACGAGGTCAAGGGCTTCTTCGAGGTGCACCGCGCGCTGGGCACCCACCCGGGCGGCATCCACGTGGAGCTGACCGGCGACGACGTGACCGAGTGCGTCGGCGGTGGCGACGAGGTGCTGGTCGACGACCTGCACCAGCGCTACGAGACGGCCTGCGACCCGCGGCTCAACCGCAGCCAGTCGCTGGACCTGGCGTTCCTGGTGGCGGAGATGTACCGCGGCCAGTGAGCTGCCACGGGTGAGCCGCCGCCGGCGGGTCACCGGTGAACGAATGTGACGAAAGCCCCTCCGGATTCGGGGTCCCCGAGCCCGGAGGGGCTTTTTCGTACCCGGATCGCCGGGTAAGGTGAGGCTTAGTGAAGTAAGGCAAGCCTTAGTCAAGATCGTTCCGCCGGTCGGCGCCGCACCACCCTGGAGAGTCCGCGATGTACGTGTGCATGTGCCATGCGGTCACCGAGGACCAGGTGAAGAAGGCGATCGACGCCGGTGCCGAGACCCCGCGTCAGATCGCCCGGGGCTGCAAGGCCGGCACCGACTGCGGGTCCTGCGTCCGACGGATCCAGGCCCTGCTCGGCGAGCACGGCGCCCGGCCCTGCCCGACCGCCCGCCTCGCCGCGAAGCTCGGCCTGGCCGACCCGCAGGCCCAGGCCGCGCCCGCGCCGGTGGCCGCCGCGGCTCCCGCCGCCCCGGCCCTGGTCGCCCCGCTGCGCGCGGCCTGAGGACTCGGCCTGAGGACTCGGCCTGAGGGCTCGGCCTTGAGGGCTCAGGACTCCGGCTGCTCGATCACCTGGGCGAGGTAGAGCGCCTCGCCGAGCTTCTCCAGGAGCTCCAGCTGGGTGTCGAGGTAGTCGATGTGGTGCTCCTCGTCGGCCAGGATGTCCTCGAAGATGTTCGCCGAGGTGACGTCGTTCTTGGCGCGCATCACGACGATCCCGCGCTTCAGCCGGTCGATCGCCTCGACCTCGATCTGGCGGTCCGCCTCGAACATCTCCTTGACCGTCTGGCCGATCCGGACGTGGAACAGCCGCTGGTAGTTCGGCAGCCCGTCCAGGAAGAGGATCCGGTCGGTGAGGGTCTCGGCGTGCTTCATCTCGTCGAAGGACTCGTGCCGGGTGTACTTGGCGAGCTTCGTCCAGCCGAAGTTCTCCTGCATCTTGGCGTGCAGGAAGTACTGGTTGATCGCGGTGAGCTCCGCGGTGAGCTGCTCGTTGAGGAACTCGATGACCTCTGGGTCGCCCTGCATGGCTGGTGCCTCCCTGCGCTACGGCCTGTTGTGACTCCTGCGCTGCGCATCCTGGCATCGAAATGGGAGGAAATTCCAGTAAGTTCACACTCACTAGGACATGTTTCGGAATATCCGATTTGAGCTGATACGGGCTCGACCACCGGTTCTTGGGGATGGGGCGCGTGGCCGCGCGAAGGGGCGCGCACGGCGCGTCGACCGCCGTCTGTCACCATGGAGTCATGGGTCAGTCCGAACAAGAACCGCTTCCGCCGTCTGACCCGAGGCTCCCCCCGGGGCAGCGCGTGCAGCGCGGCTGGCCCGCCCTGCACTACGGGCCCGTACCCCGCTTCAAGCCGCTGACCTGGGACCTCCAGGTGTTCGGCGCGACCGCCTCGGCGGAGAAGCACAGCTGGGACTTCGAGGCCTTCCACGCCCTGCCGCGCACCACCGTCGTCGCCGACCTGCACTGCGTCACCAAGTTCACGCTGCTCGGCAACGAGTGGTCGGGCGTGCCGGCCGCCGCCCTCCTCGACCTGGAGCCCCCCGCGCCCGGCGTCACCCACGTGATGGTCTGGGCCGAGTACGGCTACAGCGCCAACCTGCGGCTGGCCGACTTCGCCGACCCGCGGACGATCTTCGCCACCCACCGCAACGGCGAGCCGCTGACCGCCGAGCACGGCTTCCCCGTCCGGCTGATCGTCCCCGGGCTGTACGCCTGGAAGGGCCCCAAGTGGGTCCGCGCGGTGGAGTACATGCGGGCCGACCGCCGGGGCTTCTGGGAGGAGCGCGGCTACCACAACCTCGCCGACCCGTGGCGCGAGCAGCGCTACTCCCACCAGGAGGAGCCGGGCGACGGCCCGCTGCGCTGAGGGCGGACCGACGTTCGGAGGAATCCCCTTAGAGTCGGAGGAATCCCCTTAGAAGAAGGGGAAGTTGACCGTCACCGCGGTGTGCTGTGGGCGCCGCTCGCCGGCCGCCGGGGACTGGCCGGACACCTTGCCCGTGCCGAACAGGTTGACCCCGCTGGTCTGCATCGTGAAGCCGGCCGCCTGGAGCGCCTTCGCCGCGTCGTCCTTGCTCATCCCGGTGACGTCCGGGACGGGCACCATGCCCTTGCTGACCACCAGCGAGACCGCGGTGTTCTCCTGGAGCAGCTGCCCGGCCGCCGGCGAGCTGCTGATCACCACGCCCTCCGGCACGGTGTCGTCGTACGTCCCGGTCACGCCGCCCCTGGTCAGCTGGGCCGCGGTCAGCGCGTCGGCGGCCTGGTCGGCGGTCTTCCCGGTCAGGTCCGGCACCGCGATCCGCTTGGGGCCCCTGGAGACGGTGACCGTCACGGTGTCGCTCTTGCGGGTCCGCGCACCCACCCCGGGGTCGGTGGCGATCACCTGCCCGGCCGGGACGCTCTCGCTGAACGCCTCGACGAAGCGGCCGTGCATGCCGTCCTTGTCCAGGATCCGCTGGGCCTCGGCCCGGTCCTTGCCGAGCACGCCGGGCACCGGCCCGTACAGCCCCTCGGACAGCCCGTACGTCGCGCCGCCGACCGCCAGCACCAGGGCGGTCAGCGCGGCCGCCCAGATCAGCGGCTTGCGGGGGAGGCGGCGCAGCAGGCCGGGCCGGCGCCCGCGCACCGGGGTCGGCTCGTCGTACGGGCGCGGCTCGACCAGCAGCTGGTCCAGCAGCTCCGCCGGCACGTCCAGCACGCTGGTGGGCTCCGGTGCCGCGGCGTCGACGGGCCCCGTCGGCGGCTGGATCACCGAGGTCGGCTCGCTGGTCGGGTAGCGCGGGCTGGGCCGGGTGGAGGCCGGCGGCTCGGCGTCCAGCTCGGCGGGGGTGAGCGTGCGGCGGAGCCGCTGGAGGGCGGCGAGCAGTTCGACCGCGTCGTACGGGCGGGCCTCGGCCGTCCGGGCGCAGGCGCCGGCCACTATGGCGTCCAGCCCGGGGCCGACGGCCGGGGCGATCAGCGAGGGGGCGGGGACGTCCTCGTGCAGGTGCTTGTACATGACCTGGACGGGGTTGTCGCCGGTGTGCGGGCGGCGGCCGGTGAGCATCTCGTAGAGCAGGATGCCGGCCGCGTAGACGTCGACCCGCTGGTCGGTGGGGGCGTCCGGGAGGATCTGCTCGGGGGCCAGGTAGGAGACGGTGCCGAGGACCGTGCCGCCGGTCGCGGTGCTGGTCGAGGTGGGCGCGCCGTCGGCGGTGCCGAGGACCCGGACCAGGCCGAAGTCGGCGACCTTGACCAGCCCGTCCTCGGTGATCAGCACGTTCTCGGGCTTGACGTCCCGGTGCACCAGCCCGGCCCGGTGGGCGGCGCCGAGGGCGGCCAGCACCGGCTCCAGCACGTCCAGCGCGGCCCGTACGGACAGTGCGCCGCGGTCGCGCAGCAGGTCCCGCAGGGTGCGGCCGGGCACGTACTCCATGGCGAGGAAGACGTTCGCGCCGTCCGCGCCCTGGTCGAAGACGTTCACCACGTTCGGGTGGGAGAGCCGGGCGACGGCCTTGGCCTCGCGGATGAACCGGGCGGTGAAGCCGTCGTCCCCGGCCAGCGCGGGGTGCATCACCTTGAGGGCGACGACCCGGTCGAGCCGGGTGTCGGTGCCCTTGTAGACGGTGGACATCCCGCCGGTCGCGATGCGCTGCTCGACCCGGTACCGGCCGTCGAGCAGGGTACCGATCAAGGGGTCGTGCAGTGCCATGTCCACCCGGAGAGTCTAGGGCGTGCCTTCAAACCCCCGTCGTCCGCCCGGAGGGCGGGCGTGGCGGCGTTGGGGTGCGTGCATCGCAAGGCGGAGGAGGGAGTCCATGCGGTGGGGGCACCTCCCGGCCGAAGGCTGGGGGCCATCGGCGACCGACGACAACGCGGCGAGGTGCGTGCCCCGGCGTCGGCGCGCAGGCGGGGGTTTGAAGGCACGCCCTCGGGCTCCGGCGGCAGCGGGGCCCGGAGGACATCGCCTCCGGGCCCGGCTGTGCCCGGTTTGTGACACGGCACACGCGGCGGGTGCCCGGGCGCCAGGGCGTCAGAACGCCGGGTGCTCGCGGGTGTCCAGCTCCGCCCGGCCGGCCATCGCCGAGGAGGCCTCGGCGTGGAACCGGCGCGGGATGCGGCCGGCCCGGTGGGCGAACCGGCCCGCCTCGGCGGCGTGCCGCATCGCCTCGGCCATCAGCACCGGGTCCTGCGCCCTGGTCACCGCGGAGGCGAGCATCACCGCCGCGCAGCCCAGCTCCATCGCCAGCGCGACGTCCGAGGCGGTGCCGGCGCCCGCGTCCAGGATCACCGGGACGCCCGCGCCCTCCACGATCAGCTGGAAGTTGTGCGGGTTGCGGATGCCCAGGCCGGAGCCGATCGGCGAGCCCAGCGGCATGATCGCCGCGCAGCCGACGTCCTCCAGCTTGCGCGCCAGCACCGGGTCGTCGTTGGTGTACGGCAGCACCGTGAAGCCGTCGTCGACCAGGGTCTCGGCGGCGTCCAGCAGCTCGATCGGGTCCGGCAGGAGGGTCCGCTCGTCGGCGATCACCTCCAGCTTCACCCAGTCGGTGCCGAGCGCCTCGCGGGCCAGCCGGGCGGTCAGCACGGCCTCCCCGGCGGTGAAGCAGCCCGCCGTGTTGGGCAGCACCCGGATGCCGTTGCGGGTCAGCACGTCCAGGACGGAGCCCTGGGTGCCGGCGTCGACCCGGCGCATCGCCACGGTGGTCAGCTCGGTGCCGGAGGCCAGCAGTGCCCGTTCGAGGATCTCCAGGCTGGGTGCGCCGCCGGTGCCCATGATCAGCCGGGAGCCGAAGGACGCCCCGGCGATGGTCAGCAGGTCGTCGGCCATGTCAGCCTCCCTGGACGGCGGTGAGGATCTCGATCCGGTCGCCCGCCGACAGTTCCGTGGCCGGCCACGAACTGCGCGGCACCACGGCCTCGTTGAGGGCGGCGGCGACGCCGCTGTGGGCGGCGCTGAGGGTGGCCACGACCTCCGCGAGGGTGGTCGTGGTGGACACCCGGCGGGGCTCGCCGTTGACGGTCAGCGCGATCTCGGCCGGTGCGGTCCGGGCCGGCGTGGTCTGGGCCGGTGTGGTCTCGGGTGGTGCGATCTCGGTCATGCGGAGGCCTTCGTGGTGGAGCGGTCGGGGGAGAACCGGGTGGGTGTGAACGGCTGTGCGAGCTCGGGGAGTTCGCCGGTCGCCAGGTACTCGGCGAGCAGGTCGGCGGTCACCGGGGTGAGCAGCACGCCGTTGCGGTAGTGGCCGGTGGCGGCGACCAGCCCTGGCAGCGCGGTCGGGCCCAGCAGCGGGGCGTTGTCCGGCGAGCCGGGCCGCAGCCCGGCCGAGGTCTCCAGCAGCGGGAGTTCGGTGATGCCCGGCACCAACTCGTGGGCGTCGCGCAGCAGTTCGTACACCCCGCCGGCGGTGACGGTGGTGTCGTAGCCCTGCTCCTCGGTGGTCGCGCCGATCACCAGCTCGCCGTTCTCCCGGGGCACCAGGTACAGGTGCTGTCCGCGCACCACCGCGCGGACGTTGCGGGACAGGAACGGCCGGTACGCCTCGGGGATCCGCAGCCGCAGGATCTGCCCCTTCACCGGGCGGACGGCCGGCAGCACGCCCTCCGGCAGTCCGGGCAGCCGGTGGCTGTGCGGGCCGGCCGCGAGCACCACCTGGTCGGCCCTCCGGGTCTCGCCGGTGCCGAGCCGGGCGCCGACCGCGCGGCCGCCCTCGACCAGCAGCCCGACGGCCTCGGCACGGTGGACCACGACCCCGGCGAGCTCGCAGGCGGCCACCAGGGCGGTCAGCAGCCGGCGGGGATCCACCTGGTGGTCGTCCGCGACGTGCAGGCCGCCGCGCACGCCGGGGGCGAGCATCGGCTCCAGCCTGCGGGCCTCCCGGCCGGTCAGCCAGGACGAGTCCAGGCCGAGTCGCTGGTGGAAGGCGTGCAGCTCGCGCAGTTCCTCGCGGTCGTCGGAGTCCAGCGCGACGGCGATCGTGCCGCACCGGCGGTACCCGGTGTCCAGGCCGCCGCTCGCCTCGGTGAGCTCGGCGGCGAAGTCCCCGTACCGCTGGTTGGAGGCCATGCCGAGGCGCAGCAGCGGTTCCTCCCCGTACTGCAGCTCGGTGACCGGGGCGAGCATCCCGGCCGCGACCCCGGCCGCCCCGCCGCCGGGGGAGGGGTCGACCACGACGATGTTCCGCAACCCGCGCTGCGCGGCGCGCCAGGCGACGGCGAGGCCGATGATGCCCCCGCCGATCACCAGCACGTCGGCGTGGGTTTCCTCGGGCAAGCGTGACAAGGCTGCTCTTCTCCCTTCGCCGGAATGACCCGGATCAGGTTCGGACGGTCGCGGGCCGTGCCAGCCCGCCTCTCAGCCCGGTACGCCGGGCTCCCGTGATGGTGCCCCCACCATAACGCCGGGGGCGGGCCCGGCCGAAGGCCCGTACGCGGGGTGGACGGGCCGGTGGCCCCGGCAGGGCGCTGAGTACAGTGACGGGCGTGGCAGAGCTGAACGCAACGGATCAGGTGGTCGTCGTCGGGGCCGGGCTGGCCGGGGCGCAGTGCGCCCTGAAGCTGCGGCAGGGCGGCTGGCGGGGGCGGATCACGCTGGTCGGGGAGGAGCCGCACGCGCCGTACGACCGGCCGCCGCTCTCCAAGGACGTGCTGCTCGGCAAGGCCGACGCCACCACCCTGGACATCGACTACCCGCACCTGGGCATCGAGCTGCTCACCGGCCGCCGCGCCACCGGCCTCACCCCCGGCGTGCTGCACACCGACGCCGGCGACCTCCCGTACGACGCCCTGGTGATCGCCACCGGCGCCACCCCGCGCGCCCTGCCCGGCGCCGAGCGCGCGCACCTGCTGCACACCCTGGACGACGCGCTGGCGCTGCGCGCCCTGCTGCGGCCCGGCCTGCGGCTGGTGCTGGTCGGCGCGGGCTGGATCGGCGCCGAGGTGTCCACCGCCGCCCGCGCGGCCGGCTGCGAGGTGACGGTGGTCGAGGCGGGCCCGGCGCCCGTCCCCGGCGCGCTGCCGGCCGAGGTCGGTTCGGCGATGGCCGCCTGGTACGCCGAGGCCGGTGTCGACCTGCGCTGCGGGGTCGGCGTGGCTGCCGTCGAGGAGGGCGCGGTGCTGCTCGCGGACGGCTCGCACCTGCCCGCCGACGAGGTCGTGGTCGGCGTCGGCGCCCGGCCCGCGACGGGCTGGCTGGCCGGTTCCGGCGTCGAGCTGGACGGCACCGGCGCCGTCCTGGTGGACGGGCGGCTGCGCACCGGTCTGCCCGGCGTCTTCGCGGCCGGGGACTGCGTCAGCTACCCGTCCGCCCGCTCCGGCGCCCGGCTGGCCGTCCAGCACTGGGACCACGCGTTGCAGTCCGGCGAGGCCGCGGCGGCCGCCGTCCTCGGCGCGGACGCGCCGCCGTACGACCCGGTGCCGTACTTCTGGTCGGAGCAGTTCGGCCGGATGGTCCAGTACGCCGGGCGGCACGCCGAGGGCGACGAACTGCTGTGGCGCGGCGGCCCGCAGGACGCCTCCTGGACGGTGCTCTGGCTGCGCGACGGGGTGCCGAGCGCGCTGCTGGCCGTCGACCGGCCGCGCGATCTGACCCAGGGCCGCCGGCTGATCGAGCGCGGCACCGCGCTGGACCGGGCCCGCGCGGCGGACCCCTCGGTGCCGCTGAAGTCGGCGGTCGCGGGGTAGCGGCTGGTGCGCGGGGGGCTGTGGAGGTGGCAGTCTGGTGGCGTGAGTGAGATTGAAAGCAAGATTGAAGCCCTGGTTTCCGAGTGGATGTACCTGCCCGACATCTCGGAGCAGTGGGGGGTGCGCGTCACCGAGGTGCGCGACCTGGTCCGCACCGGCGGGCTGATCGCCGTCCGGCGGGGCCCCAACAAGTCGCTGCAGGTCCCTGCGGCGTTCATCGACGGCCAGGGGCTGGTCAAGCACCTGTCCGGCACCCTGACCGTGCTGCGCGACTGCGGTTACAACGACGTGGAGATCCTGGAGTGGCTCTTCACCGAGGACCCGTCGCTGCCCGGCAGCCCGATCCAGGCGCTGCAGGAGAACCGCGGCACCGAGGTCAAGCGGCGCGCCCAGGCGATGCTGATCTGATGGCGGCGGACACGCCGCGCCGGCGGCTGGCCGACGCCCGGCTGTACCTGTGCACCGACGCCCGCCGGGAGCAGGGCGACCTCGCCCAGTTCCTGGACGCGGCGTTGGCGGGCGGGGTGGACATCGTCCAGCTCCGGGACAAGGGCCTGGAGGCCAAGCAGGAACTGGAGGCCCTGGAGGTCTTCGCGGACGCCTGCCGCCGCCACGGCAAGCTGCTGGCCGTCAACGACCGCGCCGACGTCGCGCACGCGGCCCGGCCGGACGTGCTGCACCTCGGACAGGACGACCTGCCGGTGCCGGCCGCCCGGGCGATCCTCGGCGACGAGGTGCTGATCGGCCGGTCCTGCCACGCCGAGTCCGAGGTGGACGCGGCGGTCGCCGAGCCCGGCGTGGACTACTTCTGCACCGGCCCGGTCTGGCCGACCCCGACCAAGCCGGGCCGCCCGGCGCCGGGCCTCGGCCTGGTCTCGTACGCGGCGAAGCAGAGCACCGACCGGCCGTGGTTCGCCATCGGCGGCATCGACCTCGGCAACCTCGACGAGGTGCTGGCCGCCGGCGCCCGCCGGGTCGTCGTGGTCCGCGCCATCACGGCCGCGGACGACCCGCAGGCCGCCGCCGCCGAGCTCGCCCGGCGGGTGCGCTCGGCCTGACGGCCCCGGGGGCCGCCACCGTTCTCCGTACCTGCGGATCCTCTTGCGTGCGGATCTCAGTACTTGCGGACGGTGGCGGCCTCGGCCAGGGCCAGCAGCACCGTGCGGGCCTGCTCGTCGGCCAGCGGCGCCGCCTCCAGCGCGGCCAGGGACTGCCGCATCAGCTCGTCGATCCGGCGCTCCACCCGCTCGGGCGCGCCGCTGCGGGCCACCAGGTCGCGCAGCCCGGCGACCTCCTCGGGCAGCAGGTCCGGCGCGCCGAGCCGCTCGTCCAGGTGCCGGGCGTCGGCGGCCGGCAGGCCCCGCATCGCGTGCGCCACCAGCAGGGTGCGCTTGCCCTCGCGCAGGTCGTCCCCGGCCGGCTTGCCGGTGACCGCCGGATCGCCGAAGACGCCGAGCAGGTCGTCCCGCAGCTGGAAGGCCTCGCCCAGCGGCAGCCCGAACGCCCCCAGCGCCGCCACCAGCTCCGGGCCGGCCCCGGCCAGCAGCGCGCCGACCTGGAGGGGGCGCTCGATCGTGTACTTCGCCGACTTGTAGTGCAGCACCGTCTGCGCCCGGTCGAGCGCGCCCTCGTCGGCGGAGTCGCCGGCCACCGGCTCCAGGACGTCCAGGTACTGGCCGACCATGACCTCGGTGCGCATCAGGTCGAACACCGGCTTGGCGGCCAGCACGGCGGCCGGCTCCAGGCCCGAGCGCAGGAACAGCTCGTCGCACCAGATCAGCAGCAGGTCCCCGAGCAGCACCGCCGCCGAGGCGCCGTACTGCTCGCGGTCGCCGCGCCAGCCGTTCGCCCGGTGCAGCGCCTCGAAGCGGCGGTGGATCGAGGGCAGGCCGCGGCGGGTGTCGCTGCGGTCCATCAGGTCGTCGTGCACCAGGGCGCTCGCCTGGAGCAGTTCCAGCGCGGCCGCCGCGTTCGCGATACCCTCGCCGCCGGCCGGGCCGCCGGCGCCGCGCCAGCCCCAGTAGCAGAAGGCCGGGCGCAGCCGCTTGCCGCCGTCCAGCAGGAAGTCGCGCAGGGCATCTGCGGCGGGCACGAGCTGCGGGGAGATCTTGTCCAACAGGGCGGACTGGCCGTCCATGAACGCGGCGAGGGCGGCGTTGACGCGCGCGCGGACGTCCTCCACGTCTATGGGGTTGGCCGGCCGGTTGCTGGACGAGGTCACGATGAGGCTCCGCTGGTTCGCTGGGGTGCAGCAAGCGTAGCGGGGCGACTGGGAACGGATGTGCGAGCCGGCGTGCGGGCCGGCGGGCGCGGGCTTCGAGCGCCGGTCGGAATTCGTCGGACCACGGACGGAGTATCGTCCACCGCTTGTCTCAATCCGTGGTACCGAGTTGTCCGGCCCCTTCGAACGCCCGATAACCTGCCAGCATGGCACTCGGCATCGCTTCCACCAGACCGGACCGCGCACTGACGGTCCGCGAACTCCTGGCAGCCGGAAAGCGGTCCTTCTCCTTCGAGTTCATGCCCCCGCGCACCGAGGTCGGCGAGCAGAGACTCTGGGACGCCATCCGCCGGCTCGAACCGCTGGACCCCAACTTCGTCTGCATGACGTACGGCGCGGGCGGCTCCTCGCGCGAGCGCACCGTCAACATCGTCGGCCGGATCGCCACCGAGACCACGCTGACCCCGGTCGCCCACCTGACCGCCGTCGACCACTCGATCGCCGAGCTGCGCAACATCATCGGCCAGTACGCCGACCAGGGCGTGCGCAACGTCCTCGCCGTCCGGGGGGACCCGCCCGGCGACCCGATGGGCGAATGGGTCAAGCACCCCGACGGCGTCACGTACGCGTACGAGCTGGTCGAGCTGATCAAGGGCATCGGCGACTTCTGCGTCGGCGTCGCCGCCTCGCCGAACATGCACCCGCGCTCCACCGACTGGGACGAGGACATCCGGCACTTCGTCGGCAAGGTCCGGGCGGGCGCCGACTACGCGATCACCCAGATGTTCTTCGAGGTCGACGACTACCTGCGGCTGCGCGACCGGGTCACCGCCGCCGGCTGCGAGACGCCGATCATCCCGGAGATCATGCCGGTCACCAACGCCAAGCAGCTGGAACGCTTCCCCCAGCTGAGCGGCTCCGCCTTCCCCGCCGACCTGGAGGCCCGGCTGCGGGCCGCCGTCGACGACCCGGCGGCGCTGCGCGCGATCGGCATGGAACACGCCACCGCGATGGCCGAACGCCTCCTCGCCGAGGGCGCGCCGGGCCTGCACTTCATCACGCTCAACCACTCCACGGCGACGCTGGAGATCTACCAGAACCTCGGCCTGCACCAGCGCCACGCGTAGGTCCCGTCCGGCGCCGTCGGGGGCCCTGCTCCGGGCAGACCGGGGCCCGCGGGCCCGGACGTTCACCGGCCCGTCACCGCCCCGACGGTGACGGGCTCGGTCGTGTGCGCCCCGGCCGCGACCGGCGGGAACGCGATGCGGTACCCCGGCCGTTGAACCGGTACAGTCGCCGCACACGCGCGGCGAGCGCGGGCACGCGACTGGAGGTAGCGGGCGGATGGGCATCGGATACCTGCTGCTGTACGTCGCGTTGGCGGTGGTGGCGCTCTGGCTGGTCGCCGAGGTCCTGCTGCAGAACCGGGCCCCGCTGCACTGGCGGGCCCTCGCCCTGGTCGGCTTCCTCGGAGTGGCCGCCGGCATGGTGCTCGGCTCCGTCCCGGTGATCGGCGCCGGCGCCGCCCTCTTCGCGGCCGGCCAGACCTTCGTCACCCTCTCCGTCAAGCGCGGCTACCGGGCCGGCTGGTCGCTGCGCAAGGCCGACGGCTCGCTGCCCGGCCCGCTCGCCAAGGTGCCCCTGCTCGGCGCCCTCACCGGCGGCGCGGCCGCCGTGGCCGCGGTCGAGGCCACCGAGAAGCGGATCGGCGAGGTCAGCGCCGTCGAGGAGGCCCCGGCCGCCGCCCCCGCCCTTGCCCCGGTTGCCGAGGACGTCCCCGAGGTCGAGCAGACCGCCGCCTTCGAGATGCAGGAACTCACCCAGGACGGCGTCTACGCGCCCGCCTACTACGAGCAGCAGCAGGCGCCGCACGACCCCTACGCCGAGGCCTACCAGTCCGGCTACGACAACGCCGCCCAGCCGCAGCCGGCCTACGAGCAGCAGCAGTGGCAGAGCCAGCAGCAGCCCGCCTTCGCCTACGACCAGGGCTACGGGGCCTACCCCCAGCAGCCCGACCCGTACAACGGCTACCCGCAGCAGGACCAGTACCAGTCCTACCCGCAGCAGCAGCCCGGCTGGGAGCAGCACCCCCAGCAGCAGTGGCAGACCCCGCAGCAGCACCCTGAGCAGCACCCCGGCCAGCAGCCGGGCCAGCACCCCCAGGGCATCCCGCAGCAGCAGTCCTACGACCACACGTACGGCTACCAGCAGCAGAACACCTGGCCCCAGGGCTGAGTTCCGGCGCCAGGGCCGCTAGGCCCTGTCCGGCCGGACCTAAGCCGGGCCGATCAGGTTGGCGGCGATGCAGGCGGACATGCCGGTCCGGGCCAGTCCGCCGCCGGGGTGGGCCGCTCCGCCGATCAGGTAGAGGCCGGGGACGGGCGACTCGTTGGCGGGCTGGAGCCATCCGCCGCCGTCTCCGGCGAGCGCAGGGCGGGGGACCGACCCGCCGAGGGCGCCGGTCTCCCGGCGGGTGTCGTCCGGGGTGCGCACGACCCGCCACAGCACCCGTTCGCGCAGGCCCAGGCCGGCGGCGTCGGCGTGCGCCAGCAGCTGGTCCGCGTAGCGCTCGGCGACCCCGGGCGCCGTCCAGTCGACGTCGCCCTGGGCGGGGACGGTCGCGGTCAGCACCACGCTCTCGTGCGCCTCGTCGGGGCGCAGCGAGGGATCGTCCGGGCGCAGCACCTGGAGGGTGGGGCGTTCGCAGGGCGGGGCCGAGAGGGTCAGGGCGTCCCGCTCGGCCGCCGGGTCGGCGGCGTGCACCACCGTCCGGTGCGGGGTGCCGGCCGGCCGGGCGCCGCGCAGCGCGAGCAGCACGCTGAACCGGCCGGGCACCTCGGACGGCTCCCCCTGGTCGGGTCCGAGCTCCGGCCACCGGGCGAGACCGTCACGGAACAGGGTCCTGGCGTCCATCGAGGAGACCACCAGGTCCGCGTCGATCCGGCCGCCCGGGGTGTCGACGCCGCAGGCCCGGCCGCCCTCGACCAGCACCTCGGTGACCGGGGTGTCGAAGCGGAACTCCACCTTGCGCAGCTCGCAGCGCCGGTGCACCGCGTCCGCCAGGGCCCGCAGGCCGCCCCGGACGTACCAGACGCCGAAGGACTGCTCCATGTACGGCAGCACGGTGGCCCCGGCGGGGGCGGACCCGGGGGGCAGGCCGAAGCGCAGGGCGTGCTCCGCCAGCAGCGCGGTGAGGCCGGGGTGGCCGCCGAGTTCGCGGGCGGCGACGTCGGCGAGGGTCCACGGGCGGGGTCGGCCGAGCCGGGCGAGCAGGCCGCGCCGGGGCGGGACGGGGTAGGGGTCGGTGTGCAGCGGCGACCGGTCGGCCGGGAGCGGCTCCTCCAGGAGCGGGCGGCGGGTGGCCTCCCAGACCGTCCGGCCGTGGTTCATGACCGCGCTCCAGCGGGCGCCCGAGCCGGCGCCGAAGGCGGCGTCCAGGGCCTGGCTGACGCCGCCGCGGGAGGCGTTGGGCAGGCTGACGGCGGTGCCGTCCGGGAACAGGTGCCGGCTCTCCGGGTCCACCGGGGCGAGGTCGACGAGCTGTTCCAGCGGCTCCTTGCCGGTCTTCAGCGCGAGGTCGCGGTAGACGGCCGGGAGGGTCAGCAGGCCGGGGCCGGTGTCGAAGGCGAAGCCGTCGCGCTCGTACCGGCCGACCATGCCCCCGTACGTGCCGCCGGCCTCGCAGACCGTCACCCGGTGTCCGAGGGTGGCCAGCCTGGAGGCCGCCGCGAGCCCGCTCATTCCTGCGCCGATGATGACGATCCGTGCCATGGCACCTGATCCTAGGGCGTGTCTGACAATTCCCGCCGGGCGCGCGACGCCGGGCATCCCGCCTGGACGCACCGGCGAAACGTCCAAGTACGGCCCAGTACGAGGACGCTTCGCCGGCACGCCCAGCCGGGCGCCCAACGCCGCGCGCTGATCCGACGCGAATTGTCAGACACGCCCTGGGCCGTGACCTGGGCCGTGACCTGGGCCGGGCCGGGCCCGGCGGGCGCCGTCCTCAGCGCCGTGGGACGTACGGCCGGTCCGCCTCCTGTTCGCGGGCGGCGGACCGGGCGTCGTGGGCGGCGCGGCGTTCGCGGCGGCGGGCCCGGAAGGCGCGGATCCGGTTGACCGCGAACCAGACCAGCAGCAGGCCGACGGCGAGCAGGACGGCGGAGATCGAGGCGGCCAGCCAGGGGTGGAAGATCGCCAGGGAGACCAGCCCGGCCACCGACACGTCCTCCGCCATGCTGACCGCGATGTTGCTGGCCGGCTCGGGCGAGGTGTTGACCGCCATCCGCAGCGAGGCCTTGACCAGGTGGCTGACCAGCGCCGTGGTGCCGCCCATCGCGCCCGCCGCGACCTCGCCGAGCGAGCCCGGGTCGGTGCTCGCGATCAGCGCGCCGACGGTGGCGCCCGCGATCGGCCGGATCACGGTGTGCACGGAGTCCCAGAGGCTGTCGACGAACGGGATCTTGTCGGCCACCGCCTCCAGCAGGAACAGCACGGCGGCCGCCACCAGCACGTCGGTGCGCTCCAGCGCGGGCGGCACCGAGTCCGCGCCGCCGAAGCGGCCCAGCAGTCCGAGCAGCAGCACCACCGCGTAGGCGTTGATGCCGCTGGCGAGTCCGCTGGTGAAGATCAGCGGCACGATCGTCATGGCTTCCCCCTCCTCATCGCTTTCCCCCTCCTTCTCGTGGCCGTGGCCGGGCCGCCCGGGCCACGGCCGTACCGTACCGGGACGTGCCGGGTCGGCCCGCCGGTTCCGGCCACGCCAGGGCCCGGGGCCGACGGATCTGAGTACGCGTACTCAGATCCGGGGTTGAGTACGTCAGCGGATGGCCCGCCGACCTGCCGGGACGGGAGAGTGGTGGCACCGGGACGGCGGCGCGTCGGGCGCCCCGCCCCGGACGGCGGATCCGTCCGCCCAGCCGGCAGATGAGGGGTCGGCGGGGCGGCGGCGGAGATCCGCCACTGGAGCCGGTCACGGGCCCTGCACCGCCGACACGGGGCGGCGGAGCGGGCCGGGGGGAGACCGGCCACCGGAAGGGGGAGCTGGCCACCGCCGCCTGTGGGGAACGGCGGAGCGGCGGCGTACGGCGGCGGCACAGGACCTGGGGGGACAGGCCGGTGCCCGCCGCCGCTCACCCGTTCCGGGCCGCGTTGTCAGTGGTCCCGTTCACGATGGAGGGGCACGGACCGCCCGGTCCGCGCGCTGCCTCGGAACGGGGGAGACCATGACCATCAGCCGTCCTGAGCCCGTCACCGCCCGCCTCCACTCCACCGCCCTGCCGTCCTCCCCGGGCGGGCGCCCGGGTGGCGGGGACGTCCACCCCGTGCTGCGCCGGACCGCCGCGCCGCCGGCCGCCCTCGACCTGCTCGCCGACGCCCACCGCACGCTCGCCCGGGCCCGCCTCCTGGAGGACCCGCTGGAGCGGTACGCCACCGCGCACCTGGCCGCGCTGCGCACGGTGGCGGCCGTGCTCGCGGTGCGCGGGCGGCCGGAGAAGAGCCCGCGCCGGCGCAAGGCCATCCGCAGCGCCTGGGAGGTGCTGCCCGAGATGGCCCCCGAGCTGGCCGAGTGGGCGCTCTACTACGCCGCCGGCGCCCGCCGCCGGGCGGCCGCCGAGGCCGGGATCAGGGGCGCCGCCTCGGCCCGTGACGCCGACGACCTGGTCCGCAACTCCGCCCTGTTCCTGCGCCTGGTGGAGCGCCTGCTCGGCCTGCGCCCGGCCCCGCCGGCCCCGCGGCTTCCGCTGGACGGCGACGACCCGCCGGGGGTGACGGGCCCGGCCACCCGCCCGGTCTAAGGTGGAGGCATCCTGATCGATCTGCATGTGCCGAGGAGCCCCGCCTTGTACCCGACGCGTCCCCGCAGTGCCCTGCGTACCGCCGTGGTGTGGGAGGTGGTGCGGGCCGCCCTGGAGAAGCGGGCGGCCGAGCTGGACCAGCCGGTGCTCGACGTGGTCGACACCGGCGGCGGCACCGGCAACTTCGCCGTGCCGGTGGCCAAGCTCGGCCACCGGGTCACCGTGGTCGACCCCAGCCCGGACGCGCTGTTCGCGCTGGAGCGCCGGGCAGCCGAGGCCGGGGTGACGGAGCTGGTCCGGGCCGTCCAGGGCGACACCCAGACGCTGCCCGAGCTGGTCGCCCCCGGCACCGTGGACGCGGTGCTCTGCCACGGTGTGCTGGAGGTCGTGGACGACCCGGCGGAGGCGCTCGGCAGCCTGGCCGGCACCCTGCGCCGGGGCGGCCTGGTCAGCCTGCTGGCCGCCAACCGCAACGGCGCCGTGCTGGCCCGGGCGCTGGCCGGCCACTTCACCGAGGCCCGGACGGTGCTGTCCGCGACCGACGGCCGCTGGGGCGAGCAGGACCCGATGCCGCGCCGCTTCACCGGCGAGGAGCTGGGTCGGCTGGCCGAGGGCGCGGGCCTGCGGGTGGAGTCGGTGCACGGCGTCCGGGTCTTCGCCGACCTGGTGCCCGGGGTGCTGGTGGACGCCGAGCCGGGCGCGATGGAGGCGCTGCTGAAGCTGGAGGAGGCCGCCGCCGAGCAGCCCGCGTTCCACGCCGTGGCGACCCAGCTGCACCTGCTGGCCACCCTGGCCTGAGCGGCCGCGGGACCGCCCACCGCCGTACGGTTCGCACGCCGTGCGGCGGCGGTTCGCCTTCCGGACGCCCCCCGGCCTCGTCCGGGTGGTCCCGAACCTGCCCAGGTCCGGACCGATTCCACCCGTTCGGGCACTTGTCCGCGTCTCGTGGCGTTGAGCCGGGTGCGGCCGTGCCCGGTCGAAGTGGCCCGTCCCACGCGGCGCAGACCACTCCGTAACGGGCTCACGGACCGTATGATCTGGGTAAAGCCGGAAAGCATGACAGCCGGATGGGTGGGGCATATGGACGACACGGGCCGGGTCCCCCCGCACAGGCGTCCGACCGTGTGCCCCGAAGGCTGATTGGACTTTGCCTCCCCGACCGGGGTGGCGGACCGGTCGCACCCGCGACCGACGAGTAGGAGGACTCCGTGCCGCTCTCGGAGCACGAGCAGCGACTGCTCGACCAGATGGAGCGAGCGCTGTATGCCGAAGATCCCAAATTCGCGACGGCGCTTGAGGGAACCGGGCTGCGCACCTACACCCGCCGGCGGGTGTACCTGGCCGTTGCCGGCTTCGTGGTGGGCATCGGCCTGCTGATGGGCGGCATGGTCGTCCCCGACCAGATCTGGGTCAGCGTCGTGGGCTTCCTGGTGATGCTCGGGTGCGCGGTGTTCGCCGTGACCGGCTGGCGCCGCGGCCCCGCCGGCCAGGGCTCCGGCCCCCGGCCGGCCGCCGCGCCCCGCCGCAAGGCCGGGATGATGGACCGGGTGGAACAGCGCTGGCAGCGTCGACGGGACGAGCAGACCGGCGGCTTCTGAGCCGCGCACCGCACGCCCGCCGGGGCGCGCACACGCTGGACGAACGCCGGGGCGGGGCGGGGATGGACAGACCCCCCCCGCCGGGGGTTTTGAGCCCGGCC
>NZ_JBHXMU010000030.1:0-64339 GCF_042720685.1 Kitasatospora sp. NPDC058492
GCCGCGGGGGTCGCGGCGGGCGGGCCCGCGGGCGTGGCCGGCCGCGCGGGGGCGGCCGGCTTCTCCAGCACCGGGGCGGTCACGAGGCGCCGTCCGAGGACTTGCGCCGCCGCAGCAGCCGCCGGCCGAGCAGCGGCGGGACGAGCACCACGGCGAGCAGTTCGAGGGCGGTGAGCGTGCTCAGCGTCCAGTCCTCGGGCTTGCCGGCCACCTCGACCACGTTCGCCGCGACCTCGGTGCTGCCGCCGCGGCCGCGGGCGACGACCTGGCCGGTCTGCGGGTCGACGACGTCCTCGGTGCCCGGGTCGCCCGGCGCGGCACCGGCCGCGTTCGGGTCCGTGCCGGCCGCGCCGTCGGCCGCTGCGCCGCCGTCCCCGGTGCCGCCGGTGCCCGCGCCGCCACCGCCCGTACCGCCACCGGTACCGCCGGTGCCGCCGGACGTGCCTGCGGCCGTGCCGTTGCCGGTCCGGCCCGAACCGCCGGCGGCCGTGCCGCCCGTGCCGCCGGTACCGCCCGTGCCGCCCGTGCCGCCGGTCCCGCCGGCCGCGCCGCCGCCGGTGCCGCCCGAACTACCCGCGCCCGAACCGGTCTTGACCGGCTGGCCGCCCTGCACGGTGCAGTCCAGCGGAGCGCCCTGCTTGTCGCAGGGGCTGGGCTGCGGCGCGTTCTTGAGGACGGTCAGCTCACCGGCCGAGTTGAAGGTCGGGTTCGCGCAGTTGGAGAGGGTGTCCGGGTCGACGGGGCTGGCGTTGCCCGGGATGCTCTTGGTCTGCAGCAACCCGCCCTTGACCAGGTTGCGCGGGATCGGCGAGTAGCCGAGGCCGTCCGCCTCGCCCTGGCCCTCGCACAGGACGTAGGCGAGGAAGCGGCTGAGTGCGCCGCCCTTGTCGTTGTTGAAGCGGGGCGGCGGCTTGAGCTCCGCTCCGGCGCGCGGAACGATCACGTAGCTGTAGCTGGAGATCGGGTAGGCGCGGGGGTCGTCCATCGTGTAGACGCCGTCGAGGTTCTGCTGGAGGTAGTTCGGGTCGCTCGCCGGGGTGTTGTCGTCGACGCCGCGGATCTTCGCCGCGGTGAGCGCGACCGCCACGTTGGAGGCCGTCGGCAGGGAGTAGTAGCCGGCCTTGTTGAGCACCTTCACGACCGGCCAGTTGCTGCGCTTGGCGAAGGCGTACTCGTCGTAGCCGATGGTGCCCTGGCCGATCGAGGACTTGATGTAGCCCGCGACGATGTCGGAGCCGTTCTGCGCGGTCATCCGGCCGGACGGCGGGTAGAACTCGGTGTAGTCGCCGCAGGTGGTGCCGTTGACGGACTTGCAGTAGTCGTCCCACTGAGCCTGGTAGCTGTGCTCCATCCAACGGGTGAACTGCGCGGTGGCGCCGGAGCCGTCCGAACGGACCACCGGGGTGATCGGCATGCTCTGCAGCGGCTTGCCGTAGTCGGCGGTGATCTTCGGGTCGTTCCAGTTGGTGATCTTGTTGGTGAAGATGTCCACGATGGTCTGCGGGGAGAGTCGCAGGTCGCGGACCTGCTTGCCGCCGACCTGCAGGTTGTACATGAAGGTGGTGCCGCCCGCGGTGATCGGCACGTACGAGAAGCCGTAGACCGGGTTCTCCCGGCCGCCCTGGCCGCCGGTGCGGGCCGATTCGCTGAGGCCGGTGTCATCCCCGCTGCGGAACGGCACGTCCGAGGCGGTGAAGTCGGTCTGCCCGTTGCTCCAGGCCGTGCGGCCGGCGGCCGAGCCGACCGGATTGAAGTTGATCTGGATGCCCTGCGGCCCGACGTCCTGGCGCCACTGGTCGATCGCCGGACCGGACCAGCTGGAGCCCTGGGCGCTCAGCGCGACCGACGCCGCGAACGCCGCCCCCTGCCCGAGCAGCAGTGAGGCCGCGGCGAGCGACAGGGACAGCAGCACGGCCAGGGTGCGGGCCACGGGGCGGCTTGCGGCCTCCCACGACATGGGAACTCCTCTGGTACGGAGGGTGGTTGGGCTGGGCATCAGCGCTTCTCCGGCTGGATGGCGTACGGGCGGGCGACGGCGGCCGCGGCGGCCGCCTCGAGACGACGGGCGTCCCGGTTGATCCGGCGCTTCTGGCCCCGCGTCAACTGGCCGGGCCGACGGCCGCCGAGCACCCGGGCGGTCACGAACAGGACCAGCACCACGGCCATCAGGGTCAGCCCCGCGGCGAAGGCCCGCGCGACCATCTCGGGGTAGGGCTGCTTGACGTAGTTCCAGATGTAGAGCGGCAGCGACACCTGAGGCTCGGTGAACGGGTCGGCATTGAACTGCGCGGTGAAGCCCGAGGTCAGCAGCACCGGCGAGGTCTCGCCGACGCCGCGCGCCATGCCGAGCACCACCGCCGTCACCAGACCGGGCCGGGCGGTCGGCAGCACCACGTTCCACACCGTCCGCCACTGGCTGCCGCCGAGCGCGTACGAGGCCTCGCGCAGGGTGCCCGGCACCAGCCGGATGACCACCTCGGCGGCCCGGGTGACGATCGGCATCATCATCACGGTCAGCGCCAGCGAGGCCGCGAACCCGCTCTGCTCGAACCCGAGGGTGAGGATCACCACGCCGAGCACGAACAGGCCCGCGACGATCGACGGCAGCGCGGTCATCGCCTCGACCAGGGTCCGCACCGGACGGGCCATCCGGCCGCCGACCTCGGACATGAAGACCGCCGCGGCGATGCCCAGCGGCACCGCGAACAGCGTGGCCAGGCCCAGCTGTTCGAGCGAGCCGACGATCGCGTTGAGCGCACCGCCGGAGGTGATCGGGGAGAGCGCGGCCGTCCTCTCCATCGACTCGGTGAAGAAGTTCAGGTGCTGGGCCGCCTCGGAGCCTCGGACCACCAGATAGCCGATCTGGTCGACGATCAGCGCGAGCACCAGCAGTCCGGAGCTCCACGCGACCACCGACACCAGGCGCTCGCGCACCAGCAGCCTGCCCCACTGGAGCCGCCCGAGGGTGAAGTAGCCGGCCAGGAACAGCACGTACCAGCAGACCAGGAAGCCGAACGCGCCGCTGAACGGCAGGATCCGCTCGTAGCTCATCCAGTCCAGCGCCAGCGAGCCGACCAGCGAGCCGGCCACGGTGAGCACGTCCTCGCGGGTGACCCCGCCGAGCTTCACCCGCCGCTCCGGGCGCGGGGGTACGGGTGCGGGGGCGGGCGGCGCCTCGGCGGGCTCGGACGCGGCCACGGGTGGCAGGTCGAGCGTGGTCATCGGGTCGTCCCTTCAACGGGGTTGGTCATGTCGGCCGCCCTTCTCAGTCCGCGGTCGAGGCGCCGGAGCGCGACCGGTTGATCACGAAACCGGCCGCGACGTTGACCAGCAGGGTCAGTGCGAACAGCACCAGGCCGGCCGCCATCAGCGCGGAGAGCGACAGCGCGTCCGACTCGCCGAAGCGCAGCGCGATCAGCGCCGAGATCGAGTTGGCGCCGTTCTCGAGGATGTGTGTGATGGTCTTGAAGTTCGGCGAGATGATCAGCGCGACGGCGATCGTCTCCCCCATCGCCCGGCCGAAGCCCAGCATCACCGCGCCGATCACACCGCCCTTGCCGAACGGCAGCACCACCGCGCGCACCATCCCCCAGCGGGTCGAGCCGAGCGCGTACGCGCCCTCCCGCTCGCCCTGCGGGGCCTGGGAGAACACCTCCCGGCTGAGCGAGGTGACGATCGGGATGATCATCAGGGAGACCACGACGCCCGCGATGAAGGTGGACGAGGTGTAGGACGTCCCGATGTCGCCGGTGCGCACCTTCAGGAAGGGGATCGCGTCGCCGAGGTGGTTGGCCAGCCAGCGGACGAAGCCGATGATGCGCGGCTGGAGGAAGAACAGCCCCCACAGGCCGTAGATGATGCTGGGGATCGCCGCCATCAGGTCGATCAGCGAGACCAGCACCGAACGCAGCCGCACGGGCGCGTACTCGGCGATGAAGACCGCTGTGGTCAGCGCCACCGGGACGGCGATGGCCAGGGCGATCACGGCGATCAGCAGGCCGTTCGGCAGGACGGCGGCGATGCCGAAGTTGTGCGCGGCGGTCTGCCACTTCTGCTCGGTCAGGAACGACCAGCCCACCGCGCGCAGCGCGTCCGTGCCGCGCAGCAGCAGGAAGAACGCGATCAGCCCCATGATGGCGAAGACCGAGATCCCGGCGAGCCGCAGCACGCCGCGGAACACCCGGTCGCCGGGGGTGGCGGGGGCGGTGATGACGCGCGGGACGTCGGGGTCGGGCTGGCCGTCGGGGTGGCCTGGCGCCCCGGCGTACGGTGCCGCGGGCTCGGCGGCGGCTGTCATGGTCTGCTCTCCGTGCTCGGGTACGGGTGCCGGGGCGGTGCCCCGGCCTGGACGGCGGCCCGACGAAAGCGTCGAAGGCGGCTCGGTCGGCTGGTTCGTGGTCGTCGGTCGGTCGCCGGCGTTCCGGTCGGTCGCCGGTCGGTCGGTCGCCGGCGTTCCGGCCGCCGGTCGGTCCGGTCGCCGACGCGCGGGCGGCGCGGGTCGGGCTGCGGGCCTGGTCAGCGGGCCCGGGGCAGACGGCAACGGGACCGGGCGGACGAGTCGGCGGGGCCGGAACGGCGGCCCTGCCGACTCGTCCGAGGTGCGCCGGCGTCAACCGGCGCGGGCGTCAGCCCCGGGCGTCAGCGGCCCCAGCGGCGGCGACGCACCCGCGACCAGCCCTCGCGCAGCCCGGTCAGCGCCTTCTGCCCGGCCGGAGTGCCGCCCAGCAGCAGCGTCGCCGGTCCGCCGACCAGCAGCACCAGGCCGCCGATCAGCGCGATCGGGAGCAGCAGGCGGGCCATGCCGGAGCGGTCCGCCGCCGGCGTGCCGGCCGCGACGGGCGCCACGGTGATCGGCTTGCCGGACGCGGAGGGGGCAGCGGCGGCCTTCGCCCCGCCGGCCGTTGCGGCGGCCGGGACGGCGGCGGATCCGCCGGTGCCGGCCGTGCCGCCGGTCGTCCCGGTGGAACCGGTGGATCCGATGGAGCCGGTGCCGCCGGTGCCGCTGGTCCCGCCGGTCGTGCCGAAGGTGTTGCCGTCGGCCGAGGTGTCCCCGGTCCCGCCGGCCGCCGTGCCGCCGTCGCTCACGGGCGCGGGCGCGGTGCCGGGAGCGGCGCCGTCCGTGGAGCCCGATCCGCCCGCCGGGGTGCCCCCGGTGCCGCCGGTCGTCCCCGGGTCGGGGGTGACGGGGGGCGGGTTCGGCGGCGCGGCCTGGTTGCCGGGCAGCTTGCCGTCCTGCGTCTCCACGTGCGAGGCGGCGTCCGCCGCCTGCGCGCGCTGGGCGTTGTTCAGGGCGAGGAAGCCCTGCGCCAGCCGGCCGGGCTCGGTGCCGTACACCTGGCCGCTGGTCGTCACCGTCTTCAGGAACTTGGTGATCGCCGCCGCCTTGGCGTCGGGCACGCCCTTGGTCGGCACCATCGCGTACTGCACGCTGGTCAGCGGGTAGGCGAACTGGTCGTGGGCGTACGCCGTGTCGGCGACGCCGTACGGCAGTTGCTGGACACCCGTCGACGCGTCCACCGTCATGTCCGCCACCGCGGACTGGAAGCTGGACGTGCTGGGCGCAGCGAACCCGCCCGCCGGGTTGAGGAGTTGGGCCTCGGGGAGCGCGTAGGCCTTCGCCTGGCCGGCGTCCATGATCGAGAACAGCGTCCGGCTGCCCGGGTCCATCGGCGCGCACTGGTTGTGGCCGCCGTCGGGCTGGATGGTCGGATCGATGCAGGTCGGCTTGTTCTGCAGCAGCTTCCGCGCCACGTCACCGAGCCCCGTGGTGACCGGATTCCACTCGTACTCGCGCCAGTTGCTGCGCGGCTGCGTCGTCGCCCCGACCAGCCCGGAGGAGTCCTGCCGGGCGAAGGAGTCGGTCGGGTAGCCGGAGAAGGCCGGCCGCAGGTAGTACGTGTCCACCCGCATGCCCCACGGGTCCGGCTCGCCGTCCAGGAAGCGCGCGGCGTCCGGGTCGGAGGCGATCCACGAGGTCAGCTGGTACACCAGGTCCGTCGTGCCGCCGACCACGATGGGGCTGGACTGCGAGACCGCGCAGGACGTCGGCCACTTCAGCCCGCTCTCCGGCGGCAGCGGGTTCAGCTTCAGGAACTCCTGGTCCCGGAAGATGCAGGTCGGGTTGCCCTTCACGGAGGCGATCACGCCTCCGGCGGGCGAGTACGACTGGGTGAGGAGCTTGGCCAGCAGCCGGGCGTTGAGCTTCATGTCCCTGATCTGCCGACCGGTCGACGGGTCGTCGACCACGAAGGCCACCGACACGCCAGAGGCCGACAACGGCGCGTAGACGTAAGGGCGTTGCGGCGTCGACGTGTCCGGTCGGACCGTCAGGGCGACGTCCGTCGCTCCGCCGAGGAAGTCGGCCCGGGCCTGCGGCTCACCGCCGGCGGGAAGGTACTGGAAGGACAGCGGGTTGTCGCCCAGGCACAGGCCGGAACGCCACAGCTGCACGGCCCGGTTGGCCGCCTCCAGGCCCGCGGCACGGAACGCCGACGTCTGCGCCTCGCAGGCGGCCGGCGAGGGCGCGAAGGCCAGCGGCACCACGGCCCGGTTCTCCCAGGCGCACTGCTCGCCGCTCGACATGCCGTTGGCCGCGTCCTTGCCGAACACCTCGTCCGACGCGAGCTTGTATCCGGTGGTGAGATCGAGGGTGTGGTTCGTGCAGTCCACGGTCTGCTGCGGATTCGTCTGGCCGAGGCTGTCACCGCCGTAGTTGGCCTCCACCACCAGGGAACACGGGTGGGTGGCATCGCAGGCCAGGGTCGGGCTCTGCAGCCCCGTGTACAACTCGATGGTCGCGGCTCCCGAACCGTCCATACTGGTGGGGGAGATCACCATGTTGCTCGGGAAGTCCGGCGCAGGCACGTCGGTCTTCCGCTGCTGGAACCCGGCAGCCGGATCCAGCCCGTACATGGTGCTGCCGTAACAGTCGGTGACCTTTGGATCGGTGCCGCGGCACTCGTAGATCCGGACGGCGAAGAAGGAGTAGGCGTCGCCGGGCTTCACGATCGTCCTCGGCTGGCCGTTGCCGTCCGTGGTCGGGGTGAAGCCGCTCCAGGAGAGCTGGACCACCTGGTTGGTGAGGTCCTTCGACTGCGAGAGCGTGATGCTCCCCTGCTTGCCGTACGTCCCGGTGCTCGGATTCCAGAGCTTCGGCCCCTTCACCGTCACCGCGGACGACGCCGCCACCGCCTGTGGCACCGCCCCCAGGCCGATCGGCACCACCCCGAGGGCCACCACCACCGACCACACCATCGCGATCGCCGGCCATCGGCGACGCCACCACCCCGGATCCCTCCGGTCGGGTAGTCGGACTCTCATGGCGGGCACCTCCGTGCGAATCCGCGCCGCCCAGCACGCGGCGCAAGGGGGATCAGGCATGCGGACGACCGGACGGTTCCGGTACCTGACCATTGCGCCAGCCGGATATGGCCGGATCCGGTCGACAGGGTGTACGAGACCCCAACGCGGCACCCATGGAACGGAGTTGCGTCGTCCGAATGCGTACGGGCCCGCACCGGGGTGCGGGCCCGCAGATCACCCCGCGGTCATCGCGGGCCGGGGGTCAGCTGCCCGGGGTGAAGGACAGGGCGAGCGAGCCGACCGACTGGCCGCCGGTGAAGTACGTGGTGCCGAGGGCCTTGTCCAGGTACTGCGCGCCCTCCGCGTCCACCTGGAGGCTGGAAGCGGTGAGGCTCTGCGTGGTGCCGGTGCGGCCGACCTGGGTGTCGCCCAGCGGGTCCAGCAGCGCCACCGGGTTGGTGCCGCCGTCCGGGACGGCCGTGATCTTCCAGCTGCGGACGCCGAAGTCGAGCTGCTTGAAGACGACGCTCTTGCCGTTCGTGGCGTTGAAGAAGAGCAGGCTGCCGCCGAACTGCACGTCCCCGGAGAAGGACGGGATGTTGGCCGCACCGCCGGTCACCGGGAAGGTCGCGGTGATGGCGTTGTTGGCGGCGGCCGCGGTGGCCGGCGTCAGCGGGACGACGACGATGCCCTTGAGCACCGACTTGGCCAGGAACGCGCCGTCGACGGTGATCACGGCGCTGCCGGTGGGCGCGGTGGCGGTGGTGTCGGCCACGGCCACACCGCCGACACCGGTGACCGCCAGGACGACGGCGGCACCGGTGGTGGCGAGGCGGATGCCGGTTCTTGCCATGCTGAACTCCTTGGGAGAGGTGGGATGGTGCGGGTGGAGCAGTGGTCAGCTGTGCGTGATGCTCCCGCAGGCGTGGGGCGGCAGCGGAAGGAAGCCGAACCCGGTGATGTCCGCGAGGGCGGTCGGATTGGTGCAGATCCAACCGTCGGCGCCGAAGACGGAGCGCAGTGCGGCACCGTGGGCGGCGGCGGCGTTCCAGTCGGAGCGGCGGAGCACGTGGTAGAGGGAGAGGACGTAGCTACCGCCGACGAAGTTCTTGTTGATGGCCTTCTTCGCGGTGTCGACCGGCGCGTCGCCGTTGACGTTGCGGATGGTCAGCGGGCCCTGCACATCCGAACCGCTGCCCCGGTCGTAGTACATCTGCCCGACGTAGTGCCCCACGGAGTAGGGGACCAGCGCGTCGGGGTCGTTCAACTGGGCGTCGCTGCCCTCGTTCTCCTGCACACCCTCGGTCACACAGAGGCCGAAGGCCGAGACGCCGATCTTCCACAGGAAGTTCGTGCGGAGGGCTGAGCCGGGCTGCGGCAGGAACGGCTTGATGGTGGTGCTGGGCAGGCTGGGGTCGATCTGGTCCCAGGTGGTGACGTTGCAGGTGTAGATGTCCTTGAGGTTCTGCGTGGTCAGGTTGGCCGGCGCGTTACCACCGGATTTGGCCGCCCAGGACACCCCGTCCGATGCGAACGCCACGAATTCGAAGGTGTTCGGGTCGGTCAGTGCCGGACCACGTGAGGAGCGGGCGAAGTCCACCGCGGTACTGGTGTTGTTCTTCAAGGCCTGGATGCCGGCGTCGGCCCCGTTCGGGCGGGCGATCGACGTGGCGCCGGTCTTGGTGGTGATCGGCGAGGTGCCGGTCGCGTCCCAGCTGTACAGGCGCGGCGTGGTGGTGTCGGTGCTCGGGATGGTGGCGTTGTAGTCCGCGGAGAGCTGGTTCATCACCAGCTGCGTGACGCCGTCCCCCACCCCCACGATGTCCCGTGCGGCCGGCAGCGACGTCGGATCGGCGGCCCCCGTGCCGCCGGTCGCGGTGACGACCGCCGTCGCCAGAGCGGCGGCGGCGAGCAGCTTCTTCGTCGTTCCACGCATGGTCCCGGGCCCCTTCGACGGCTCCTCCGATGGCCGGCGGCCACGGGCGCTGCGCCCGTGGCCGCCGGATGGTGCGGGGTGGATCAGGAGTGGGTGACGCTGCCGCAGGCGCCGGCCGGCAGCGGCAGGAAGCCGAAGCTCTTCAGGTCGGCGGACGCGGTGGCGTTGGTGCAGACCCAGCCGCTGGTGCCGAAGATGGCGCGCAGCGCGGTGCCGTGGGTGTCGGTGGCGATCCAGTCGGAGTGACGGACCACGTTGTAGACGCTGCGGGCGTAGGAGGTGCCGGCGAAGGCGTTGGTGATCACCTTGTTGACGGTGTCGACCGGGGCGACGCCGTTCACGTTGCGGATGGTCAGCGGGCCCTGGACGTCGGCGCCGCTGCCCTTGCCGTAGTACACCTGGCCGACGTAGTGGGCGACGGAGTAGGGAACCAGCGCGTCGGGGTCGTTCAGCTGGGCGTCGCTGCCCTCGTTCTCCTGCACGCCCTCGGTGACGCAGAGGCCGAAGGCCGAGACGCCGATGGTGGAGAGGAAGAAGGAGCGGGTGCCGGAGCCGGACTGCGGCAGGAACGGCTTGATGGTGGTGCTGGGCAGGCTGGGGTCGATCTGGTCCCAGGTGGTGACGTTGCAGGTGTAGATGTCCTTGAGGTTCTGCGTGGTCAGGTTGGCCGGCGCGTTGCCGCCGTTCTGGGCCGCCCAGGACACCGCGTCCGTGGCGTACGCCACGAAGTCGAAGGTGTTCGGGTCGGTCGACGCCGGGCCGCGCGAGGAGCGGGCGAAGTCCACGGTGGCGCTGGTGTTGTTCTTCAGCGCGGTGATGCCGGCGCCGGAGCCGTTCGGGCGGGCGATGGAGGTGGCGCCGGTCTTGGTGGTGATCGGCGAGGTGCCGGTCGCGTCCCAGCTGTACAGGCGCGGGGTGGTGGTGTTGCTGCTCGGAATGGTGGCGTTGTAGTCCGCCGAGAACTGGTTCAGGACGGCCTGGGTGGTGTCGGAGCCGACGCCCACGATGTCCTTGGCGGCCGGGAGCGACGCCGGGTCGGCCAGGGCGGTGCCGCTGGCGACGGTGGCCAGGGAGGTCGCCAGGGCGGCAATGGTGAGCAGCTTGGCAGCGGTCTTACGCATGTTTCTCTTCCTCCGGTGGGAGAGACGTCCATCGCGTGGACCCGTGCTCTGGTTGGGAGCCCGGGGCCGGTGGCCGCGTCCGCTGCGGCCGCTCCGGCAGTGCAGATCCTGTCCGGCCCGGTGGTTCCGCCGGAAGGGAGGTCGAGGGCGGGTCGGGATTGTCGACTCATCGGTTCGACGAGGTTTAGCGACTGGTCAGCGCGGGCGCGGCGGAGGGGAAAGGGGGTGGTCAGAGGCCGATGACGTTCTTCTCCAGGTGGCGACTCGGGGTGTTGCCGGAAACCTGCGCTTCACCGGAACTGCACGTGGGCCCCGGCCGCCTCACAGCGGCCAGCGACCGTCCCGACCGCCCCGCCGCAACTCCTGCCCCACCCACTGGAGTCCGGACAGGAAGCCCTCGGCGCCGGCCTGGCACTGGTCGCGCCGCAGGTAGCCGCGGGCGCTGCGCGCCACCGGCGCGGGCTCGACCGCCGTCCGCCGGGTGCTGCGCACCGGCAGGTAGGCGGACCACACCCACTGCCGGCCCTCGGACTGGGCCACCGAACATCGCAGGGCCGCCCGCTCGATCAGCAACACCCGGACCGCCTCGGCGAGTTCCTCCTCGCTGCGGTAGGTGCGCACGCCCATGCCGAGCGGCCGCCCGTTGGCGGCGCGCAGCGCCCAGCCCAGGCAGCGTTCGGGTGCGGGGACGATCAGCAGACGGGGGCCGCGCCCCTCAGCGGCCATCGGGGCGTCTCAACGAGACGGTGTTCCGGGGAAGTTCACGGCCCGGCAGGTCACGAACCGGCCGCTCCCGAGCGGGCCGCTCACGAACGGACTGGTCGCGAACGGGCTGGTCGCGAACGGACTGGTCGCGAACGGGCCGGTCACGCGCGGGCAGCTCCCGGACGGGCAGGTCCCGCGCGGGCTGTTTGGCCAGCAGCACGACGAAGCGCCGGAAGGCGTTCTGGCAGGTCGCGTACCGCTCGTACGCGCGGCTGGAGCGCACCTCGGGCAGGCTGCGCGACCCGGGGACGACCCAGATCCAGCCGATGCCGTCCCGGACGTGGGTGATCCGCGCGGTGAGTTCGGCGGCCCCGACGCGTAATCCGTCGAAGCCGCGCTCGGCCTCGCCGGGCGTCTCGAACATGGCGGCGGTGATGGCCACCACCCGGCCGTTCGGCGCCTTCAGCTGCCAGCGGTACCGCCCGTCCGGGGCGCGCTCCGTCCTGAACCCGCCTCGACTTGCCCCTGCTGCGGTGTTCCCGCGGCCAGACGCGTCCACTGCTCCCCCGTCCGGTTACCCCTCCGAGACCGGTGCAAAGCTATGTGTGCACACGGACCCACGGAAAGCCCAGAACGTTCACAACTTGCGCTGTTGGTCGGGAAGTTCTCCCTCGTTTAACTTTCACCGGCCAACCGCCGAGGAGGATCGGGCCGGGTTCAGAGCCGGGCCGTCCAGCGGACCCTGGTGCCCTTCCCGTACGGCCCGGCCTCGTGCCAGGCGGCGCCGCCGAGCGCTTCGGCCCGCCGGGTCAGGTTGAGCAGGCCGCTGCGGCGCCCGCCCGCCGGGATGCCGACGCCGTCGTCGGTCACCGTCAGCAGCACGCCCGGGCGCCCGCCCCGGTCCAGCGACTCCGGGTCACCGCTCACCGGCCGGCCGGTGTCGTCCAGGTGGGCGGTCGCGTCGATCTCGACGCCGACCCGGGAGGCCCGCGCGTGCCGGGCCGTGTTGGAGAGCATCTCCCTGAGCGCGGCGAGCAGTTGGCGGCCGTTCTTCTCCTCGACCAGGCTCTCCACCGGCCCGACGAAGCTCACCGAGGGTTTGAAGCCGAGTGCGGCCGCGGCCTGGCTGGCCTCCCGCAGCACCCGGGTGCGCAGGGTGTCCGGCGCGTCGCCGTGGTTGTCGTGCTGGAGGGCGTAGATGGTGGTGCGGACCTCCTGGATGGTGGCGTCCAGCTCGTCCACCGCCTTGCCGATGCCGACCTTCACCTCGGGCACCACGGACCGCCGGGCCGCGCTCTCCAGCATCATCCCGGTGGCGAACAGCCGCTGGATCACCAGGTCGTGCAGGTCGCGGGCGATCCGGTCGCGGTCCTGGAAGACGGCCAGGCGCTGCTGGTCGCGCTGGCCCTCGGCGAGCCGCAGGGCCAGTGCGGCCTGCGAGGCGAAGGTCTCGGCGAGCTGCTTCTCGGTGTCGGTGAACGGCAGGGCGCCGCGCGGGCGCCAGACGCAGAGCCCGCCGAGCACCCGCCCGGCGGCGACCATCGGGACGGCCATGGACGGGCCGAAGGCGCGGGCGAGCCGGATCTCCACGGTCGGGTCGCTGGACATGTCGTCCAGGTAGACGCTCTCCCCGGCGAGCAGCCGGGCCGCGAAGCTCTTCCTGGGCAGCAGCTCGCCCCGGACGAACTCGGCGGCCTCGCCGGAGGCGTGGGCGACCCGCATCTGCCCGTCGCCGTCCTCCGCCGGTTCGGTCGGGAGCAGGATCATGCCGAGCGCGGCGTCCGCCAGCTCCCGGACCTGCTCGGCCGCGACGGTGAGCGCGGTCTCGGCCTGGTCGGTGGAGAGCAGCGCCGTGGTGACGGCGGAGGCGCCGGCGATCCAGCGTTCCCGGCGCCGCCCCTCCTCGTACAGCCGGGAGTTCTCGATGGCGACGCCGGCCGCCGCGGCGAGCGCGTGCACCACCTGTTCGTCCTCGGGGGTGAAGGCGCCGCCGCCCTTCTTCTCGGTGAGGTAGAGGTTGCCGAAGACCTCGTCGCGGACCCGGATCGGCTCGCCGAGGAAGGTCTTCATCTCCGGGTGGTGCGGCGGGAATCCGGAGGAGCGCGGGTCGGCACCGAGGTCGGCGAGCCGCAGCGGCTCGGGGCGGTCGATCAGCGCGCCGAGGATGCCGCGTCCGGCGGGCAGTTCGCCGATCTCGGCGGCGGTCTCGTCGTCGACGCCGACGTGGATGAAGTCGGCCAGGCCGGTGCCGCCGGGGGCGATCACGCCGAGGGCCGCGTACCGGGCGTCGACGAGTTCGGCGGCGCCGGTGGCGATCCGGTGCAGGGTGGCGTGCAGGTCGAGCCCGGCGCCGATCGAGACCACCGCCTCCAGCAGCCGCTGCATCCGGTCGGTGACCGCGGCGGCCGACTGCAGCCGCTCCGCGACCTCGGTGACCAGGGTGTCCAGCCCGAGCGAGGCGATCTCCGGCACCCGATGGGGTGTCGGCTCGGGCGCGGCGGCGGAGGGCTCTGGCGTGGGGTCCATGCAGAAAGCCTAGTTTGTACGCTTTTCATCCGAAGGACGGCGCTGCTCGGGAACCGCGCCCTGACCGGGCCTGGCAGGTGGCCCCGACCGGTCCTAACGGGTGGCCCCGACCGGCTCCACCAGCCCGTCCGCCTCCCGCTCCAGCAGCCCGTCCGCCTCCCGCTCCACCAGCCCGTCCGCCTCCTGCTCCCGCCGCCACATGGCGTGCAGCCGCCCGTCCCGGTCCGCGATCAGCTCCGACCAGCGGCCGCGCTCGGCGACCCGGCCGCCGTCCAGCACCAGCACCTCGTCGACGGTGGTGTCGTCCAGGCCGGCCAGCCGGTGCGTGATCAGCACGGTGGTGCGGCCCTCGGTGGCGGCCAGCAGGTCGGTGGTGAGCGCGTCGGCGGTGGGCAGGTCGAGGTGTTCGGCGGGCTCGTCCAGGACGAGCACCGGGAAGTCGGCGAGCAGGGCCCGGGCCAGTGCGAGGCGCTGCCGCTGGCCGCCGGAGAGCCGGGCGCCGTGCTCGCCGACCATGGTGTCCAGGCCGTCGGGCAGGGTCAGCGTCCAGTCCAGCAGCCGGGCGGCGGCGAGCGCGGCGCGCAGGTCGTCCTCGGTGGCGCCCGGCCGGGCCAGCCGCAGGTTCTCCCGCAGCGAGCTGTCGAAGACGTGGGCGTCCTGGGCACACAGTCCGATCACCCGGCGGACGTCCTCGCCCGCGAGCGCGCGGCTGTCCACTGCCTGTGGGCGGCCGTCGGCGAAGGTGACGGCGCCCGCGCTCGGCTCCAGGAACCGCAGCAGCGCCTGGGCCAGCGTGGTCTTGCCGGAGCCGGACGGGCCGACCACGGCGATCCGGCGGCCGGCCGCGAGGTCGAGGTCGACGCCGGTGAGCGCGTCCACGGCCTGCCCGGGGTGCCGGACGGTCAGTCCGCGCACGGCGACCGGCAGCGGCTGTTCGGGCAGCGTGGCGGGCGCGGCCGGCTCCGGGACGGCGGCCTCGGCCTCCAGCACCTCGTCCAGCCGGGCCCGCGCGGCCCGGCTGCGCTGGCGCGCCTGGACGGCCAGCGGCATCCCGGTGACGGCCTCGAACGCGGCCAGCGGGGTGAGCACGACCACGGCCAGGCAGACCGGCGCCAGCGCGCCGCCGTGCACCCCCTGGACGCCGACGGCCGCCGCGGCGGTCACGGTCAGCCCGGTGAGCAGCGCGATCAGCCCGGTGCCGAGCGCGGTGGTGGCCGCTGAGCGGGCGGCCAGCCGGGTGAGCGCGGCGTCGGCGCCGTGGACGGCGGCGAGCCGGCCGGGCAGCGCGCCGGCCACGGTGAGTTCGGCGGTGCCGGTGAAGGCGTCGACGACGGTGGTGGCGAGCCGCCCGCGCTCCGGGGCCTGCCGCCGTTCGGCACCGGCCGACCAGCGGGCGGCCAGGGCGGGCACCACCGCGCCCGCGAGCAGCAGCCCGATCCCGAGCACGACCCCGGCGGCGGGCAGGAAGGCGCCCATCGCCGCCGCCGCGGCCAGCGAGACCACGCCCGCCACGGCGGCCGGCAGCCGCCAGCGCAGGTGGTGGTCCTGGATCGCGTCGACGTCGGCGACCAGCCGGGAGAGCAGGTCGCCGCGCCGGAAGGCGGGCAGTCCGGCCGGGGCGAGCGCGGTGAGCCGCCGGTAGACGGCGGCCCGCAGGGTGCCGAGGGTGCGCAGCACGGCGTCGTGCGAGACCAGCCGTTCGGCGTAGCGGAAGACGCTGCGGCCGATGCCGAAGGCCCGTACGGAGGTGACGGCCATCATCAGGTAGAGCACCGGCGGCATCTCGGAGGCCCGGGAGATCAGGTAGCCGGAGGTGGCCATCAGCGCGACGGCGCAGCCGAGGGCGAGCGCGCCGAGCAGGACGGACAGCGCCAGCCTCGGGGTGGCGGCGTCGGCTTCGGGCTCGTCCTGCGCCGTGGCGGGGGCGGGCGTCGGCCGCCCGCTGTGCGCGGGCCGCCCGACCGCAGCGGAGGCCACCGCCGCAGCCGGGCCGGCGGCCGGGGCGGGCGCCCCCGCCAGCCGGACCCGCCGGTCGGCGACGGCCAGCAGCGCCGGCCGGTGGGCGACGATCAGCACGGTGCGCGCCGGGTCCTCGGCGAGCGTCCGGACGGCGTCCACGACGGCGGCCTCGGAGGCGCCGTCCAGGTTGGCGGTCGGCTCGTCGAGGAGGACCAGCGGCCGGTCGTCGGCGAGCAGGACGCGGGCGAGCGCGAGCCGCTGGCGCTGCCCGGCGGAGAGCCCGGCGCCGTCCTCGCCGAGCGGGGCGTCCAGCCTGGTCACGAAGTCGAGCGCGTGCGCGGCCCGCAGCGCCGTCCACAGCTGCTCGTCGGTGGCCTCCGGGCGGTAGAGCCGCAGGTTGTCGGCGACCGTCCCGGCGAACAGGTGCGGGTGCTGCGGCACCCAGGCGATCTGCCGCCGCCAGCTCGCCGGTTCCAGTGCGGCCAGGTCGTGGGTCCGCCCGTCGGCGGCGGTGATCCGGACGGTGCCGGCGTCCGGGGCGACGAGGCCGAGCAGGACGGCGAGCAGGGTGGACTTGCCGGCCCCGCTCGGGCCGGTGAGGGCGGTGGTGGTGCCCGGGCGCAGGGTCAGCGCGGCGCCGTCCAGGGCGGGCTCGGTCCGGCCGGGGTGGCGTACGACCAGGTCGGAGACGGCGACGACGGCCCCGGTGAGGGCGGGTGCGGGCACCGTGCCGGCGGCGGGCAGCGGGGTCTCCAGCACCTGGAAGATCTCGTCGGCGGCGGTCAGGCCCTCCACGCTGGAGTGGTAGAGCGCGCCGACCTGGCGGATCGGGAAGTACACCTCGGGGGCGAGGATCAGGATCAGCAGCCCGGTCTCCAGGTCGAGCGTGCCGTCCACCAGCCGGAAGCCGACGGTGACCGCGACCAGTGCGACCGACAGGGTGGAGAGCAGTTCCAGCGCGAAGGAGGAGATGAAGGCGATCCGCAGGGTGCGCAGGGTGGCGCGGCGGTAGTCGGCGGTGATCCGGGCGATGGTGGCGGCCTGGGCGCGGGCCCGGTTGAACACCTTGAGGGTGGGCAGTCCGGCCACCACGTCGAGGAAGTGGTGCGAGAGCCGGGCCAGGGTGCCCCACTGCCGGTCCATCCGGCTCTGGGTGGCCATCCCGATCAGCACCATGAACAGCGGGATCAGCGGGAGCGTCCCGGCGATGATCGCGGCCGAGGTGAAGTCGGCGCCGACGATCCGCAGCAGCACGATCACCGGGACGACGACGGCGAGCGCCAACTGCGGCAGGTAGCGGGCGAAGTAGTCGTCCAGCGCGTCGACGCCGCGGGTGGCGAGGGTGGTGAGTTCGCCGGTGCGCCGGCCCGCCAGGTAGGCCGGGCCGAGCGCGGTGGCGTGGTCGAGCAGCCGGCGCCGCAGGGTGGACTTCACCCGGGCGACGGACCGGTGCGCGGTGAGTTCGGTGAGCCAGCCGACCAGCCCGCGCCCGACGGCCGTCAGGGCGAGCAGCAGCAGCGGCGTGGTCAGTTCGCCGAGGGTCGCCTGGCGCTGGAAGGCGCGGACGACGATCTCGGCGATCAGACTCGCCTGGGCGACCACCAGGGCCGCGCCCGCCCCGCCGAGGAGCACGGATCCGGCGAGGAAGGCACGGGTGGTGCGGGCGTACCCGAGGAGTCGGGGGTCGACCGGCTTCACGGCGTCAGGCCTGGTCGAGCGCGGCGGCCGGGTTGTGCCCGGGGATGTGCTGGACGCCGATGCGCTTGCGGAACACCCAGTACGTCCAGCCCTGGTAGAGCAGCACGAGCGGGGTGAACACCGCGGCCACGATGGTCATCAGCTTCAGCGTGTACGGCGAGGAGGCCGCGTTGCTGACGGTCAGGCTCCAGCCGTCGTTGAGGGTGGAGGGCATGACGTTCGGGAAGAGCGCCAGGAAGAGCATCGCGACGGCGGCCACGATGGTCGCCCCGGAGAGGATGAACGCCCATCCCTCGCGGCCGAGTTGGTTGGCCGCCAGGGCTCCGACCAGGGCCAGCACGGCGATGATCAGGGCGGCCAGGCTGCGGCCGTTGCCGTTGTCGGCCTGCGTCCAGAGCAGGAAGGCCAGCGCCAGCACCGCCGCCACCACGCCCACCCGCAGGGCGGTGGCCCGCGCCCGGTCGCGGATGTCGCCGACCGTCTTGAGCGCCGCGAACACCGCGCCGTGGAAGGTGAACAGGCTGAGCGTCACCAGGCCGCCGAGGATGGCGTACGGGTTGAGCAGGTCCCAGAAGGTGCCGACGTAGTTCTTCTGCGCGTCGATGTCGACGCCGCGCACGATGTTGGCGAAGGCCACGCCCCACAGGAAGGCCGGGAGCAGCGAGGTCCAGAAGATGGCCTCCTCCCAGTTGCGCTGCCAGCGCGCGTCGTCGCGCTTGGCCCGGTACTCGAAGGCCACGCCGCGCACGATGAGGCAGACCAGGATGATCAGCAGCGGGATGTAGAAGCCGCTGAACAGGGTCGCGTACCAGTCCGGGAAGGCCGCGAAGGTGGCGCCGCCGGCGGTCAGCAGCCAGACCTCGTTGCCGTCCCAGACCGGGCCGATGGTGTTGATCAGGACCCGCCGTTCGGCGGTGTTGCGGGCGAGCGGCTTGGTGAGGATGCCGATCCCGAAGTCGAAGCCCTCCAGGAAGAAGTAGCCGATCCACAGGACCGCGATCAGTACGAACCAGACGTCGTGGAGTTGCATGTCAGATCCCCTGTGGTCCTCAGTAGGCGAAGGCGAGAGGCTTGTCGGCGTCGTCGTCCGAGGACGGTCCGCGCAGCGTCGGGTCCTTGGCGGGGGGCTGCTCGGTCACCACCGGGCCGGCCTTGGCGTACTTCACCAGCAGCCGGACCTCGACGACGGCGAGGATCGCGTACAGCAGGGTGAAGGTGGTGAGGGCGCCGATCTGGGTGCCGACGCTCACGTTGGGGGAGACCGCGCTCGCCGTGGTCATCAGGCCGAAGACGGCCCAGGGCTGGCGGCCCATCTCGGTGAAGATCCAGCCGAAGCTGTTGGCGATCAGCGGGAATCCCATGGTCAGGATGCCGATCCGCCAGCTCCACTTGGTGAGGAACGGACCCATCTCCCGCCCGGGGGTGAGCATCAGCCGGGGCACCTCGGTCTCGCCGGTGCGGAACTCGGGGCGCAGGAACTTCTTGCGCCGGGTGGTCCAGAGCCCGATCAGGCCGGCCACGAAGGAGGTCATCCCGAAACCGATCATGAGGCGGAAGCCCCAGTAGGTGACGAAGATGCTCGGGATGTAGTCCTTGGGGTCGCCGCCGTACTTGGCGGCCTCGGCGGCCGCGGTGTCGTTGATGCCGGGGACGGAGGAGTTGAAGTCGCTGTGGGCGAGGAAGGAGAGTATCCCGGGGATCTCCAGCTCGACCGAGTTGTGGCCCTTGCTGACGTCGCCGACCGCGAAGATCGAGAACGGCGCGGGCGACTGGGTGTCCCACAGGGCCTCGGCGGCGGCCATCTTCATCGGCTGCTGCTCGAACATGACCTTGGCGAGCGAGTCGCCGCTGAGCGCGGTGCCGGCGCCGAAGACCACGGCGAGGACGAGGCCGAGCCGCAGCGAAGTGCGCATCACGGCGGTCTTCTTGGGGTCGGCGTTCTCCGGCTTGCGCTTGGCCTTCCAGAGGTGGAAGGAGGCGATGCCGACCATGAAGGCCGCGCCGGTGAGGAAGGCGGCGGTCAGGGTGTGCGCCACCACGGTGAGGGTGGTGTTCTGGAACAGCACCTTGGCGATGTCGGTGAGCTGGGCCTTGCCGGTGGCCGGGTCGATCGAGTAGCCGACCGGGTGCTGCATCCAGGAGTTGGCCGCCAGGATGAAGTAGGCGGAGAGCACGGTGCCCAGGGCGACCATCCACATGCAGGCGCAGTGGATCTTCTTCGGCAGCTTGTCCCAGCCGAAGATCCACAGGCCGATGAAGGTGGACTCGAAGAAGAAGGCGATCAACGCCTCCATCGCGAGCGGGGCGCCGAAGACGTCGCCGACGAAACGGGAGTAGTCGGACCAGTTCATGCCGAACTGGAATTCCTGGACGATGCCGGTGACCACGCCCATCGCGATGTTGATCAGGAAGAGCTTCCCCCAGAACTTCGTGGCGTGGAAGTACTTCTCCTTGTTCGTCCTCACCCAGGCGGTCTCCAGCCCGGCCACGATGGCGGCGAGGCTGATGGTGAGCGGGACGAAGAGGAAGTGGTAAACGGTGGTGATGCCGAATTGCCATCGCGCGATGGTCTCGTGAGCGATTGCCAGCTCCACGTCGCCCTCTCTCCAACCGACCGGCCCTGTTGAAGGGCATGTTTCGGACAAACTTCATCTATAGCTGTAGACCGCTGCCCGACTACGCAAGCTTGTCCGCTTGTGAACGTGAACACGTTCACAAGGAGCAGTATCCATCATCCTTACGAAGGAATCGCAGGCGGGGTGGGGTTGACACCTTCGGAACGGTGCGTAGCCGTACGTAGCGGGGCGTGGCCTTGTGTGGCCGCATGTGACCGCGCGTGACCGTGCGGCGGCGGTGCAGTGGTGAACGCAGTGGCGGTGGGGACAGTCTGCGGAGCCGCCCACGGCCCTGACAACGAACGGCCGGGCAGCCGGCGGAGCGGTCTTGGCCGATCCGGCGCTTGACACGGCGGCGCCCACGCCGTCGCGGACGGCGTGGGCGCCTGGCGGGACCAGCGACCCCTGGTCCCGTCCTCGTTTCTCCGCTAAGCCCTTTAGCTACGTCCTCCCGCTACGCCCGGCCGAGGAGCTGGGTACCGGGGGTGGAGTCGGCGCGGGCGGTGAAGAACTCGGTGAACCCGTGCAGGAACTCCTCCACGGTGATCCGGCCGTCCCCGTCCACGTCCAACTGGCGGAACCCGTGCGACAGTTCGGCCGGATGGACGCGCGGTCCGCCGAACACCGCCCGGTACTCGTCCGCCTCCAGGAAGCCGCTGCCGTCGGTGTCGGCGGCGGTGAACACGGCCCGCAGCGCGGGCAGCAGCCCCTGCTCCAGATAGGCCGGATCCCGGTCGCAGCCCGCGACGGTGGCCGCCACGAACTCCTCCCGGCTCACCTTGCCGTCGCCGTTCGCGTCCATCGCCGCGCGCAGCTGCTCCCACCAGCCGTCGAAGGCCTGGTACACCCGCGCCTCGGCGGCCTCGTCCAATTCCAGCTGCCAGCAAACGTTGTGCGCCATCGCCCGCAGGTCGTGGACGGTGAGGAAGCCGTCGCCGGTCTGGTCCAGCACCTCACGGAAGAACCGGTCCACCCGGGACCCGCGCGCGTCCCGGCGCCGGCCCTGACGCGGCGGACGCCACCGGGCCGGAGCACCGCCCTGCTCCGGAGAGCGGTAGCGCACCCGGTCCGGCAGCAGCGGGACGACCGCGCCGGCGCCCCGGTGCAGCAGCCAGGACAACAGCGCGGCCCGCCGCGTCCGCACCAGCCCGAACCGCTCCCGCACCGCCGGCGGCAGATCCGCCACCGTCAGCGCCGTGATCGCCCGCGCCACCACCACCCGCAGCACCCGCCACCCGGCGTCACCGAGGAACCACAGCCGGCGCGGCCGCGGGGCCCCGCGCAGCATGTCCTCCAGCAGGTAGCGGGTCGCCTCGGTGAGCTCAAGCCGCTCGCGCGCCGCCCGGGCGAAGTACGCGGGCAACTCGGCGGCACTGGCAGGGAGTTCGCCCTCAGGCAGCCCGAAGGCCGCCACCGATCCGGTGAACTCCCGGTACGCCGACTCCAGTTGGCCGGCGTCGTACGGATCGCCGCCCAGCCGCCGCATCGCGACCACGCACTCGAACAGCGTCAGCAGCACCCACGCCCGGGTCGCCGCGTCCTCGGCGTCGTACGCCCGCCCGTCCGGCGCCGTCCCGCGGATCCGCTTGTGCGCCCGGTCCAGCCGCGCGACCTCCCGCCGCAGCGCCTCCCCGTCCTGGTAGAACAGCCGCCGCCCGCTCCCCAGCGTGTGCTCCACCCGCCGCCACGGATGCGCCTGGTACGTCGAGTGCTCGGCCATCCCGGCCCCCACCACCGGATCCGCCGCCTGCAACACCAGCAACCGCCACGCGACCAGCGCGACCCGCCACTCGGACAGATCCCGCCGGAACGACACCCCAGGACCAGCCACGGGATCAGCCACGGCGCTCACCGGTGATCTCCGGCCCGATCACGAACCCCTTCACGGGGCCCTCGGGGATCACGGCCTCCTCGCCGTACGGGATCCGGGTCGAGGCGGCGTAGGCACGGCGCTCGGGGTCGGGACGGGAAAGTACGGTCACGGTACCGCCGTGATCGTAGTCATCGATGATCACGTACACCGGAATGCCTGCGGAAGCGTAGGCGCGCGGCTTGAACTCCTGGTCACGGCGTTCGTAGCAGTCGGGCCACACGACCTCGGCGACAAGGGGAATCCCGGACGCCAACAGCCCCACACCCTCAGGGTGTTCGGCCGCCTTCGTGTCGTCCGGTGCCACGGCGAGGTCAGGTTTCATCACCTTCAAACCGGCGGTCACATACCGACCTTGCGTCGCCGTGTACCCCGTCCCGCGCAGGTGCTTCGTCAGGACCTTCCTGAGGCCACCTCCCACCGCTGCATGACGGAGGTCACCGATGACCGAGATGGTGATGCTGTCTTCGTCGATCTCCGCGCGCGTGTGCTTCGGGAGGGCCATGGTCTTCCAGGCCTTCCACAACCTCTGATCAGGGTCCATAGCGATCTCCCGGTGCGTGAGTGAGCACCTGGACCGTCGCACACGACCGAGGGGCCGGTTGGGTGAACGGTGGGGGTTCACCCGATCGGGGCGTTTCGGGCCCGGAAACGCGAAACCGCAGGGCGGGCCGGGAGGGGGCCTGCCCTGCGGTTCGGGGTGCTGTGGGGTCCGCGCCCTCCTCCCGAGCGGGCGCGAACCGGGTGGATCAGGAGGAGGAGCGGGCCGGCTTGCGGCGGGAGACGTAGAGGGCCGCCGCACCCAGGCTGAGGGCCAGGCCGGAACCCAGCGCCAGGTACGGGGTGGCCGGGTTGGAACCGGTCTCGGCGAGCTCGGTGGTCGAACCGGTGGTCGCCTTGGCCGTGGCGGCGGTCGTCGACTTGGTCTGGCTGCTCGCGGTGGTCGCCTTGGTGCCGGCGCCGGTGCCGTTGGTGGTGGTCGCGGTGGTGTCCGAGACCGGGGTGACGGCGGCGGGCTGCTGGGCCGGCTGCTCCGCCGGGGCCGGGGCGGGCTGCTCGACCGGCTTGTCGCTCGGCTTGTCCGCGGGCTTGTCGGCGGGCTTGTCGACCGGCTTCTCGGCGGCGGCCTTGGCGTCGGCGAGGGCCTTGTCCGCGGTGGCCTGGGCGGCGGCCGCGGTCTTGGTGGCCTCCTGCAGCCCGTGGAGCTTGCGCATCGCCGCGACCTTGGCGTCGTCCAGCGCCGTGCCGGCGGCAGTCACGGCGGCCTTGGCGTTGGTGTCCGCGTCGGTGGCGGCGTTGGCCGCGTCGAACGCCGCCAGCATCCGCACCCTGGCCGCTTCCAGTTCCTCCGGCTTCGCGGAGCGGTACGCGGCCGAGGCCTCCACGGCTTCGTTGTAGGTCTTCTCGTGGGCCGCGGCGGCCGTCTTGGCGGCGGCCTGGGCCTCCTGGAGCTTGCCGAGGTAGGGCTGCGGGTTGTTCATGAAGGCCGTGGTCTCGGCCTGCCCGGCGGCCTCGGCGGCGACGGCGGCCTGGTGGGCCTTGGCCGCGCCGGCGGCGGCCTTCTCCAGCTCCGCGATCGAGCCGGTGTCGTTCCGGGTCTGCGCCGTCGAAGCCGACTCCGCGAAGGCGGGTGCCGCGGAGAGCATGGCTGCGGGCGAGATCACGGCAGCGACGAGGGCGGCCGAGACCAGCGTACGGCGGAGTTTCACAATGACCCCTTTCGGGTCGGAAAGAAAGCAAAAGCCGTGTGCCGGGCCGTTATTGACGCCCCGACAGCGTTGATCATAGGCACACGGATTCTTTACGCTCCATGCCGTATTCCGGCAACGAAAACGGCCTTCCATTGCCTGGTCAGCAAGGGAATTGACGTGTCGACAATGCCGTCAGGAAGTCCGGTCACCGTTGGTGGGCAGTTCGACCCGGAACGTGGCGCCGGCGCCGGGAGCGGTGTCCAGGGTGAGGGTGCCGCCGTGCGCGTGGGTGAGCGCGGTGGCGATGGCGAGGCCGAGTCCGGCGCCGCCGCCGCCGTGCCGGCTGCGGGAGGCGTCGACCCGGTAGAAGCGGTCGAAGACCCGCTGGGCCTGGCCGTCGGTGAGCCCCGGCCCGGCGTCGGCGACCTCCAGCAGGCAGACGCCGCCCGCGCCGCCGACCCCGATCCGCACCGGGGTGCCGGGCGGGGTGTGCTTGACCGCGTTGCCGACCAGGTTGGTGACCACCTGGCGCAGCCGGGCCTCGTCGCCGAGGACGGGGGCCGCGCCGGGGGCGCCGGTGCCGGACGGGCCGGTGAGGGAGACGGGCCGGGTCGGGTCGAGGGCGGTGAGGTCGTGCAGCGCGTCCGCGGCGAGGGTGCGCAGGTCCATCGGGGCGAGGTCGAGCGGGCGTTCCTCGTCGAGCCGGGCGAGCACCAGCAGGTCCTCGACCAGGGCGCCCATCCGGACGGCCTCGCTCTCGATCCGGGTCATGGTCCGCTTGACGTCCCCGTCGGTGGGCAGCGCGCCCATCCGGTAGAGCTCGGTGAAGCCGCGGATCCCGGCGAGCGGGGTACGCAGTTCGTGCGAGGCGTCGGCGACGAACCGCCGCATCCGGGCCTCGGATTCGGCGCGGGCGGCGAAGGCGGCCTCGATCTGGGTGAGCATGCCGTTGAGCGCGATGGAGAGCCGCCCGACCTCGGTGCCGGGGGAGAGTTCCGGCATCCGGTGGGAGAGTTCGCCGTCGGCGATCCGGGCGGCGCCGGCCTCGATCCGGCGCAGTGGCCGCAGCCCGGCCCGGACGGCGAAGAAGCCGAGTGCGGCGATCAGCACCAGGACGGCGCCGCCGATCGCGAGGAAGGAGCTGCGCAGCTTGCCGACGGTGGCGTCGATGTCCGCGCGGGAGACGGCCACCATGACGTAGGTCGCGGTGACGGCGGGCGAGGCGTAGTCGCTGGGGCTGGCGGCGGCCGGGGCCCGGGGGGTCTGGATCGGCAGCACGAGCACCCGCCAGTTGTAGTGGCCGCGCTGGTCGGGCAGGTCGAAGGGGACGTCGGGTTCGGTGCGGGTCGGGTCGAGGCCGGCCAGTTGGGGCGCCGGGTCGCTGTCGGAGACGGGCTGGCGCATGACGGCCTGCACCTTGCCGTCCGAGGAGAGGTACTGGACCAGGTACTGGCTGGGCAGGGTGCTGCGCTTGCCGGTGACGGCGGGGCGCCCGGCCTCCGGGGTGCCGACCCGGACCGGGCCCTTGTGGGACAGCGGCAGCCCGTACCGCTGGAGCTGCTCGTCGAGTTGGTCGACCAGCTGCACCCGGACGGTGCCGAGGACGACGGCGTCGCTGACCGCCAGGCCGGTGGTGACCAGCACCAGCGCGAGCACCAGCAGCCGGGCGCGCAGGGACAGCCTTGACAACCGGGACAGCCCGGACAGCCTCGACAGCCGGGAGAGCGGCCGCCGGGGCAGGGGCAGCCGGGAGAGCGGCCGCCGGAACACCGACAGCCGGGTGGAGAGCCGGGCGGACACGGAGCGGACCGGTCAGCCCTGCGGGGGGCGGCGCAGCGCGTAGCCGATGCCGCGCACGGTGTGGATCAGCTTGGGGCCGTGGGCCGGGCCGGAGTCGAGCTTGCGGCGCAGGTAGGAGATGTACGACTCGACGATGGAGAGGTCGCCGCCGAAGTCGTAGGCCCAGACGTGGTCGAGGATCTGCGCCTTGGAGACCACCCGGCCGACGTTGGCCATCAGGTAGTGCAGCAGCTTGAACTCGGTCGGGGAGAGCGCGACGGGGGTGCCGGCCCGGGTGACCTCGTGGGCGACCGGGTCGAGGCTGAGGTCGGCGACGATGAGCCGGCCGTCCTCGGCGGGCCCGCCGGAGCGGCGCAGGATGGCGCGGATCCGGGCGATCAGCTCCTCCAGGCTGAACGGCTTGGTGACGTAGTCGTCGGCGCCCGCGGCGAGGCCCTGGACCTTGTCGCCGACGCCGTCCTTGGCGGTGAGGAAGAGCACCGGGAGGTGGTCGCCGGGGTGGCCGTGCACGGGCCCGGCGATCTGGCCGCGGTTGGTCCGCTCGCGCAGCTTCTCGACGACGGTGAAGCCGTCGAGGTCCGGGAGCATCACGTCGAGGACGACGAGGTCGGGGCGTTCGACGGCTATCAGGTCGAGGGCCTCGGTGCCGCTGGCGGCGGAGGCGACCCGGAAACCGGAGAAGCGCAGCGAGGCGGCGAGCAGTTCGCGGATGTTGGGTTCGTCGTCGACGACGAGGAGGAAGGCCTCGCCAGGGCCGCCGGCCACCGCGGACCCGCCTGGTGTGGTGACTGTGCCTTGCACGGGGCTTTCGCCTCCTGGTCGGACGATGGCGTTCAGCATGAGGCTAGCCCCCGGAGGCTATGCGGCATCGATGAATGTTGGATTAACACCTTATCGGTCGGTTTTTTAAGCACAAGGCCCCCAGCACAGGCTGGGTGGTATGCGCACGGACGGTAACGCCCCGCAAGCACCGACGGCCGAGAACCCGACGGCCGAGAGCCCGACGCCTGCGGCCGGGGAGACCACTCCCCGGCCGCGGAAGGGGCTCCGGTCAGGCGTGCTGACCGGGCCGGTACCCGCCGGCGGGCATCCGGGTGATCACGTTGCCGCGGTTGAAGGCGTTGATGATCGCGATGAGGGCCACCAGGGCCGCGAGCTGCTCCTCGTCGTAGTACTTCGCGGCGTTCGCCCAGGCCTCGTCCGTGACCCCGCCCGCCGCGTCGGCCAGGCGGGTGCCCTGCTCCGCCAGCTCCAGGGCGGCACGCTCGGCGTCCGTGAACACCGTCGCCTCCCGCCAGGCCGCGACCAGGTTGAGGCGGGTCGCCTCCTCCCCGCCGTGCACGGCGTCCTTGAAGTGCATGTCGACGCAGTAGCCGCAGCCGTTGATCTGGCTGGCACGCAGCTTCACCATCTCCTGCGTCGCGAACGGCAGAGCCGAGTCCACGATCACCTTGTTGGCCGCGATGAGGTGCTTGAGGACCTTGGACATGGTCTGGCTGGCGAAGGGGTTCAGTCGGGCTTCCATCGTGTGCTCCCTTGTCGTCGTCCGCTGGTGCCCTCTGAGACAGGACACCCCGGCGAGTCGTGACAGGCGTGGATGTGACCTGCATCACCATCTTCGCCGCGCCGTTGGATACCCTGCGGATACCCTGCTCGGCCAACCGGGGGAGGAGCTCCATGGCGGAATCGGCAGTTGCGACGGATGCGGCCGGCTACCGACCGCTGCTGTTCTCCGTCGCCTACGGGATGACGGGCTCCGTCGGCGACGCCGAGGACATCGTCCAGGACGCCCTCCTCGGCCTGACCCGGGCCGACCGGGCCGGGACCACGATCACCAACCTCAAGGCGTACCTGACCACGTCGGTGACCAGACTGGGCATCAACCACCTGACGTCGGCGAGGGTCCGCCGGGAGACGTACATGGGCGAGTGGCTGCCCGAACCCGTCGTGGTGACCGCCGACCACCCGGGGCCCGCCGAACACACCGAGCTGGCCGACGCGTTGTCGATGGCGTTCCTCGTCCTACTCGAAGCCCTCTCCCCCACCGAGCGGGCGGTGTTCATGCTCCGCGAGGCCTTCGGGTACGGCTACCCGGAAATCGCCGACGCCGTCGGCAAGTCCGAGGCCAACTGCCGCCAGATCCTCACCCGCGCCCGCAAGCGCCTCACCCCCTCCCCCCAGCCCGTCGACACCCGGGCGCGCAAGGCCGAGGCCGACGAACTCGCCCGCAGGTTCTTCGACGCCACCGAAGGCGGCGACCTGGACGCCCTGCTCCAAATCCTCTCCCCCGACATCGCCTTCCACGGCGACGGCGGCGGCAAGGCCCGCGCCCTCGGCAAGACCCTCACCGGCCTACGCCGCGTCGCCCAACTCCTCATAGGCGGCCTCCGCCGCAACCGCAAACTCGGCGTCACACTGACACCCGCCACCGTCAACGGCCGCCCCGGCGCCGCCTTTTATGACACCGAGGGCCGCATCGCCGGCGTGCTGGAACTCGACATCGCCGACGGCGCCATCCGGGCCGTCCACTCGGTGTCCAACCCCGACAAACTCACCCACCTCGGCCCGGTCTCCGACATCGCCCTGGTGAAGCCGAAGTGACCCTCCTCAGAGCTTCCACTGGATCGAAGATCCGTCCGGGCCCGTGTAGCCCACGGACTGCCCTCAGGCCCCGTCTCGACGGTGAACCACTCCCGACGGGGCCGGTTGCGGTCGAGCCAGGTTCGGTGCGCGGTCTCGATGGCCTGCCACAGGTCCCGGGGGCCGCTGACGGCGACGGTCGACGAGCCGTCGGGGTGGTCCTGCACCTGGGCCACGCCACCAACTCCGGCATTTGTCAGATGAATCCGAGGCATGACTCGTACGCTGGGCCGCCGCCTGACCCGTGGCGGGCGAGCACCAACATATATAGGGCAGCGAGGCGCGCTAGAAGACGATTTCCTGTTCCCTCAAGAACTCGTCCCTGATGCTTTCGATCAGGCTGCGCATCTCGTCACCGAACAAGGCCGCGCCCACGAACCCGTCGAACTTTCGGACATAGACCTCAACGTCGCGAGGGTCAGTCACGACCAACTCGGCACGAGGGGGCGGCGGCTTCGGCGCAGGAAGTCGGTTTGGCCGACTTCCTGTGCTGAGGGGACTCGGGCAGTGCCGTGACGTACCGTCAGCGACTGGGCGCGGGGCGCGTCGGGGCACTGTCGGTGGGGCCGGGCGGGGGCAGGTCGCGCAAGTCGGCGTCGAGACTCCCGGGCGTAGGCAACCTTTTGGGCCGCTCGCGGCATCTAAGTGGTGTCGGGGCTGCGAGAGGGGGAGGGCGCGGTAGGCGGGCAGGTGTGGTCCGTGGTCGTGCCACCGAGGGGGGGCTGAATTGGTTGCGGGTGGCCTAAATTTCTTATTGCGCTTATTTGGTGCGTATGCGACTTGATGTTTTGAAGTCGAATTCCGGTATCTGTTGCACAGCCGTGACAGCCACATGCGAAAAATCGTTCGACCAGCGAGGTGTGCGGGCTAGCATTCCTGGATGGAATCGAATCTCCCTCCGATATGGAATTCCTCCGACAGCGCGGCTCTCCCCCCGCCCCGCAAGGCGCCGCTTCGGCTGGCCCGCTTCGGTGGGATCTTCCTGGCGGCGAGCGTGGTGTCCGGTGTGCTGCTGGCGGGCCTCGCCCTGCCCGCCGCCGGCGGTTTCGGGCTGACTGCCAAGGGCACGGCGGAGGGCTTCGAAGACATCCCCAGCGACTTCAAGACCCCGCCGCTCACCCAGGCGACGCAGATCTTCGACGCCAAGGGCGGCCTGATCGCCAAGGTGTACGAGCGCGACCGTACCGTCCTCGCCCCTGACCAGATGTCGCCGTTCATGCGGCACGCCCAGGTCGACATCGAGGACGCCCGCTTCTACGAGCACGGCGCCGTCGACCTCAAGGGCGTGCTCCGGGCGATCGGCAAGAACGCCGAGAGCGGCACCGCCTCGCAGGGTGCCTCGACGCTGACCCAGCAGTACGTGAAGAACGTCAACGTCGAGAAGGCGGGCGAGGATCAGGCCGCGGTGCTGGAGGCGCAGCGCAAGACCCTGGGTCGCAAGATCCAGGAGCTCAAGGTCGCGATCAAGCTGGAGGAGGACCTGTCGAAGGACCAGATCCTCACCAACTACCTCAACATCACGTACTACGGGAACGGCGCCTACGGCGTGGAGGCCGCCTCCCAGCGCTACTTCAGCAAGAGCAACAAGGACCTGACCATCGCCGAGGCCGCCATGCTGGCCGGGCTGGTGCAGAACCCGTCCCAGTACGACCCGAAGCTGCACCCGGTGGCCGCGCAGAAGCGCCGGGACACGGTCATCGACAAGATGCTGGAGAACAAGCACATCACCGCGGACCAGGCCAAGGAGGCCAAGGCCGCCCCGCTGGGTCTCAACTTCAAGGATCCGCAGAACGGTTGCATCACCGCCACCGCCCAGGGCGGCATGGGCTTCTTCTGCGACTACGTCCGGCACGTGGTCAAGCAGGACCCGGCGTTCGGCCAGAGCGCCGCCGACCGCAAGAAGTTCTGGGACACCGGCGGCCTCAACATCTACACCACGCTGGACCCGGACAAGCAGGCCGCCGCCCAGAACGCGGTGACCGCCAACGTGAAGGTCACGGACAGCGTCTCGGCCGCCGCCACCATGGTCGAACCCGGCACCGGCAAGATCCTCGCCATGGCCCAGACTCGCCCGTACGGCCTGGACGCCAACAAGAACCAGACCGTCGTCAACCTCAACGTCGACGCGGCGATGGGCGGCGGCAACGGCTTCCAGCCCGGTTCCACGTTCAAGCCGGTCGTCGCGGCCGCGGCCCTGGAGGCGGGCCTGCCGGCGACCCAGGAGTACTCGGCCCCGAACAAGCTCGAGTACCCGACGATGAAGACCTGCGAGGGCACCTGGAAGAACCAGGGCCGGCCCAAGACCGTGGTGCCCAACGAGTCCGAGAACGAGAAGGGCCCCTACCAGCTGAAGCAGGCGATGGCCCTCTCGGTCAACACCTACTTCGTGCAGATGGAGCAGGAGATCGGCCTCTGCGCGGTCAAGCAGATGGCCAACAAGCTGGGCGTCACCAGCAAGGCCAGCGGCAAGCCGCTGGAGGAGGTCCCCGCGATGGCCCTGGGAGTGGAGGAGATGAGCCCGCTGACCATGGCCAACATCTACGCGACCTTCGCCGCCCAGGGCAAGCACTGCGCCCCGATCGCCATCAACAAGATCACCACCGTGGACGGCAAGGACGTCCCCGTCCCGGCCGGCCAGTGCGAGAAGGCGTTCTCCGATGACACGGCACGGGCGATGAACACCGTCCTGAACGGCGTGACCGAGAACAAGGGCACCGGCGCGGCGCTCAACCTCGACGACAACCGCCAGATCGCCGGCAAGACCGGCACCTCGGACCGCAAGCGGGCCGCCTGGTTCAACGGCTACACCCCGCAGCTCGCCACCGCCGTCTGGCTCGGCGGCCCCAACGGCGGCGTCGAGATGCGCAACCTCACCATCAACGGGAAGTACCGCACCGAGGTGTTCGGCGCGGACGGCCCCGGCCCGATCTGGCGCGACGCCATGAACCAGGCCCTGCACGGCACGCCCAAGCAGTCCCTGCCGATGGCCGACATCCCCGACCCGGCCCCCAAGACCGACCCGAACAACACCGGCACCGGCACCGGCGCCCCGGCCACCAACCAGCCCGACCCGCAGCACTGACAGCAGTCACACCGGCGGCCCCTTGCGAGCAGCAAGGGGCCGCCGGATCGTTTCGCTCAGACGTCGGCGGTCAAGTGGTCGAACTCCCCGGCCTTCGCGCCCTGGAGGAACGCGGCGAACTTGAGGGCGGTGGTGCGGACAATGACCTCGCCCTCGTCGGACTCCCGGAGTTCGACCAGCCCGGCGACCGCACGGACCTCGACACAGTTTTCGCTGGAGCTACTGAAGGACGACTTCTGCCATTGGTCTTGAGACATCTCAGCCTTTCAGGTTCTTGCCCGTGCGATGGATTAGATCTCGCGAATCCTCGCCGCTGAGGGCAGCCCTCTCGATGCGGTTGAAGACTTCACGATAGGACTCAAGCTCACTCGGGGCATCGAAGAAAATCGGGCCCTGCGATGACTCCACCTCGGCCGTATCAAGCTCGGGCACCTCCCCGGAGGTGTAGATGAGGCTCTCGACCGGTCCGGGATAGGTGTGGGCGGTGAAGGGAATGACGCGGATGCTTATGTCATCCCTGAGGGAGTCATCGATCAGGCTGTGAAGCTGCCCTCGCAGCACGTCGGTGCCACCGAAGCGCGTGAGCAAACTGGACTCATGTAGATAGGCTTCGAGCTTCTTCCGAGGGCTCTGAAGGACCCTCGTTCTGCGCTCCGATCGGAACGCGGCATGCAGATCGAGTTCGTCGGCAGGAAGTCGAGGGATCCGTCGACTGAAGATTCCTCGTGTGTAGTCGTCTGTCTGCAGAAGCCCCGGAAGGAACGTCGACGCGCAAACCCTGATCTTCGTTGCCGCGAAGTCCTCGTGCTCGGCGGATTCGAGGAAGACGTCGGGGATGTGGTTGCGGTACTGCTCCCACCAACCCTTGTCTCGCACTGTGATGATGCCGTTGAGGGCGTCGATGAGCGGCTGGTTGTAGCACTCACAGGCATCGGCGACTGTCCGGAGCCGGTCCACGCTGACGCTGGTCTTCCCGCTCTCCATCTGCGTCACCTGGGCAGGGCTCACTCCGAGCACGCGAGCAAGTTGGCTGCCTCCGAGGCCTGCTTGCTCTCTCATCTTTCGCAGTTCAGCGCCCAGGCGACGCTGACGAAGGGTTGGGTTGTGGCGACCTGGCATGGCGTCCTCTCAACATCCTGTGGGATCAGTGTGCCGCGTCGGCTGCGGCAAGGACCATCCGTCCCCCGGGAGAGGGATCTTCCTCGCAACTACCTAAATTTAAGTTCCGGTGCGCTATCGTCAACCTCAGATCGATCCGATGGATCGTCAGCAATGCCTGCTCGTCGGGCAGTAGGCGCCTGCTGCCCGCGCGCTGAAGGCATCCCCCCTCCCCACACCAGCAGCCTCGCGGAGGTTCCCGTGTGCACCCTCAACACCCCCTCGCTCGCGCTCGCCCGGCAGTCCCTGCGGGACGCCCTGACCCGCTCCGGGTGGGACGCCGAGACCATCTTCTTCGCCGAACTCGCCCTGGCCGAACTGGTCGTCAACGCCTGGCGGCACGGCAAGACCGCCTCCCCCGTCGTCCTCCTCTCGCTCCTCGACGGCACCCTCCGGGTCTCCGTCTCGGACGAGAGCGACGTCTTCCCCGAACGACGCCAGCTCCCCGCCCTGGCCACGACCGGCCGGGGGCTCCAGCTCATCGAGGGGCTCACGCACCGCTGGGGCGTGGACTCCCAGGAGCGCGGCAAAACGGTCTGGTACGAGCTGGACTTCGCCGCGTGAGCGCCGCCCGCGAACCCGTCGCGCCGGACGATCCCCGGATGCGCGACTACACCCAGCCCCAGATCGTCGCCCTGCTCGGCGAGGTACACCAGCGCGGGCGCTCCTACGGTCTCCTCTGGGGCTCCGCCTTCCCCCACGAGACCACCCTCGACGGCCGCATCCTCGTCGACTTCGGCAACGCCCCCGTGAGCACTCTGCTCAACCTCCTCCACCTCCTCCGCGACGTGGAACGGGACGAGGCGTGGGGGTGATGGGTTTCACCGCGGCTCTCAGCGTCATCGCGACCCTCAGGACGCCGCACCCCGACGACGACCGCAACGACTGGCGCTGAGCACACGCGAAGGCCCTCGCCCCAGGGATGGGCGAGGGCCTCGCGGCGTCCGGGAGCTACGGGGTCAGCCCCCGGACGGGTTCTTGGGAGCACCTCCACCGCCGAAGCCACCGCCGAAGCCACCGCCGAAACCGCCCGCGCCGCCCGCGCCGCCCGCCGCGCCCTCGACGAGCTGGCTGGCCGCGTAGCCGCCGTTGGCGTCGGGGGCGCCGACGACGGTCACGCTCTGGCCGGGCTGGAGGTCGGTGACCTTGCCCTCCTTGTTGAGCTGGACCTTCGTCGCGTCGCCGGTGGTGACCTTGACGGTGTTGCCGTTGGCGTCGGTCAGGTAGACGGTGGTGCCGTCGACGGCCTTGACCGTGCCCCGGGTGAACCCGCCCTGGCCGCCCTGCCCAGCGCCCTGACCAGCGCCCTGGCCGGAACCCTGGGCACCACCCTGCCCACCCCGGCGGGACCCGCTCTGCCCGTACCCGCCTCCGCCACCACCACCCGCCCCGGCCGCCCGCTGCTGCCCGGCGGCGGAAGCCGTCGCGTGCGAGGCGCCGCCGTTCGTCCCGTGGTTCTGCTGGTACCAGACCCCGCCCGCGAACGCCCCACTGGCGATGACGCCCCCCGCCAGCACCAGGCTGAGCCAGGGCAGCTTGCGCCGCGGCGGGGCGGCGAGCTCGGCGGTGACGTCGCGGGCGTCCGGCGGGGTGGCGAGCAGGGCGACCTGCTCGGCCGGCGTGCTGCTGCTGACCGTGGCGATCTCGTTGCTCATGGGAGTCCTACTCGTGCCGGAGGGCGTCGATCGGCCGCAGCGAGGCGGCCCGGTTGGCGGGGTAGCTGCCGAAGAACAGCCCGATGGCGACGGCGATGCCGAACGCGCCGATCACGGATTCGGGGATCACCACCGGTTTGATGCCGACGATGCTGAAGTGCGAGCCGGCGATTCCGGCGGCCACCCCGAGCCCGGCGCCGAGCACCGAGAGCAGGGTCGATTCGGTCAGGAACTGCCCGAGGATCACCGCGCGCGGGGCGCCGAGCGCCTTGCGGATGCCGATCTCCCTGGTCCGCTCGGTGACCGTCACCAGCATGATGTTGGTGATCCCGATCCCGCCGACGAGCAGCGAGATCGCCGCCACCGCGCCGAGCAGCACGGTGAAGGTCTTCGTGGTGCTCTCCCTCGCCGTGAGCAGCGAGGACTGGCTGGTGATCCGGAAGTCGGCCTTGGTCGGGTCGGCGATCGCGTGGGTGCCGAGCAGCACCCGGGTGATCTCGGCCTGGGCCGCGGTCGTGCTGTCGGCCGAACCGGCCTGCACCAGGATCTGGTTGACCGATCCGAAGCCGGTGAAGGCGTTCTGCACGGTCGGCAGCGGGGCGATCACCACGTCGTCCGGGTCGGTGAAGCCGCTGCCGCCCTTGGCCTGGAGCACGCCGACCACGGTGAACGGGGTGCCGCCGAGGACGATCTTCTTGCCGACCGGGTCCACGGTGTCGAACAGCTGCTTGGCCGTCGTGGCGCCGAGCACCGCGACCTTGCGCGAGCCGAGCACGTCGTCGTCGGTGAAGTACTCGCCGTGCGCGACCTTCTGGTTGGCGGTCTCGAAGTACGCCGGGTAGGTGCCGACGATCGAGCCGGGGCTGTACGAGATGTCCCCGTACAGCGCCGTCCCGCTGGTGGTGACCACCGGGGCGACCGACTTGATCGCGGTCGAGTCGGTGTCGGCGGCCAGTGCCTTGGCGTCGGCGACCGTCAGCTTCTTCACCGAGGAGGTGGCGCGGGCGCCGCCGCTGGCCGAACCGGAGCTGACCGTGAGCGAGTTGGTGCCGAGCGAGGTGATCGACTCCTTCACCGCGACCGACGATCCGTTGCCGACGGCCAGCAGCAGGATCACCGAGGCGACGCCGATCAGCACCCCGAGCATGGTGAGCGCCGAACGCACCTTGTTGGCGGCCAGGCCGCCGACCGCGAAGCGGAGCATCTGCCAGAGGATCACGCCGACACCCCCAGCTCGCACAGCAGCGGCGGCGGCCCGTCCACCGGGGCCTGCCGGACGTCGCTGACGATCCGGCCGTCGACCAGCCGGAGCACCCGCTTGGCGTGCCGCGCGACTTCGTCCTCGTGGGTGATCAGGACGACGGTGCGGCCGGTGGCGTTGAGCGCGTCGACGAGGTCGAGGACCTCCTCGGTGGAGCGGCTGTCCAGGTTGCCGGTGGGCTCGTCGGCGAGCAGCATCGCCGGTGCGGTGACCAGTGCCCGGGCGACCGCGACGCGCTGCTGCTGGCCGCCGGAGAGCTGGTTGGGCCGGTGCCCGGCGCGCTCGGCGAGGCCGACCAGGGAGAGCGCGGCCAGGGCCCGGCGGCGCCGCTCCGAGGCCCGGACGCCCGCGTAGGCGAGCGGCAGCTCGACCTGGGCGAGCGCGGTGGTGCGCGGGATCAGGTTGAAGGACTGGAAGACGAAGCCGATCTTGCGGTTGCGGACCAGCGCGAGCTGCCCCTCGTCGAGGTGGCCGACGTCGATGCCGTCCAGCAGGTAGCGGCCGGCGGTCGGGACGTCCAGGCAGCCGAGGATGTTCATCATGGTGGACTTGCCGGAGCCGGAGCTGCCCATCACCGCGACGAAGTCGCCCTGGTGGATGTTCAGGCTGACGCCGAGCGGGCCGCCGGTGTCCGGGTCCTCCGGGCCGTGCAGCGCGTGCACGACGGCGTCGCCGTGCCCGTACGCCTTGGTGATCCGGCGCAGCTGGATGACGGGCGGGGGCGCCGCCGGGACGCGCTTGTCGATGACGTGACGCATGCTCAGCCCTTACCGCCCCGGCCGGCCCCGCCGCCGCCGTTGCCGCCACCGCCGACGCCCGCCAGTCCGGCAGCGCCGCCCTGACCGCCGCGGCCCTGGCCGCCGCCGACCCCCGGGAAGGAGGCGTTCGGGAAGCCGTTGCCGCCGCTGGTGGTGGGGAGTTCGACCTTGTCGCCCTCCTTCAGCCCGGAGACCACCTGCACCGTGCTGTCGCCCTCGACGCCGACCCCGACGCTGACCCGCTCGCTGGAGCCGTCCGGGTGCACCACGGTCGCGGTGCGGCTGGCGCCGGTGCCGGAGAGCGCGGAGGTGGGCAGCGACAGCGCGCTGTCCGCCTCGCCGGTGATCACCTGGACGGTGGCGCTGAGGCCGGTGCGCAGCGTGCTGGTGTCGCCGCTGAGCTGGAGCGTGGCGGCGTACTGGACGGCCGTCGAGCCGGCGCTGCCGCCGCCGCTGCTGGGCAGCGAACTGACGGACAGGACACTGGCGTTGAGCTTGGTGTCGGACTGCGCGTTCAGGGTGACGGTGGCCGCCTCGCCCTTCTTGAGCTTGAGCGAGTCCAGCTCGGAGAAGTTGGCGGTGACCTGCATCCCGGTCGGGTTGGTCAGCACGATGAAGCCGCTCGGCGCGCCGCCCGAAGCGGTGCTGCCGGTGGACGACTTGCCGGTCGACCCGGACGACCCGGAGGAGCCGGACGAGCCGGACGAGCCGCCGGAGCTCGCGCCCACGGTGTCGCCGACCTTCGCCGAGACGGACGCGACCGTCCCGTCCACCGAGGCGGTCAGGGTGGTGCCGGTCAGCGCCGCCTGGGCGTTGGCGAGGGTGGTCTGCGCGGTGGCGACCTGCTGCTGGGCCTGGGCGACGGCCGCGTCGTCGACCTTGGTGGTGGTGATGGTGGTGGTCTGCGGAGCGGGCGTGCTGTTCGCGCCCGCTCCGCGTTCCCCACCACCGCCGCCGTTGCCGCCGGCGCCGGAGGTCGCACCCGGCAGCGGCTGGGTGGTCGTGGTGGTGACACCGGCCTGCGCCTTGGTGAGGTTGGCGTCGGCCGTGGTGAGGGACGCCTGGGCGGCGTCCACCTGCTGCTGGGCGGCCGTGGTGTCGACGGTGGCGAGCAGCTGGCCCTTCTTGACGGCGTCCCCGACCGCGACCTTGACCGAGGTGAGCCGGCCGCCGGTGGCGAAGTCCTGGGCCGCGTCGGTCGGTGAGACCAGGGTGCCGGTTCCGGACACGGTGGCCAGGACCGTTCCCTTGGCCACGGTCGCCGTACGGATCTGGGTCTTGCCGGCGGCGGCACTGGTGCCGCTGTTCACTGTGGCGTACACCAGGGCGGCACCGCCCAGGAGCGCCACGCCGAGCGCGGAGTTGACGAGGACGACGCCTCGCCGTCGCGGGAGCACCTTCATGCCGGACAGCTTTCCTGGGCGCTCTTGCGGAGCCCTGGGCGCGGGCTGGGAGAAGACTGACCGGGCGGATCCGGGCATTCCGGTCACACCGCCCGGTTCGCGCGGGCGCCTTGGCCGTGCCGTGGGCCTTCGTTGGCCGAACTCCCAGCGGGCTCCCAGTGAGTTCCGGTGAGTTCCGGTGATCTCCAGCCATCCGGCAGCGCCCCGGGTCCCACCGCCGACCGGCCCCAGGCCCCCGGGAACGCCGTAGGGGCGCACCGCGAACGGCGCGCCCCTACGGAGAAGAGAGGGATCAGAGCGTCTTGCGGAACGCCTCGGCCACCGAGAGGAAGATCGAGTTGCCCTCGGTCTCGCCGATCGAGATCCGGACGCCCTCCGGGAACGGCCGGACGATCACCCCGGCCTCGGCGCACGCGACGGCGAACTCCTGCGAGCGCTCGCCGAGGCCCAGCCAGACGAAGTTGGCCTGCGAGTCCGGGATCTCCCAGCCCTGGGCGCGCAGCGCGGCCACCACCCGGGTGCGCTCCTCGACCAGCGCGTCCACCCGCTCCAGCAGCGCCTGCTCGGCGCGCACCGAGGCGACGGCGGCGTTCTGGGCGAGCTGGCTGACGCCGAACGGGACGGCGGTCTTGCGCAGCGCGTTGGCCACCGGCTCGTGCGCGATCGCGAAGCCGACCCGCATGCCCGCGAGGCCGTACGCCTTGGAGAAGGTGCGCAGCACGCAGACGTTGGGGCGGTCCCGGTAGAGGTCGATGCCGTTGGGCACCTCGGGGTCGCGGATGAACTCGATGTACGCCTCGTCGACGACCACCAGGACGTCGGACGGGACGGCGTCCAGGAAGCGCTCCAGCTCGGCGCGGTGGATCACGTTGCCGGTGGGGTTGTTGGGGTTGCAGACGAACACCAGCCGGGTCTTCGGGGTGATCGCGGCGAGCATCGCGTCCAGGTCGTGGTCGCCGGCCTCGGTGATCGGCACCGGGACGGGGGTCGCGCCGGCGACCTGGGTGATGATCGGGTACGCCTCGAAGGAGCGCCAGGCGAAGACCACCTCGTCGCCGGGGCCCGCCGTGGCGAGGATCAGCGACTGGGCGACGCCGACCGAGCCGGTGCCGGTGGCGATGTGCTCGACGGGCACGCCGAAGCGCTCAGCCAGCACCTCGCTGAGCTCGCCGACGGCCATGTCGGGGTAGCGGTTGAGCGAGCCGGCCGCCGCGACCGCCGCCTCCAGCACGCCGGGCAGCGGGTCGTACGGGTTCTCGTTGGAGGACAGCTTGTACGCGTCGGCGCCGGCCGGCTTGCCGGGCTTGTAGGTGGGGATGCCGTCCAGGGTCGGCCGCAGCCGCGGGCCCTGCGCTGACGTACTCGTCACGGTCCTACTCCTTCTCGATGCTGTCCGCGCGCGTTCGGCACGCGTTCGGCGCGTGTTCGGCGCGTGTTCTCCGGTGCGGTCGCCCCCGCCACCTGTGGGATCGCCACCGTGCCCGGGATCTCGGAACGCGTCCGGGGCACCCCGGTCGGGTGCCTTGAACGATACCGACCGCGCTCACCCGTAGGGGTGAGATGCCCGGTCGGGTGACAGGCGCAGATCAGCCATTCTGCCGGGTTCCTTTGGCACATGTCAGAGGTAAGACGGCTGGTTTCGTGCGGGTATCGAAGGAGCGCACCCCGGCTCACTCTTGGAGAAACGTATCTCCGAGGGCTCCCGATGCGCCGGTCACAGACCCTTGTCAGGAGCCATACGATCGGTCCGCCATGACAGCAGCAGCCAACCAGAGCGGTCGGCGTCCCACCACCTCACGGCGTCTGGAGCGGGCCGGCATCCGGGATGTGGCAGCAGCCGCCGGAGTGTCGATCACCACCGTCTCCGACGCGCTGAACGGAAAGGGCCGCCTGCCCGACGAGACCCGCAGCCGGGTGCGCGAGGTCGCCGAACGCCTCGGCTACCGGCCCTCCGCGGCCGCCCGCACCCTGCGCACCGGACGGTCCGGCCTGATCGGGCTGACCGTCACGACCTACGGCGAAGAACCGTTCACCTTCACGGAGTTCGCGTACTTCGCCGAGATGGCCCGGGCCGCCACCAGCGCCGCCCTCGGCCGCGGCTACGCGCTGGTGGTGCTGCCCGCCTCCTCCCGCCACGACGTCTGGGGCAACATCGCCCTGGACGGCACCGTGGTGATCGACCCGCCCGACCAGGACCCCCTGGTCAGCGAGCTGTACCGGTCCGGCGTCCCGGTCGTCAGCGACGGCAAGCCCGGCAACTGCCCGGTCACCGCCTGGGTCGACAACGACCACGAGGCCGCCGTGCTCGGCATCCTCGACCACCTCTCCGAGGCCGGCGCCCGCCGCATCGGCCTGCTCACCGGCACCAGCACCGACACCTACACCCGGCTCTCCACCGAGGCCTACCTCGGCTGGTGCGCCAAGGTCGGCCAGGAGCCGGTCTACGAGGCCTACCCCGCGCACGACCCGGCCGCCGGCGCCGTCGCCGCCGACCGGCTGCTCGCCCGCCCCGACCGGCCCGACGCCGTCTACGGCCTGTTCGACCCCAACGGCACCGACCTGCTCGCCGCCGCCCGCCGCTACGGCCTGCGGGTCCCCGACGACCTGCTGCTGGTCTGCTGCAGCGAGAGCGACGTCTACGCCACCACCGAACCGCCGATCACCACGCTCTCCCTCAAGCCCCGCCGGATCGGCACCACCGTGGTCAACCTGCTCATCGACGCCATCGAGGGCGTCGACTCCGGGACGGGCGTCGACATCGCCCGGCTCTTCCCGCCGCGCTTCCGCACCGCCGGCACCGGCCCGCCACCGGGCACCCTGATGCCGACCGAGCTGATCGTCCGCGCGTCCTCCCTGCGCCGGAGCCCGCGCACCACCGTCAGCCCTCCCCGGCCCCCGGGCGAGGTCTAGACCATACCGAGCCGGGACAAAACGGACCTTGCGGGACGGCCCGGCTGACGCTCCGGAGGATTGGATACCCACCAGGTGACGACGCCGGGAGAGTGGTCTTCCTATGATGGGCGAATGACACCCGAGGACCGCTTCCCCGGGCCTGAACACCCCGACTCAGGCCCCCGCCACCAGCCGGACCTCGACGTGCTGCCGTACGGCACCTACTACGAACCGGAGCCCGCCACCGGCTACCCCGGCACGCCGTACGAAGCGGAGACCTACAGCGGCTACGGCGGAGCCCGCTACCTGGAGCAGCACTGGCCCGCCGACGGGCAGGACCACACCGTGCACGCCCCGGAGAACGCCCCGGTCTTCCACCAGGACCACCCCGGCTACGAGCCGGCCCTGCACGACCAGCAGCCCCCCGGCCACCAGGCCCCCGGCCGCGACGACCCGCCGACCATCGAACTCGGCCCGCCGCTGCCCGACCCCTCCGCGCCCAGCTACCCGTACCCCGCCCCCGGCCCCGGCGAGCCCCCCGGCCCGCTCTACGTCGTCGGCGACGTGCACGGCTACCTGGAGGAACTGCGCGCCGAGCTGCGCCACCAGGGCCTGATCGACGCCGAAGGCCACTGGTCCGCCGGCCGCTCCCGGATCTGGTTCCTCGGCGACTTCACCGACCGCGGCCCCGACGGCATCGGCGTCATCGACCTCGTGATGCAGCTCGCCGCCGAAGCCGCCGCCGCCGGCGGCTACTGCCGTGCCCTGATGGGCAATCACGAACTGCTCTTCCTCGGCGCCGCCCGGTACGGCGACGAACCCGTCCAGTCCACCGCCGGCACCGCCTCCTTCCTCGCCGCCTGGCGGCTCAACGGCGGCCAGCAGCACGACCTGGACCGCCTGGAGGGCCACCACATCAGCTGGCTCTCCCGGCTGCCCGCCATCGCGCTGGAGGACGGCCACCTGCTGCTGCACTCCGACACCACCGCGTACCTGGAGTACGGCGAGTCCATCCCCGACGTCAACGACGCCGTCCACAGCCTGCTCGCCGACGAGGGCGTCGACGAGTGGTGGGACTGCTTCCGCCGCTTCACCAAGCGCTTCGCCTTCCGCGGCGACGCCGGCCCGACGGCCGTCCACGAACTCCTCGACACCTACGGCGGCACCCGCATCGTGCACGGGCACAGCCCCATCCCGTACCTCACCGGCGCGGTGCACGCCGACGACGGCCAGCCGCCGCACATCCCCGGCCCCTACGTCTACGCCGACGACCTCGCGGTGGCCATGGACGGCGGTGTCACCATGGAAGGGCGCCTGCTCGTCGCCCGACTCCCCGTCAACTGAGGCCCGCGAACCGGGGCCGGTCGAACGGGCGTTCCCGGCGCCCGGGCCACCGCACGCGCGCGGGCCGGGGCGCGAAATTCCGGAAACCGACTGTCAGCACGGCCGCGCCCGCCCCTACCATGAGGCACACCACACCCGGCCGCCCGTCCGGCGGCCCGCCTCCGCGCCCGTTTCGGCGCCCCTGAGGGCCCCGCGGCCCCTGGGGCGGAGCGAACCGGGGTCCGCATGAACGGGGTCCCCATGACCAACCCCCCGCCGCTGCTCGCCGAGGACCGCCCGGAATACGAGCGCCTCCTCGCCGAAGCCCTGCGCGACCGCACCGTCCTCACCGCCCTACGCGCACCCGGCGCGCTCACCACCGACCAGCTGCGCATCCGCGCCCTGCGCGACGCCGACGCCATCGCCGCCGCGGCCGCCACCGAGTACGCGCACTACACCCGGCTGCGCGAGACCCTGCGCACCACACCCCCGCCGCCCCCGGGCGCCGAACCCATCGCCCCCGGACTGCTCACCCAACTGCGCTCCGCCAACGGCGGCGCCGGGCTCTTCCCCGTCCTCACCGTGCTCACCCCGGTCCTCGCCTGGACCGCCGCCCTCGTCCTGCTGCTCATCGGCTACCTGCTGCGCGCCGCCAACCCCGACCTCACCCTCGCCCGCAGCCTCGTCACCGCCGGCTGGGTCGCCCTCGCCGCCGGAGTCGCCGCGATGGCCATCGGCATCATCGGACTCGTCCTCACCGCCATACGCGACGGCGGCGCCGCCGCCCCGGCCGGCACCGACCCCGAACTCGCCGCCGAACTCGCCGACGCCCGCCGCGAATGGCGCACCGCGCTGCGCGACCACGGCCTGCTCCCCTACCTGCACACCCACCTGCCCGCCGTCCCCGCCGGCGCCCCCGACTTCACCAGCCCGGGGTACACCTCACCCGACTTCTCCAGCCCGGGCCCCGTCCCCACCGCCGACTACACCTCACCCGACTTCACCAGCCCCGGCACCGTCCCCACCCCGGCCCCCGACTTCACCGCCCCCGGCTACACCAGCCCCGCCTTCACCAGCCCCGACGACGTCACCTGAACACCGGACACCGGCGGCCGCCCGCCCAGCAGCCGCTCGCCCAGCGCCCGCTGGCCGCGCGCGAGCCACCCCACCGGCCAGCGCAGCAGCACGTACAGGCAGAGCCCCCAGCCGGCCGCGTGCACCGCCCACACCCCGGCCATGGTCGGGCCGCCCCAGGCCTGGTGGTAGTCCGTGTCCAGGTACCAGACCGGGTACCCGAAGTTCCGCACCGAGTTGAAGAGCGAGTACCCCACCAGCAGGAACGCCGCCGCGTCCAACGGCAACCCGAGCGCCGCCCGCCCCAGCACCCGGCCACCGGTCCAGCCCCGGCCCCCGGACACCCACGCCTGCCACCGCGCGGCCCGACCGGGCCGGCCGGCGAGCACCAGCGCCGCCCCCACCACCCCGGCCGGCAACGCCAGGAAGGCCCGGGCGGCGGTGCTGGTCTGACGGCGGATCGCGGACATCTTCGGGCTCCTCACCCTCGTTCGGCTGTTGGCCTCACCCTCCCGTGACACCGACCGGGCGGTCGTCACACCACGGGGCCGGATCAACCGTCATACCCCGGTACGACGTCCGGTGGTGTGCCGCTGCTCCCCCGCACGGGGGAGCCGGTTCCCCCCGGGTGCAGACCGTCGTCTTCCGGCTCGGTTCACCGGGTGCCGGTGGGCAACAGCCGTCAGGAGGTCAGCAGTTCGGCCGCCGGGGTGTGGTTCCCGGTCGCGGACGCCCCCGCCATCGCCGTGGAGGCCTTCTCCGGGTCGGTGCGGGGCGGCACGACCAGGAGGAGGAAGTGGTCCTGGAAGCCGCGGGTGACGCTGATGGTCGCGTGGCTGCTGGTGAGCCAGTTGACCCTGATCAGGAGGCCGTTCACCACGACGGACCGGGGCACGCCGTCCCAGGCCGAGGTGTCGAGGCCCACCCGGATGATGCGCCCCAGGTGGGCGCCGAGCGCGGTGACCAAGTCCGGCAGTTCGGCCAGCACCCGGTTCGAACGCGGCCACCAGGCGCCGTCGAAGACCCCGCCCCGCGACATCGTCGGCTCCAGCACCAGACGTGGCAGCAGCGGGACGCCGGGCACGGACCACGGCCCGGGGGTGGCGGGAACAGGGAGGGGGATCGGCAGCATCAGAAGCCGCCCGTCCGGTCCGCAGGGACCTGTCATGACCTAGGGCGACACCAGCGCCGGTACCGGTATACGGAATGTCCTCGGTTGTCTCCCAACGGTACTCCGCGGCACCCTCCGACGGGCCTCCCGTCACGGGAGTACGCTCGAAGACATCCAGGGCATTCCGCATCCCGGTACCCGTTCCGGCTTCGTTCTGGGTGAAGGGTCGTCCGAGCCGTTCCGGCCGGGCACCCGGGGACGGGAAGCGGTGACCACCGTGACCACTCACGCCCCGCAGGCGACACGCACCGGTCACGGCCTCACGGTCGCCGACGCGATGGAGCCCTGCGAGTACCAGATAGCCGACGACAGCACCGTCGACCAGGCCAACGACATCCTGCGCGGCGCCCACGTCGAGTACCTGCTCGTCCGCGACCACGACGGCCGGTGCGAGGGGCTGGTCACCCGCACCGGGCTCCACACCTTCCTGGAGCACCCCCGGACCACCGAGCGGACCTCGATCGGCGCCACCGCGCACCAGCGCGGCCCGTTCGCCTGGCCGGCCCTGGGCCTGGCCCTGGCCGCGATCACGATGCGGATCAAACGCATGGCGGTCTGGCCCGTCGTCGACGACGACGGCTACATCCTCGGCATCCTCACCGCCGACCGCGCCACCGGCCTCCTCGAACCCGCCCCCGCCCTCGCCTGACCCGCACCGCCCCGCCGGGCACCGCTGAGGCGCGCTGCTCCGGCTAGGGGCCGGTCGAGGCGAAGACCTCGATGTCGCACTTCGCCGCGCCGCTGCGCCTGATCCTCGCGTCACTGGTGATCAGCGGTACGCCGAGGGCTTCCGCCAGGGCGACGTACTGGGCGTCGTAGGCGCTGAGGTTGGCATGCAGCTTCTTCACCCTGTCCCAGAACGCCAGCGTCTCCCGCTTGGCAATGGGAAGCATCCGGTAGGCGGCGACCGCTCGTTCCACTTCCCGCTCGGTCAGCTTGCCGCCCCGCTGCATGCCGAGAAGGGCCGACTGGATCTCGTAGTCCAGGAGGGTGGGGGCGTAGACGTCCCCCGCCACGGCCACCCGGCCCCGGACGAGTTCTCCGTCCGGGCCGTGCGCCGTGAGGACCAGGACCAGGGCGGAACAGTCGATGACGATCAACGCCCGGCTCGCCCCTCGTCGATGGCCGCGACGACGTCGGCGGCACTGACGCGGGCGGTGGTCTCGCGGTCCAGCCGCGCCATCATCTCCGCCATCGTGGGCCTGGACGCCTCCCTGGCGATCAGGTCCTGCATGAACGCCTGCAGCGACTTGCCGGCCTGGGCGGCGCGGACCTTCAGGGTCTGGATCTGGTCGTCCGGGACGTCCCGGATGGTGAGCGCTGTCATATCTGCATTCTAGCGCCGATGCCTGCACAATGCAGACAGTCAAGCCCGCGCGGTTCGCGCGGCGAGCCCTCCCCCGCACCCGGGGGAGGGCTCGCCGTGCACGGCAGCCTCAGTCGGCCAGTGGCAGCCCGACTAGGGGCAGATCAACTCGATGGTCGGGAAGTACGTGCGGTAGCGCGTGGCATCACGGGTCAACAACCGGTAGCCGCGCACCGCCGCATGCGCACCGATGTAGAAGTCCGGCAACGGTGCGGTCTTCTGCCCGCCGCGCTTGCGGTACAGCAGAAATGCCTTGCCGGCCAGGAACCCCGCCTCGCAAGGGAGCGGCTCCCGCGCGAAGTCCTCGGGCGGAAGGACGGCGTCAAGGTCCTCGATCGCGGCGTACGCCACCGAGACCTCCGCGTAGACGATCGGGTTGATCACCACTTCGCCCTCGTCCTGGGCCTTGGACAGCGCGGCCTCCGACCAATCGGCCCAGGTCTCGTCGTCCGTCATCAGATCCAGCAGCACGCAGGAGTCCACCAGCGTCACCGGCCGCGCCCGGCCCGGACCGACCAGCCTCAGTCGGCTACTCGCCACGCAGCAGCTCCATGATCTCGTCAGTGGACATGCCGCCCTCGGCACTTCCCCTCATCCGGCGGGCCGCCCGCTGCCCTCTGGTGGTGTGGCCTGCCCGACGCACTATCCGCAGGACGCCGTCCTCCTCGATGACGTCCACCTCGTCCCCGGGACGCAGGCCGCACTTCTCGCGAAGATCCGCAGGGATCGTGACCTGCCCCTTGCTGTTGAGCCGCATCTCCCGCCTCCGAAGTAGCACGTATTACCACTACCACGTAATACTAGCTCGGCGACCGGCTCCCCCGGTGGCCCGCGTGCAGCCCCGTGGCCCAGGCATGCCGAAGCGCTGCCACAGGAACAGCGAGACACCCGGAGCAGCGCTTCGACAGAACGACGTCAGTCGGCGAGGGGGAGGTAGACGCGGTTGCCCTGGGCGGCGAACTCGGCGGACTTCTCCGCCATGCCCGCCAGGGCCTCGGCGTCGAACTCGGTCTCCACGGCGCTGGAACCGTCGCCGTGCTCGGCGCGGATCTTCTGACTGATCTTCATCGAGCAGAACTTCGGGCCGCACATGGAGCAGAAGTGGGCCGTCTTGGCGGGTTCGGCGGGGAGGGTCTCGTCGTGGAAGGCGCGGGCGGTCTCCGGGTCGAGGGCCAGGTTGAACTGGTCCTCCCAGCGGAACTCGAAGCGGGCGTCGGAGAGGGCGTCGTCCCAGTCCTGGGCGCCGGGGTGGCCCTTGGCGAGGTCGGCGGCGTGGGCGGCGATCTTGTAGGTGATCACGCCGGTCTTGACGTCGTCGCGGTTGGGCAGGCCCAGGTGCTCCTTGGGCGTGACGTAGCAGAGCATCGCGGTGCCCCACCAGGCGATCATCGCGGCGCCGATGCCCGAGGTGATGTGGTCGTAGCCGGGGGCGACGTCGGTGGTGAGCGGGCCGAGGGTGTAGAACGGCGCCTCGTCGCAGATCTCCTGCTGGAGATCCATGTTCTCCTTGATCTTGTGCATCGGGACGTGGCCCGGGCCCTCGATCATCACCTGGACGTCGCGCTCGCGGGCGATCCGGCCGAGCTCGCCGAGGGTGCGCAGTTCGGCGAACTGCGCCTCGTCGTTGGCGTCCGCGATGGAGCCGGGGCGCAGGCCGTCGCCGAGCGAGAAGGTGACGTCGTAGCGCGCGAGGATGTCGCAGAGCTCCTCGAAGTTGGTGTAGAGGAAGTTCTCCTGGTGGTGCGCCAGGCACCAGGCGGCCATGATCGAGCCGCCGCGCGAGACGATGCCGGTCTTGCGGCGGGCGGTCAGCGGGACGTACCGGAGCAGGACGCCGGCGTGGACGGTCATGTAGTCGACGCCCTGCTCGCACTGCTCGATGACGGTGTCCCGGTACACCTCCCAGCTCAGGTCCTCGGCCTTGCCGTCGACCTTCTCCAGGGCCTGGTAGAGCGGCACGGTGCCGATCGGCACAGGGGAGTTGCGCAGGATCCACTCGCGGGTGGTGTGGATGTTGCGGCCGGTGGAGAGGTCCATGACGGTGTCGGCGCCCCAACGGGTGGCCCAGGTCATCTTCTCCACCTCCTCCTCGATCGAGGAGGTGACGGCGGAGTTGCCGATGTTGGCGTTGATCTTCACCAGGAAGTTGGTGCCGATGATCGCCGGCTCCACCTCGGGGTGGTTCACGTTGACCGGGATGACCGCCCGGCCGCGGGCCACCTCGGCCCGCACGTACTCGGGGGCGAGGCCCTCGCGCAGCGCCACGAACTCCATCTCGGGGGTGACCACGCCCCGCTTGGCGTAGGCGAGTTGGGTGACGGCGGCACCACCGCGGCCGCGCAGCGGGCGGCGCGGGCGGCCCGGGAAGACGGCGTCCAGGTTGCGCAGGTTTCCGCCGCGCGGCGAGGTGTGCTTGATCCCGTCGTCCTCGGGGCGCGCCTCACGGCCGTCGTACTCCTCGACGTCGCCGCGCAGGCGGATCCAGGCGTCGCGCAGGGCGGGCAGGCCGCGCCGCACGTCGGGTTCGTAGGCCTGGTCGGTGTACGGGCCGGAGGTGTCGTACAGCGGGACGGTCCTGCCGTTGGTGAGCTGCACCTCGCGGTACGGGACCCGCAGGTCGGGCCGGGACCCTTCGCGGTAGGCCTTGCGCCAGGCCGGGGTGGGGTAGCCGGTGCCGGCGCTGGTGACGGCGCTGGTGACGGTGGCGGCCTCGGTGCCGCTGTTCCCGGTGCTGCGGGCAGGCTGCGGCTGTGCTTCGAACGTGGTCATCTGACCTCAAACTCCCTACGCCGGCATTACCCGGTCAGGTTCCTGCGGTCGACGCAGCCGTCGGTCCGTCCGTCGACGTCCCGGTCAGCGCCCTCTCAGCCCGGTGCTCCGAGCTCCCGCGTCGGCAGGCGGTGTTGCCTGCACATGACGCCCAACACCGTAGCGAGCCGATCGCCGCAGGTCCAGCACGCCTCCGGCCGGCCGGACGCCGCGCCGGGAACGCCGAAGGCCCGGCCCCCGTCCAGGGGGCCGGGCCTCGGGCGGTTGCTCAGCCCTTGGCGGCCTTCTTCACCAGGACCACCACGGCGGCGGCGATACCGGCGACGACCAGCACCTTGATCATGATGCTCAGCAGGGCGCCGACGACACCGAAGACGAATCCCACGATGTTCCAGAGCAGCACCAGGACCAGCACCGGGATGACGATGTTCCGCACCCAGGAGGGCAGCGACTTCCAGAGCTCAGCCATGACCGTTCCTTCTCTCCCCGTGGGGTCGGCTGCCGTCCGGTGCCGCATCCCGCTTGCTTTCGGTACTTCGATCGTACGGGGACACGAGTGCCGGAACGAGGCCCGATGGCCCGGAGAGAACCCCTAGATCACCCCGACCCGGGGCCCCGGGGAGACCCGGGTACGGGCATCGGGGACGACCCCCGGAAAGGGCCCCGCACCCCATGCGACCAGCGGTCAGACCGGCCAGCGCTCGCCGCGCCAGGCGGCGTCCCAGAACATCCACTCGTAGCGCGAGGTGGTCGTGAAGTGCTCGACGACCCGGCGCCGTTCGGCCGGGGAGATCTCCTCGCCGAGGCGGTCGGTGAGCGCCAGCACCCGGCGGACGACGGACTGGAACGCCTCGTCGCCGTAGGTGGCGATCCACTTGGCGTACAGCGGGTCGGGGGAGCCCTGGGCGAGCAGCGCCTCGCCGACCCGGGCGTAGATCCAGTAGCAGGGCAGCACCGCGCCGACGGCCTCGGCGAAGGAGCCGCCGTAGACGGTGGCCAGCAGGTAGCTGGTGTAGGCCCGGGTGGTGGGCAGCACCGGTTCGGCGGCGGCCTGCTCGGCGCTGCCGCCGAAGGCGGTCAGGAACTCGGCGTGCATGCCCTGTTCGGCGGCCAGCGCGCCGACCGCGTCGTCGGCGAAGGCCCGCACGTCCTCCTCGCCGGGCGCCTTAGCCGCGCAGACGGCGAGCGCGCGGGCGTAGTCGCGCAGGTAGTGCGAGTCCTGGACGACGAAGTGGCGGAAGGCCGCACGCGGCAGGGTGCCGTCGGTGAGGCCGCCGATGAAGGGGTGGGCGAGGATCTCGGCGTACACCGGCTCGATGGCCGCCCAGAGTTCTTCCGTCAGGCTCTTGCTCATGCCCAGGACCCTAGACGGTCGGCCCCGGCCGGCCCGCGGACGGTCAGTCCCCGGCAGGTCCCCGGCCGGTTCCCGGTCGGTCCGCAGACGGTCAGCCCTCGGGCGGGGAGAACACCACCAGGACCCGCAGTTCCTCGGTGACGTGGTGGAAGCGGTGCTCGGTGCCGGCCGGGACGTAGACGACGGTGCCGCGCCCGACCGTGGCGGTCTCGGCGCCGACGGTCAGTTCGGCGCGGCCGCTGATCACCTGGTAGATCTCGTCCTGGTCGTGCGCGGTCTGCGGGTCGGTGTCGCCGGGGGAGAGCGCGTAGAGCCCGGCCGACATCCGCGGTTCGCGCAGGAAGCGCAGGTACGCACCGTCGTTCGCCGCGCGTTCGACGTCCAGTTCGTCCAACCGGAACAGCTTCACCGCTGCTCCCCTCCTTCGTCCATCCACCGTGCGGGCCACGGGCATTCAACACCACGGGCGCCGGACCGGGGGCGCCAAGATGTCCGGCGGGAGCGCCAACATGTCCGAGGAGAGCTTCCCCCGGGGCGGCGGGGCCTGCCAGGCTTGGGCGTCATGAAGGGTTTCCTCATCAAGACAGTGATCAACGCGGTGGCCATCTGGGTCGCCGCCTGGATCGTCAACGGTATCCAACTCGCGAGCGGCAAGGCCGACCTGGGACACAAGGCCCTGACGGTGGTCGCCGTCGCCGTGGTCTTCGGCCTGGTCAACTTCCTGATCAAGCCGCTGGTCAAGCTGTTCTCGTTCCCGCTGTTCATCCTCACCCTGGGGCTGATCACCTTCGTGATCAACGCCCTGATGCTGTGGCTGACCTCCTGGGCCGCGGGGAAGCTGCACCTGGACTTCAACGTCACGGGCTTCGTGCCGGCGCTGCTCGGCTCGCTGATCATCAGCCTGGTCTCGTGGGGGCTGCACCTGGCCCTGGACGACGACTGACCTCGGCCGTGGCCGGGCACCGACTGGCCGAACCCGACCTGGCCGGTCACCGACCGGCCGAACACGAGAGGGGCCCGCGCCCGGGTGGTTCACCCGGCGCGGGCCCCTTCGTCGGTGGCGGCGGCGCGGCCACCGCTCACCCCGCGTTCTCACATCCCCGGAGGATGTCCGCGAGCTGGGCGTCGAGTTCCTGCCCGGTGATCTCCTGGCCCATCGGCACCAGCCGGTCGGTGCGCGCCAGGAAGGCGACCAGCGGCGGCGCCGAGGCCCGCAGCAGGGCGTCCCCCTCGGGGGAGTGCAGCACGATGCAGACCTCGGTGAGCTCCTCGCCGACCGGGTGGATGTGCACGTCGCCCTCGCCGGAGGGCCGGCTGATGCCGTCGAGCAGCAGCTCGCGCGCGAACACCCAGGTGACGGGTTCGTCGCCGGGCAGGTGGAAGGTGAACCGGACGGCGTACGGGTCGCCGGGCTCGTACTCCAGGTCCACCACGATGCGGAAGGAGAGCTCGTGCGAGACCACGAGGTTCATCACCAGGTGTCCCTGGACTGTGCTGTGCTGCATGGCGCCAGTACCTCTCGTGGGGCGTGGGGGGCGGCCGGGTGGGCCGTGCGGTGGGGGCGGGGGGCTTCGGATGCGGGGGGCTTCGGGCGTGGGGCCGGGATCGTCAATTGCTGGATGGGTGGCGGTTTCTGACGGTTTTGTGCAACCAATCCCTGTTAGATCACCATCGTCCACGTTTGGGGACGTAGTGGACAAGGTGTGCTTTTTCAAATGGTGAACGGACGGGATCCGTACCGGCGCGAGGAGCGTCAGAGGACGAACGACGGGCCCATCGCGCCCACGCTGCGCCGCAGTTGGCCGGCGACGACGGTCAGCCGGTCGGCCTGTTCGACCGGCAGCGACAGGGCCATGGTGGCAACCATCGGCCCGACGGTGATGGGGACGGCCGCGCAGACGGTGCCGAGCGCGTACTCCTGACGTTCCAGGACGGGCATGGTCGGCCGCAGCGAGGCGAGCCGGCGCAGGACGGCGGCCTCGCCGGTGACGGTGGAGGGGGTGAGCCCGACCGGCGGGTGGCGGGCGAGGTGGTCACGGCGCTCCTCCTCGGACAGTTGGCCGAGCAGGCACTGGCCGATGGCGTGCGCGTGGCCGGTGGCACGGAGGTCGGCCCAGGGCTGGACGGCGGGGCGGCCGGGGTCGTCGGCGACGTCCACCACGTGGATCTCGCCGTCCCGGTAGAGCGCGAAGTAGACCGGGGCCCCGAGTTCGTCCCGTAACCGCTGCATCCGCGTGCGCAGGTCGTGCCGGTCGGACTGCCGGTCGTCGGCCCGGCCTATGCCGTTGACCGACTCCCCGTAGAAGAACCGGCCGTCGGAGCGCCGGAGGTAGCCCTCGTGGGTGAGGGTGCGCAGCAGGTGGTAGGCGGTGCCGAGCGGCAGTCCGGCGGCGCGGGCCAGTTGCTTGGCGGTGGCGCCCTGCCGGAATCCCCCGACGGCCTCCAGCAGCCGCAGCGCCCGCTGGACGGAGCCGATCAGGGTGGGGCCGCGGCCTTTGCCCGGCGAGGTGGACGGCGAGGTGGACGGCGAGGTGGGCGTCGGCGGGCTGCCGGGCGGCGAGGTGGGCGTCGGCGACCTGGCGACGCGCCCGGTGCGGACCGTCCTGGACGGCTCTGCGATCTGATCCATGGCCACGTCCATCCCCCAGCCCGAGTCAATGCACAGAAAGGGCATCCGGAGCGAAGCCCTCCGATCTGCCCGATAGTGGCTCATTGCAGCACAGGGATGACCTCCCTGCAATCACTCTTACAGCGATCACTCGGCAAAATCCTTCGATTCGAAGGTAAATATCAGAATCGATCGACATTTGGAAGATCAGTTCAAGATTCACCTTCGCTATCCAAGATCTATCCGCAGTTACTCCCCGCCCCCGAACGGACGCACCGGTTCGGGCGGGTTTCGGCCGGACCGTCCCGCGGGAGACTCCCGCACAACGCTCCAGCCCCGGAGGTCGCCATGGGCCCCGACAACCGAACCCCGCCGCCCCGCCCGGTGGTGAAGCGCACCGCGCGGGCGATCCTGCTGGAGCTCGACCCGGACGACCCGTACGGCCCGGCCTCGATCGTGCTGATCCGGCGGGTCCGGCCCGGCTCGCCCCAGCCGTACTGGATCACTCCCGGCGGCGGGGTCGAACGCGGCGACCGCACCGTGGTCGAGGCGCTGCACCGCGAGGTGGACGAGGAACTCGGCGGCAAGATCGTCGACGTGGTGCCCGCCTTCGTCGACACCATCAGCCACACGCACCATGACGACGGCACCCTGCTCCACCCGCACGGGGTCAAGGTGCAGCACTTCTTCGCCTGCCGGCTCGCCTCGATGGACCTCAGCCGGCGGCACGGCCCCGAGGTGGACGAGCCCAACGGCGAGTACCAGGTGGTCCGGTTGCCGTTCACCCGCGAGGGGGTGACCTCCGTCAACGTCGTCCCGCCCCGGCTGCGGGCGTACCTGGCGGCCAACATCGAGGGCGTCCGCGCGCTGCTCGCCCCGGACCTCGGCTGACCGACCGATCACCCCGCCGCCCACTCACCCCGCCGCCCACTCACCCCGCCGCGAGGTCGCCCACCAGGTCGTGCCGGATCCGCTCGGCCGGCACGCCCGAGCGCAGCAGCACCCCGACGCCCCGGCGGACCATCGCGGGCGGCCCGCTGAGGAACGCCTCCCGCCCGGCCCACGGCCCGAACCGCCCTACCACCTCAGGGAGTTCGCCGGTCAGCGCACCCTCGGCCGGCCCGGTGCCGGAGAGCACCGGCCGCACCGTGAGCCACGGCAGCCGCCGGGCCAACTCGTCCAGCCCGTCAAGCTCGTACAGATCGGCGGCGCGGCGGGCCCCGTAGAACACGTCGACGGCGCCGACCGGCGTGCCGCGCTCGGCCACCTCCTCGACCAGCGCGCGGATCGGCGCGATGCCGGTGCCGCCGCCGAGGCAGAGCAGGTCCGCGCCGGCGACGTGGTCGGCGGTCATCGTGCCGGCCGCCGGGCCCAGCCGCAGGACGTCCCCGGGCGCGGCCCGGTGGACGAGCGCGTTGCTCACCCAGCCCGCCTGGACGGCCTTCACGTGGAAGGTCAGCAGCCCGTCCGGCCGGGGGGCCGAGGCGAACGAGAAGTGCCGCCAGACCCGCGGCCACCAGGGCGTCTCCAGACTGGTGTACTGCCCGGCCCGGTACGGGTACGCCTGGTCCGGCCGGACGGTGATCACCGCGACGTCCCGGGTGCGGCGCTCGTGCCGGACCACCTCGCCCTGCCACCAGGGCGGCGAGGTGCGGGCGGCGTCCTCGGCGGCCTCGATCATGATCGAGGAGACCAGCCGGTAGACCCGGCGCCAGGCCAGCTCGGTCTCGGCGTCCCACCGGCTGCCCGCGTACCTGGCCAGCGCCTGCACCAGGCACTCGCCCACCGGGCCGTAGTGGCCGGTCAGCGTGCCGTACCGGCGGTGGCCGCGGCCGAGCGCGCCGAGGTGGACGCGCAGGCCGGCCGGGTCGTCGGCGCTGCGGGCGGCGGCCAGCAGCGCGCGGAACAGGCGGTCCCGCTGGACGTCCATGGCGGCGGGGAAGAGCGCCCGGACCTCGGGGTGGTGCAGGAAGATCAGCGCGTAGAAGTGCGCGGTGGCGCGGTCGGCGACCGGCTCGACGACCGCCAGGCTGGCCCGGATCAGCTCCACGTCCCGTACGGTGAGCGGCTGTTCGACGGCGGAGGCGCCGCGGTCGGGGGCGCTGCGGTCGGGGGCGGGCAGCGGGGCGGGCAGCGGGGCCGACAGTTGGGTCGGCCGGCCCTCGGCGGGCTCCTGCGCGGCCCAGGCCCTGGTCCAACTGTCGCCGGGTCCAGCCCAGTTGAGGCCGGGAGCATCGGTGAACAGCGGCCGGAACGCGGGGGCGGCAGGCGGCTCGGCAGGCGGCTCCGGGTAGCCGGGCGCGGGGACGGCCGGCGGCTGCACCGGCGGGACGGGCACCCACGGGAGGGCGGGCACCGCCGGGAGGACGGCCGTCGGCGCCTCGGCCGGGATCTGCGGCGGGAGGTCCGGCGGGTCCAGCGGCATCGGCGGCCGTTCGGGCCCCGCCCCGGCCGCCCTCGCGGCTGCCATCCCGGCCGCCATCCCGGCCGCCGTCACCTCGGCCGTCACGTGTGCCGTCGGGTCCGCCGCCGCGTCCGCCGGGAGCTCCGGCAGGCCCGGGACGGAGGCGGCGCCCGCCGATCCGTACCCGGTGCGGACCAGAAGTGTTCTGCGGGACTTCACCGCAACGTTTCGAGTACCCAAGAGAATCGTTTCGCCTCCGGCCGCCCTGCGCCACCACCTGGCTTGTCTCTGCTGGCGCCTAGGCAGCGTGGCACGCCCGAACTGCTCATCCGACAAATCACGCGAAGCCCGGACACCCGGGCCCGGGACGCGCTACTCTCCCTCGATTCGCGCCCCGTCGCCCTGGGTGCGGAGCACGCCACCCAGGGCGACCGAGCCGTGCTCAGAGCTGCCGCAGCAGCGTCCCCGGCCGCTCCACGCAGTCCGCGACGAACCGCAGGAAACCGCCCGCCGTCCCGCCGTCGCAGACCCGGTGGTCGAAGGTGAACGACAGCTGCACGACCTCGCGCACCGCCAACTCCCCCTCGTGCACCCAGGGTTTGGCGACGATCCGGCCGACCCCGAGCATCGCCGCCTCGGGGTGGTTCAGGATCGGGGTGGAGCCGTCCACGCCGAACACCCCGTAGTTGTTCAACGTGAAGGTGCCGCCGGTCAGTTCGGCCGGGGTGAGCGAGCCGTCGCGCGCCGCCTCGGTCAACCGGCCCAGCTCCTCGCCGAGTTGCTCGGTGGTGCGGGCGTGGGCGTCCCGCACCACCGGGACGACCAGACCCCGCTCGCCCTGCGCGGCGAAGCCCAGGTGCACCGCCGAGTGCCGGATGATGCCCGAACCATCCTCCGTCATACTGGAGTTGAGCTCCGGGAAGCGGGCCAGCGCGACCGTACAGATCCGGGCGAGCAGCGCCAGCACGCTCACCTTCGGGCCCGGGGCGGCATTCAACTGCCGCCGCAGCAGCATCAGTTCGGTGGCATCGGTGTCCACCCAGCAGGTCACGGCGGGGATCTCCCGGTGGCTGCGGCTGAGCTTCTCGGCCACCGCCTTGCGCAGCCCGCGCAGCGGGACGACGCCCTCCCGCGCCACCGGCGCCGGAGCCGTCGGCGCCGTCGGGGCCGCCGCCTTCACCGCGACCGCCCGTTCGATGTCCGCACGCATGATCAGCCCGTCCGGGCCGCTGCCGGAGAGCGCGGCCAGGTCGACCCCCTGCTCCCGGGCCAGCCGCCGCACCAGCGGTGAGATCACCGGCACCACGCCCGGAACGGTCCGCACCACCAGCGCGGGAGCAGCAACAACAACCGGAACAGCAACAGGAACAGCACCCCCCACCCGGCGCCGCCGCCCGCCCTTCCCCGGCTCGGCGACCCCGTACCCGACCAGCGGCCGCTCCACCTCCGCCGCCGCCCCGGCCAGCATCCCGGCCGCCGCCTCGGCCAGCAGCGAGGCCCCGTCCGCCGGAGCCACCGCGACCGTCACCAGCGGCGCGCCCACGGCGATCTCCTCGCCCTCCTCGCCGTACCGGGCGGTGACCACCCCGCCGTACGGGCAGGGCACCTCCACCACGGCCTTGGCGGTCTCCACCTCCACCACCGGCTGGTCGACCGCGATCACCTCGCCGACCTCGACCAGCCACCGCACCACCTCGGCCCCGGTGAGTCCCTCACCGAGGTCGGGCAGCCGGAACTCGCGCACGACGGGCATCATCCTCGGTCCTCCCACTGCAGCCGGGCGACCGCGTCCAGGATCCGGTCCACCCCGGGCAGGTGGTGGTGCTCCAGCATCGGCGGCGGGTACGGGATGTCGAAGCCGGTCACCCGCAGCACGGGCGCGGCCAGGTGGTGGAAGCAGCGCTCGGTGACCCGGGCGGCGATCTCCGCACCGGTGCCACCGAAGCCGCTCGCCTCGTGCACCACCACGGCCCGGCCGAGCGAGCGCACCACCCGGCAGACCGTCTCGTCGTCGAACGGCACCAGGGTGCGCAGGTCCAGCACCGCGAGGTCCCAGCCCTCGGCCTTCGCCGTCTCGGCCGCCTCCAGGCAGACCGGCAGCGAGGGCCCGTAGGTGATCAGCACGGCGGAGGTGCCGGGCCGCCGCAGCACGGCCCGGCCGATCGGCTCGACCGGCGCGGCCGGGTCGAACCCGTCCTTGCCCCAGTAGAGCCGCTTGGGCTCCAGGAAGACCACCGGGTCGTCGGAGGCGATCGAGGCCCGCAGCAGCCCGTACGCGTCGGCGACCGTCGCCGGGGTGACCACGTGCAGGCCGGGGGTGGCCGCGTAGTACGCCTCGGAGGCGTCGCTGTGGTGCTCGACCCCGCCGATGCCGCCGCCGTACGGGATGCGGACGGTGATCGGCAGCGGGAGCCGCCCGGCCGTGCGGTTGCGCATCTTGGCGACGTGCGAGAACAGTTGCTCCAGCGCCGGGTAGGCGAAGGCGTCGAACTGCATCTCGACGACCGGGCGCAGCCCGTACATCGCCATGCCGATCGCGGTGCCGAGGATGCCGGCCTCGGCCAGCGGGGTGTCCAGGCAGCGGTCGGGGCCGAACTCGGCGGTCAGCCCGTCGGTGATCCGGAAGACGCCGCCGAGCGCGCCGACGTCCTCACCGAGCACGTGCACCGCCGGGTCCTCGCGCAGGGCGTCGCGCAGCGCCGCGTTGAGCGCCTGCGCCATGGTCGCCGTACGGGTCGGTGTGGCCGTCTGGTTCATCAGTGCTGCACCTCGGCCTCGGCGGCCAGCTCGGCGGACAACTGGGCGGCCTGTTCCCGCAGTTGCGGGGTCGGCTCGGCGAAGACATGGGTGAACAGCGCCATCGGGTCCAGCTCGGGGTCGGCGTGGAACTCTGCCCGCATCCGGGCCGCCAGCGCCTCCCCCTCGTCGGCCGCCGACTGCACCAGCGCGTCGTCCAGGACGCCGAGTTCGCGCAGCGAGCGGTCCATCAGCAGGATCGGGTCGTACTCCCGCCAGGCGGCCACCTCCGGATCGGTGCGGTAGCGGGTGGCGTCGTCGGCGTTGGTGTGCGCCTCGACCCGGTAGGTGAGCGCCTCGACCAGGGTCGGGCCGCCGCCGGTCCTGGCCCGCTCGACCGCCTCGGTCAGGACGCCGTGCACGGCGGGCGCGTCGTTGCCGTCCACCAGCCGGCCCGGCATGCCGTAGCCGACGGCCTTGTGGGCGAGGGTGGGCGCGGCGGACTGCGCGCTGAGCGGGACGGATATCGCGTAGCCGTTGTTCTGCACCAGGAAGACCACCGGTGCCTGGAGCACCGCGGCGAAGTTCAGCGCCTCGTGGAAGTCGCCCTCGCTGGTGCCGCCGTCGCCGAGCATGGCCAGTGCGACCACCGGCTCGCCGGCCAGCCGGGCGGCGTGCGCCAGCCCGACGGCGTGCGGGGCCTGGGTGGCGAGCGGGGTGCAGAGCGGGGCGGTGCGGGTGGCGCGCGGGTCGTAGCCGGTGTGGGCGGTGCCGCGCAGCAGGGTCAGCGCCTCCAGCGGGTCGACGCCCCGGGAGACCACCGCGAGGGTGTCGCGGTAGCTGGGGAACAGCCAGTCGGCCTCGCCGAGCACCAGCGCGGCGGCGACCTGGCAGGCCTCCTGGCCGGTGGACGCCGGGTAGACGGCCAGCCGGCCCTGCTTGGTCAGGGTGGTGGCCTGCTGGTTGAAGCGGCGGCCGACCACCAGGCGGCGGTACAGCTCGCGCAGCAGTGCGGGGTCGTACTTCTCCAGCGCGGGGGTGCCGAGCACCCGGACCGGTGAGGCGTCCGGGAGCAGGGGGGCCGGGTCGGTCCGCGGGGCGGTGGCCCCGGGGGTCCAGCCGGGCACCGCCGTGTGGTGTCTGTGGTCGAGAACGGTCATCTCGGGGCACCTCCTGGGGTGGCGGGGGCTCCCTACCGATTGTTCGGTCGTCTGTTCATCTTGACCAGAAGCGTGACAAGGTGGTGGACATTCGGCCTGAGCGGCGGTCGACTGGTGGCAGTGTGTCCAATCGGCGAGGGTGGGGGGTCATGTCGGCTGAACAGATGTCCAGACTCGACCGGGTCGACCGTTCGATCCTGCGGCTGCTGCAGCAGGACGGCCGCGCCTCGATCCGCTCGGTGGCCGAGCGGGTGCACGTGTCCCGGGCGAACGCCTACGCCCGGATCTCCAGGATGGTCGAGGACGGCATCATTCGCGGCTTCACCGCCCGCGTCGACCACGAACGGGCAGGTCAGGGCGCGTCCGCGTACATCACCCTGAAGATCGTCCAGAACTCCTGGCGCACGGTCCGGGGGCAGCTGCTGGAGCTCCCCGGGGTCGCCCACATCGCCCTGGTCGGCGGAGACTTCGACGTCCTGCTGCTGGTGCACACCGCGGACAACCACGCGCTGCGGGAGCTGGTGCTGGGCAGCATCCAGTCCATCCCCCAGGTGCTCGGCACCCGGACCATGCTGATCTTCGAGGAGACCGACCAGGTCCCCCCGGACTGACGGCCGGGCCACCGGCCGGCCGGTGGCGGCTACCGCGCGCGCAGCCCGTCGAAGGCCAGGTGGACGACCGCGTCCGCGACGCCGTCGGTGCCCTTGAGGCCCGGCCGGTACCACTCCACGATCGAGTTGATCATCCCGAACAGCAGCCGGGTGGCCAACCGCGGCTCGACGTCCGCGCGCAGCGCACCGTCCGCGACCGCCGCCCGCAGCAGCTCGGCGACCTGGTGGTCGAACTCCCGGCGCCGCTCCAGCGCCCACTGCTCGGTCACCGTGTTCCCGCGCACCCGCAGCAGCAGTGTCACGTACGGCAGTTCCGCGAGCAGCACCTCGGCGGTGCGGCGCACCACGTGCTCCAGCCGCTCCACCGCCGGGCCCCGCACCGCCGCCGGCTCGGCCAGGATCGCGAACAGCCCGTCCAGCGCCCGCCCGACGGCCAGCCGCAGCAGCTCCTCCTTGCCGCGGACGTGGTGGTAGATGGACGACTTGGAGATCCCGGCCGCCCGGGACAGGTCCTCCATCGAGGTGCCGTCGTAGCCGCGCTCGTTGAACACGTCGACGGTCACCGCGAGCAGTGACTCCACGGTGTAGGCGGTACGCGTGCTGTGATCGGCCATCCTCCGAGTATCCCCGGCCGCCCCGCGCCGTACGCGATCGGGTCGGTTGGTCCACACCAGGCCCCGATGCGCAGGCCCTAGACTCGGCGGACGATCGTCCACGTCCAGCAGGGTGGGGTCCAGTCCGAATGAACGCAATACCGGCCGTCGCCTCCGACGTGCCCGAGCAGCGCAGCGATGATCCGGGGGGCGTGCCCGGCAGCGGCTGGCGGGAAGGCGCCCGCGCCCTGGTGGTCCGGTTCGGGCCGGCGGTGTGGTGCTACGCGGTGCTGAAGCTGATCGGCTTCACCGTCTTCATGAAGCTGCTCTCCTTCTCCGGCGACTACCTCAAGAAGCCGGCCCGGTTCGGCGGCGGCGCCAACCCCTGGGACGTGCTGGCCACCTGGGACGGCTGGTGGTACCAGCAGGTGGCCCAGTTCGGCTACCACCCGGCGCTGGTCACGATCCCCAACGGCCCGGTCGGCTTCTCCGTCGAGCAGAACTCCGCCGCGTTCTTCCCGCTCTACCCGGGCCTGATGCGGATGACCTCGGACGTCACCGGCCTCGGCCTGTACGGCGCCGGGATGCTGGTGTCGGTGGTGGCCTCGCTGTTCGCCGCCGCCGGGATCTACGCCGTGGTGGACCGGATGGCCGGCCCCAGGGCGGGCGTGATCGCGGCCGGGATCTGGGCGATCGCCCCGGGCTCGGGCGCCGAGTGGGCGGTCTACTCGGACTCCACCTTCGTCGCGCTGGCCGCCTGGGCCTGCTACTGCGTGATGACCAAGCAGTGGGTCGCCGCCGGGGTGATCACCCTGGTCACCGGGCTCAACCGGCCGACCGCCGCGGCGCTGATAGGCGCGGTCGGCCTGGCCGCGCTGGTGGAGCTGTACCGGCGGGAGAGCGGCGTCCTGCGCCCGCTGACCGCGATGCTGCTGGCCCCGGTCGGCCTGCTCGGCTACGTGGCCTGGGTGGGCTGGCGGATGGGCGAGTGGGGCGGCTACTTCCGGCTCCAGCACGACGCCTGGCTGCACTACTTCGACTGGGGCCAGGGCACCTGGCACGCGATCCGCGGCGTGCTGCTGGGCCGCAACGACTACCCGTTCGCGTTCCCGGTGCCGGACCTCTTCGCCACCCTGATCGTGCTCACCCTGCCCGTGCTGATCGTGCTGCTGATCCGGCTGCGCCCGCCGCTGGTGCTCACCGCCTACACGCTGGCCACGATCGTCTCGGTGCTGGGGAGCCTCGGCATCTTCGGCAACGTCTCGCGCTACCTGCTGCCGGCGTTCCCGCTGCTGATCGCGCTCGCGGTGGCGATGCGCAAGCTCAGCTGGCCGGTGCTGGCCGCGGTGCTGGGGTTCGGCGCGGTCGCCTCCGGCTGGTACGCGGGGTACGTCATCTTCGAGCTGGGCGTGCCGTAGGCCCTGCCCGGCACCGGCCCACGGGGGCGCGTCCACCACGGACGCGCCCCCGCGCGTTTCCCGGACACCGCGCCCGCGCGTTTCCGGACACCACCCCCGTGCGTTTTCCCGGATTCCGTCCCCTGCACCCTCTTGAGCCGACCGATCGTTCGGTTACCCTGTGACGTGTCCCGTCCTCCCTCCTGAGGAGCGCACAGATGTCCGCAGCGGTCACCCACCCCCTCGTCGGCGAGCTGGTCGAGCGCCACCAGGCCACCCTGGACGCCGCCCTCGACGCCGCCGCCAAGCGCGACTACTGGTCGCCCTACCCCGAGTTCCCGAAGGCGTACGGCGAGAGCGGCCCGGCGGACGGCAAGGCCGCCTTCGACGCCCTGCTCGGCAAGCCGTTCACCCTCGACGGCCACCCCGCCGACGGCGACCTGGTCGGCGGCGAAGCCTCCCCGTACGGCATCGAGCTGGGCATCGGCTACCCGCACGCCGAGCCGGACGCGCTGATCGCCGCGCTGAGCGCCGCCCGGCCCGACTGGGCCGCCGCCACCCCGCTGGAACGCGCCGCCGTTTGCCTGGAGATCCTGCACCGGATCAACGCCCGCTCCCACGAGTTCGGCCAGGCCGTCATGCACACCACCGGCCAGGCCTACGGCATGGCCTTCCAGGCCGGCGGCCCGCACGCCCAGGACCGCGGCCTGGAGGCGGTCACCTACGCCTACGCCGAGCAGACCCGGCTGCCCCGCCGGGCCGGCTGGACCAAGCCCCAGGGCAAGCGCGAACCACTGGTGATGACCAAGGAGTTCACCGTCGTCCCGCGCGGCCTCGCACTGCTGGTCGGCTGCAACACCTTCCCCACCTGGAACGGCTACCCCGGCCTGTTCGCCTCGCTGGCCACCGGCAACCCGGTGCTGGTCAAGCCGCACCCGCGCGCCGTGCTGCCGCTCGCGCTGACCGTCCGGACCGCCCGCGAGGTGCTCGCCGAGGCCGGCTACGACCCCAACCTGGTCTGCCTGGCCGTCGAGCACGAGGGCGGCACCGTCGCCCAGACCCTCGCCGTCCGCCCCGAGATCCGGCTGATCGACTACACCGGCTCCACCGCCTTCGGCGACTGGCTGGAGGAGCACGCCAAGCAGGCCGAGGTGTACACCGAGAAGGCCGGCGTCAACGCGGTCGTCATCGACTCCACCGACGACTACAAGGGCATGCTCGGCAACCTGGCCTTCGCCCTCTCGCTCTACAGCGGCCAGATGTGCACCACCCCGCAGAACCTGCTGATCCCGCGCGGCGGCATCGCCACCGACCAGGGCGACAAGTCCTACGACCAGGTCGTCGCCGACCTCGCCGCCGCCATCGACGGCCTGCTCTCCGACGACGCCCGCGCCGCCGCCATCCTCGGCGCCGTGGTCAACCCGGGCGTGCTGCAGCGCTCGGCCGCCGCGGCCGGCGGCGAGTACGGCGAGCTCGCCCTCGCCCCGCGCGCGGTGACCTCGCCGGACTTCCCCGGCGCGACCGTCCGCACCCCCGCGCTGGTCAAGCTGGACGCCGACAAGCCGGACGACCGCGCGGTCTTCCGCACCGAGTGCTTCGGCCCGGTCTCCTTCGCCGTCGCCGTCGAGTCCACCCCCGCCGCCGTCGAACTGCTGCGCACCACGGTCCGCGACAAGGGCGCCATGACCGCCTCCGGCTACACCACCTCGCCCGAGGTGGAGGGCCTGCTGGTGGCGGCCGCGCTCGACGCCGGCGTCTCGCTCTCGCTCAACCTGACCGGCGGCGTCTACCCCAACCAGACCGCCGCCTTCTCCGACCTGCACGGCACCGGCGCCAACCCGGCCGCCAACTCGGCCTACTGCGACGGCGCGTTCGTCGCCAACCGGTTCCGTACCGTGGAGGTCCGCCGGCACGGCTGAGCGCCGTCCCGGCCCCGTCCGATCCGCTCCGGGCCCCGGCGGTCACCCACCGCCGGGGCCCGGCGGTTCACAGCTCCCCGCGGGCCCTGGATGATGGAGTCTGGGAGAACGCCGGACACGGCGTCCAACCGCCCTCCGAACACCGGGAGCTGACACATGACCGCGAAGCCGACGACCGCCACCGACATCCTGATCGTCGGTGCCGGACCGACCGGACTGCTACTGGCCGGCGATCTCGCCGCGGCCGGGGTCGGCGTCACCGTCCTGGAGAAGCGCGGCGCCGAGTCCAACCTGACCCGGGCCTTCGCCGTGCACGCCCGCAGCCTGGAGCTCCTGGACGCCCGCGGCCTCGCCGACGACCTCATCGCCACCGGCCGCCCGGTCACCGGCCTGAGGATGTTCGACCGCTTCGGCATCGACCTGAGCTCGCTGCCCACCCGCTTCCCGTTCGTCCTGATCACCCCGCAGTACCACGTCGAACGGCTGCTCCAGGAGCGCGCCGAGCAGGCCGGCGCGACCATCCTGCGCGGCGCCGAGGTCACCGCCCTGCGCCAGGACGCCGAGGGCGTCACCCTGGAGACCCGCGACGGGAACACCTTCACCGCCCGGTACGCGGTCGGCACCGACGGCGTCCGCTCCACCGTGCGCGACCTGCTCGGCATCCCGTTCCCCGGCGAGTCCGTGGTCGACTCGGTGATGCTCGCCGACGTCCGGCTGGAGCGCGAGCCCGCCGACACCATCACCGTCGGCGCCAACGAGACCGGCTTCTCCTTCCTCGCCCCCTTCGGCGACGGCTGGTACCGGCTGATCGCCTGGGACCGCAAGGAGCGGCAACCGGACGGCACCACCCCCTCGCCGGAGCGCCTCGCCGCCATCGCCCGGACCACCCTCGGCGAGGACTACGGCCTGCACGACGTCCGCTGGAGCTCCACCTTCCACAGCGACGAGCGCCAGGCCCCCAACTACCGCTCCGGCCGGGTCTTCCTGGCCGGCGACGCCGCGCACTGCCACTCCCCGGCCGGCGGCCAGGGCATGAACACCGGACTCCAGGACGCCGCCAACCTGTCCTGGAAGCTCGCCACCGCCCTCCAGGGCCGCGCCACCGACGCCCTGCTCGACACCTACCAGAGCGAACGGCACCCGGTCGGCCGGACGGTGCTGCGCACCTCCGGCGCGCTGATCCGGCTCGCCCTCGCCGAGTCCGCCCCCACCCGCGCACTGCGCGGGGCGCTCACCACGCTCGGCGGCCACCTCGACCTGGTCACCGAGCGCGGCGCCCGGATGGTCTCCGGCATCGACATCTCCTACCCGGCCCCGAAGGACGCCCACCCGCAGGTCGGCAAGCGCGTCCCGGACCTGCGGCTGACGGCGCTGCGCAAGCCCGTCGAGGGCGCCCCGGCCGCCCCCGAGCGGCTCTACGAGGCGCTGCGCGAGGGGAAGTTCGTCCTGGTCAGCAACGACGAGCTGGCCGCCGCCGAGCCCTGGGCGGACCGCATGGTCACCGCCGCCCCGGCCGACCCGCACGGCAAGCTGCGCGACACCGTCCTGCTGATCCGCCCGGACGGCTACGCCGCCTGGGGCGCCGTCGACCCCGGCCAGGGCGAGCTCCGCACCGCCCTCACCGCCTGGCTCGGCACCCCCTGACCCCCGCCGGGGGGGGGGGGGGGGGCCCCCCCCCCCCCCCCCCCCCCCGCCGCCCCCCCGGCCCCCCCCCCCCGCCCCCCGCCCCGCCCCCCCCCGCCGGGCCCCCGCCCGCCGGCGGGTGGGGGGGGGCGGGCGCGG